>NZ_JAILPX010000063.1 GCF_024699275.1 Selenomonas sp.
CGGGTTGGAAATTGGTGCAATCGCTGCACCGCTTCTCTTCCATGCCATCTATGGCATCTACATCTGCCTGCAGGCTAAGAACAACCCGGGACGTTATGGCTATGTCCGCAACTGGCAGTTTGCCCTGCAGCGCTGGACGGCATGGTTCCTCGTTGTGTTCCTCGTATGGCACATCTTCTATCTGCGTATCTTCACGAAAGGTATCGCTGGTACGCCGATTTCCTATGAACTCCTGCAGAGCTATTTCGTGGCAAATCCTGCCTATGCTCTCTTGTACATCCTTGGCATGTTCGCTGCCATCTTCCATTTCTGCAATGGTATCACCACCTTCTGCATGACCTGGGGTATTGCGAAAGGTCCCCGCGTCCAGAATGTGATTAGTGCACTGAGCATGGGTCTCTGCGCTGTGCTGTGCCTCGTGACGCTGGCATTTATGGGCAGCTACTTTGTGATGTAATTGCCTTGTGTATGGCAAAGTAAAGGAGAATTTCAATGGCTAATAAACCTGAAAAAAAGATTATTGTCGTAGGCGGTGGCCTCTCCGGCCTCATGGCTACGCTGAAAATCTGCGAAGACGGCGGTAAGGTTGACCTGTTCTCTTACTGCCCGGTAAAACGTTCCCACTCCCTGTGCGCACAGGGCGGCATGAACGCCTGCATGGACACCAAGGGTGAGCATGACTCCATTTATGAACATTTTGATGATACCGTATACGGCGGTGACTTCTTAGCTGACCAGCTGGCTGTTAAAGGCATGGTTGAAGCAGCTCCGAAGCTCGTACATATGTTCGACCGCATGGGCGTGCCCTTCACGCGTACGGCAGAAGGCGTACTTGACCTCCGTAACTTCGGTGGTCAGAAGAACAAGCGTACCGTATTTGCCGGCTCCACGACGGGTCAGCAGCTCCTCTATGCTCTCGACGAGCAGGTTCGCCGTTGGGAAGTTAAGGGTGGCGTAAAGAAATATGAATTCTGGGAATTCATCAAAATCATCAAGAACAAAGACGGTGTTTGCCGTGGTATCGTTGCGCAGAACATGAACTCCAACGAAATTCAGGCATTCCCCGCTGATGTGGTAATCCTTGCTACTGGTGGTCCTGGCCAGGTATATGGTCGCTGCACGGCATCTACCATCTGCAATGGTTCTGCCGTATCCGCTGTTTACCAGCAGGGCGCAGAAATCGGCAACCCCGAATTCCTGCAGATTCATCCGACGGCTATTCCGGGCTCCGACAAGAACCGTTTGATGTCCGAAGCCTGCCGTGGTGAAGGCGGTCGCGTCTGGGTATATCGCAAGAACCCCAAGACGGGCGAAAAAGAACGTTGGTACTTCCTCGAAGATATGTATCCGGCATATGGCAACCTCGTACCGCGTGACGTTGCATCCCGTGCCATCTATAAGGTCGTTGTTCACATGGGTCTCGGCATGACCAACCCGAATCGCGTATATCTCGACCTGTCCCATATTCCGGCAGATTACCTCGAACGCAAGCTCGGCGGTATTCTCGAAATGTACGATGATTTCGTAGGTCAGGACCCGCGTAAGGTGCCGATGGAAATCTTCCCGTCCATCCATTACTCTATGGGTGGTATCTGGGTAGATAGAGAGCACCACACGAATATCCCGGGCCTGATGGCTTCCGGCGAATGCGACTACCAGTACCATGGTGCAAACCGTCTGGGTGCAAACTCCCTGCTGTCTGCAACGTACTCCGGCACCATCTCCGGTCCGGAAGCTCTGCGCCTTGCCCGCAGCGGCAAACTGGGTGATGCGCTTACGCAGGAAGAACTCGATGCAGCCCGTCAGGAATGCGTTGCTGAATTCGATAAGATTCGCAACATGAATGGTGCAGAAAATGCACATCAGATGCACCATGAACTCGGGGACATCATGTACAAATATGTGTCCATCGAACGCGATAACAACGGCCTCAAACAGTGCATGAAAGAACTCCATGCCCTCCTGAAACGTTGGGACAACATCGGTGTTACGGACCATGGCAACTGGGCTAACCAGGAAGCAATGTTTGTTCGTCAGCTCCGCAATATGATTATCTACGCTATGGCCATCACCAAGTCCGCTCTGCAGCGTGACGAAAGCCGCGGCGCTCATGCCAAGATCGTCCTCAAATCCGACTACGATAGCTGGGATGCAGCCAAGAAAAAGGCTTTCGATGAGAAAAATGGCAAATACCATTTCGATGCCGCAACCGGCCGCGCTATGACGGATGATGGTAACGATGATTTGCTGTTCTTTGGTCGTGATGATGAGAAATTCATGCGTACCACGGTAGTATCCTTTGACGCTGCCAACAGTGAACCGGAAGTTACCTATCGTGAATTTGAGCACTCTCTCATTAAGCCGCGTCTGCGTAACTACGCTGTAGCTAAGAAAGAGTAAGAGGGAGGACAATAACAATGGCAGAACAGAAAAAAGTCAGATTCGTAATCGAGCGTCAGGACGGCCCTAATACGACTCCTTACACGCAAGAATTCGATGTAGATTACCGTCCGGGTCTCAACGTTGTTGCCGCTCTGATGGAAATCCAGAAGAACCCCGTCACGGTAGATGGCAAGAAGGTTGCTCCTGTTGTTTGGGAATGCAATTGCTTGGAAAAAGTTTGTGGTGCCTGCATGATGGTCATCAACGGTAAAGCGCGTCAGGCTTGCTGCTCTTTGGTGGACAATCTGGAACAGCCAATCCGGCTGCAGCCGGCGCGCACGTTCCCCGTTATCCGCGACCTGCTCATCGATCGCTCGGTAATGTTTGAAAGTCTTAAACGCATTCAGGGCTGGGTGGAAGTTGATGGTACCTGGGAAGTCAAGGATGCTCCTATTCAGGATCCCTATACGGCCCAGACGGCTTACGAGATTTCCCACTGCATGACCTGTGGCTGTTGCTTGGAAGCATGCCCCAACGTTGGTCCGCAGTCCGACTTTATCGGTCCGGCTCCAACGGTTCAGGCCTATCTCTTCAATCTGCATCCGCTGGGAAAATTCGATGCACCGAAGCGCTTGAATGCCTTGATGGAAAAAGGCGGTATTACCAGCTGCGGCAACAGCCAGAACTGCGTAGAAGCCTGCCCGAAGAACATCAAACTGACGACCTATCTGGCTCAGCTCAATCGCGATGTCAACAAACAGGCCTTGAAGAATATCTTCAATCATTAATTGCATAAGCAATCCAAGGGCTCCCGCCATGCGGGGGCCTTTTTTCTATGGATTATTGCTGTATGGGCATCCCTGTATTAAAATAGGGAGAAGGAGTATTTACGCGTCTAAGGAACCATAGCAGTGAAAGGACGATGGATATGAAGCAGAACAGAATTTTAATTGTGGTGGATATGCAGAAGGATTTTATTGATGGTGCGCTGGGGACTCCGGAGGCAGTGGCCATTGTGGACCCTGTAGCAGGGAAAATCCGGGAGGCCCAGGCAAATGGTGATATGGTGTTGTTTACCCGGGACACGCATTTAGAAAATTACCGGGAAACGGAAGAGGGAAAGAATCTGCCGGTACCGCATTGCATCAAGGGAACCGCCGGCTGGCAAATCAGTGAGAAATTGACTGGTAGAGATGTGGACCATTGTTTTGATAAATACACCTTTGGTTCACTGGAAATGGGACATTTCTTGAAAACGATGTCTCAAGAGGCGGTAAGTTGGCGCATTGAACTAGTGGGATTGTGTACGGACATTTGCGTCTTATCCAATGCGGTAATTGCTAAGGCAGCTTTGCCTAATGCCCATATCGTGGTTGATGCTGCCTGTTGTGCAGGCGTTACGCCAGCATCCCACGATACGGCCTTAAATGCCATGAAGGCCATTCAGGTGGAGGTGCTCAATCAGGGGAAAGAAAATTGGCGATAGAATAGGAAAGAACGGGCATTTCTCCGGTTTTTTCTTGCCTAATACCAGTGTTTAGGTATATCATATAATGAGTGGGTATATTGCCCAAAAGATGATAATCGGCAATGTAGGATGATAATTATGAGAAAGAATAATCGTATTCCCCTAAGCCCGTGTTTACGCCGTTTCCGGTTCTATTTTGATCTCTTAGGAAGAACGACAAAGGAATATCTGTTCTTCATCGATTTGCAGGAGAATCTGGCAATGGTGTCGCCGAATATGGTCAATGAGTTTGATTTGCCCGGCGAGATTATGTATGATTTTGATAAACACTGGGGTCCGTTGGTTCATCCGGAGGAGCGCGGACATTATCAGGCAGACCTTAGCAAAGTCATGGCATCTAAGGTGCCATGTGAACTCAATATGGAGTATCGAGTTAAAACCCGAAAAGGCGAATATGTCTGGATATGTTTTCGTGGCAGGGAAGGCATGGACCGGGATGGCAAACCGTATATGTTTATTGGGACAATGTCCAGGATGGCGCAGCGCAATCAGGCGGATGAAGTTACGGGGCTGCTCAATAAGTATCAGTTTGAGCACGGAGTAAAGATGGCCTTGGCCCAATACCGGGCTACTGGTGAGGGTGGTGCCATTATGGTGATGGGCCTGGATAATTTCAAGATTGTCAATGAGACGTACAATCGCATGACCGGGGATTTGGTCTTGAAGCGGGTGGCGGATGCAATTGGCAATGTCATCCCCTCAGAATTGACGCTGTTTAAGCTGGATGGTGATCAGTTTGCGGTGATTTATCCCGGAGCTAAGGAGACGGAAGTGGCGGAAATCTTTGCCAGCGTGCAAAGTGCTTTGTCCCGGCCCCAGGATATTGATGGTCATCAGTATTTCTGTACAGCTTCTTGCGGTACAGTATTCTATCCCGAAGCGGGAAAAGATTATCTTGTGCTGCATAAGCATGCTGAAGCGGCTATGGATATCGCTAAGCGGGGAGGCAAGAACCGGAATACCATATTCAGTAAGGAGCAGTATAATCGTTGGGTTCGTTCTATTTCCATGCGGGACAGCATTTGGGAAAGTGTCGAAAACGACTGCGTAGGATTTAGTCTGTTTTTCCAACCCCAGGTCAGTGCTGTGGAACAGAAGCTCATTGGCGCTGAGGCGCTGTTACGCTGGAAGAATCCCAAGGGCCGGATGGTGGCCCCCATGGAATTTATCCCCATTTTGGAAGAGACCAAGCTGATTATCCCCGTAGGGAAGTGGGTGGCTGAACAAGCAATCAAGACCTGTAAGAAATGGCGCCGTTATGTGCCGGATTTCCGGGTCAGCATCAATATGAGTTACGAGCAGATCAAGGATTTGTCTTTCAAGACCTTTGTGGAGGAATGTCTGGAACGCTATGATATGCCTGCGGATTCAATTGTGTTGGAACTTACGGAAAGTAAGATTGTAGCCGATTGGTCCTTTATCAACAAACAGTTTGATGCTATCCGCGAGAAGGGGATTGCCGTGGCTATGGATGACTTTGGCACAGGCTATTCATCTTTGGCTTCCCTGAAGAACCTTTCCTGTGATATCGTGAAAATCGATCGGGAATTTGTGAAAAAAATTCTGGAAAATGAGTTTGACCGCCGTTTGGTTCAGTATGTGGTGGACCTTTGCCATAGTATTGGCATTCAGTGTTGTATAGAAGGCGTGGAGGAAGAAGCCGAATACGAGCTTTTGACCAAGGAATGTAAAGCGGATACGATTCAGGGCTATTTGTTTGGCCATCCGGAGAGCGTGGCTGACTTTGAAGAGAAATTTTTGAAATTGGAGAAAGAGGAATAATGTCAAGAGACAAGAAAGAAGAAGAAATTACCCTGCTGGGCAAGAAAAAGGTCAATTATCATTACGATTATTGCCCGGAAATATTGGAGACTTTTCAGAATCGGCACCCGGATAATGATTACTGGGTGAAATTCAACTGTCCTGAGTTTACAGCGCTATGTCCAATTACCGGCCAGCCGGATTATGCGACCATCTATATCAGCTATATTCCCAATAAAAGGATGGTGGAGAGCAAATCCTTGAAATTGTACCTGGTGAGCTTCCGCAATCATGGGGATTTTCATGAAGATGTGGTCAATGTTATCATGAAGGATTTAGTGAAACTGATGGAACCCAAGTATATTGAAGTTTGGGGCAAGTTCCTGCCTCGAGGGGGGATATCCATTGACCCGTACGCAAATTATGGTCAGCCTGGTACCAAGTATGAAGAACTTGCTTGGCATCGTTTTGCCGAGCATGATATGGTGGCCATGGATAAGGTGGATAACCGCTAACGACTAGACCCTGGGAGGAGATTCCTTGCTAAGACGTCAAAAACGTATTGCCTTGATTAATGATATAACCGGATTTGGCCGTTGTTCGGTGACTGTGGAGCTGCCGCTGTTGTCGGCCATGAAGATTCAGGCATGTCCTTTACCTACGGCTATCCTGTCGGTACACACTGGCTTTGAGCATCATTATCTGGATGATTATACAACGCGGATGAAACCTTACATGGACAGCTGGGAGAAAAACCAGCTGTCCTTTGATGGTATTTGCACGGGCTTTTTGGGGTCGGTGAAACAGATTGCCATTGTGGAGGACTTTATCCGCCGCTTTAAGCAGCCCTATACCCGGGTGATGGTTGACCCTGTGATGGGGGATAACGGTAAACTGTATAGTTCCTATACCATGGAAATGTGCGCGGAGATGCGCCGCCTGCTGGCTTATGCGGATTTGGTGACACCAAATCTTACAGAAGCCTGTCTATTACTGGATATTCCCTACCCGCAGAATGGCCAGGTTTCCGATGACGAATTGGAATATATGGCCAGTGAATTGGCCGCGCAAGGCCCATCCCAGGTGATTATCACAGGTCTGCATGGTGCGGATAATCTGCGGAATTTCATCTATGAGGCTGGCCGGGGGAAGGTCCTCACCGTGGAAAAGGTAGGGGGCGATCGTTCAGGGACCGGGGATGCCTTTGCTGCCATTGTGGCCGGTAGTTTGCTTAATGGAGAAACGCTGGAACAGGCGGCGGTTAAGGCGGCGAACTTTATTAAAAAATGTTTGGGCTATGCAGTGGAATTGGATTTACCGTGGAATTATGGTTTACCATTTGAAGAATATCTTAGGGAGCTGAAGTGATTTGTTAGTCTATGCAACCCATAAAGGCGGCAGATATTTACCGCTGGAGGAAAGTCTGCAAGAACAGCCAGAGGGGAAAAGAAATCTCTATGTGAACATTACCAATGCCTGTAATTGTTCCTGTACGTTCTGTCTGCGTAATATGAAGAAGATGGCGGAAGATTCCAGTTTGTGGCTGAAAAAACAGCCTACGGTGGAGGATTTGAAGGCTGCTCTGGATGGTGTACCTTGGCCGTATATCCAGGAAGTGGTGTTCTGTGGTTTTGGGGAGCCTACTATGCAGCTTACGACTTTGGTCGAACTGCTTCATTATGTGAAGCAGAAGCATCCAGAATTGCCGACCAGACTTAATACCAACGGTTTGGGGGAACTGGAATACGGTCGGGAAATTGCAGCAGATTTCCAGGGGGTGCTGGATACCATATCCATCAGCCTCAATGCTTCTAATGCCGAGCGCTATTACGAATTGACCAGGGCAAAATACGGCCTGCAATCTTATGAAGCGATGCTGGATTTTGCTGAACATAGCAAGAAATATGTGCCCCATGTGGTGCTTACCATTGTGGACAAGGTGGAGGGACCGGAAGAGATTGCCAAATGTAAGGAAATCTGTGCCCAACGCAATTTAACCTTGCGGGTAAGAGAATATGAGGAGAGCTGATTTCGTCAGATTGGCGATGGCATAGAAAAATGCTGGTGGAGTTTTTCCACCAGCATTTTTCGGTTGCGGTATACTTAGTCATCGCTCATATTGCTGATGGTCAGCAGTAGGTCGATGCAGCGTACATAAAGCCAAATCAAGGTAATCAAAAGGGAGAAAGCACAGAACCATTCGTAATCCTTGGGCAGGCCCTGGGATACAGCTTCTTGAATCTGGCTATAATCGATCAGGAGACAGGCAGTGGCCAGACCGATAATCAGCAGGTTGATGCCGATGCCAATCAGGCCGCCATCCATAAAGCCAAAATCCACACTGAAGAAATAGGATAGGACAAAACGCAGGAGGTAGCCGAATAGCAGGCCCAGCAAAGCAATGGTAACACCCTTACTGAATTTTGCGTCCACGGTAATCCATCCTTGGCTGAAGACAAGGGCAGCAGCGATGGCGATGGTGAAGGTGAGGAGTACTGCCTGAAGGACTGCTCCAGGTAAGAAGGCTTCGGCTATCATGGAGAGCATGGCAATGGAAGCGCCCTCAAAGATGGCAAACAGTGGTGAAATAAAGCCTGCTGTTCCTGGTTTGAAGCTGACAATCAAGGTCATGATCAGACACCCGGCACAAGCTACTCCTGTGGTAACCATGGTTGCATAGCCACTGATAATCGTAGCAAAGGCTGCAGCAGTTACCAATAGGATCATTAGGATTTCCTTGACGGCCACACCTGCATAGCTGGCCGTTTCGGTTAGGAAGGATTCCTGACGAAGGTCTTGAATCTTGCTGAGCATAGGATTTTCCATAAAATACATCTCCCATCATAAAATAATAATTACACTTTAATTTTATCATAAATAGAGCAAATAGGACAGGGAGAACAGTACATAAAGCAAGCCGGCACGCATCACGTACCGGCTTTATTTATGGATATTCATCGATATTAACTTATCCTTCTCATATTCATTTGTCGGCGTGGATTTCCTCTCGAGCAGAAATCCCGCGCAGTGTTCCATAATATATGGATGTTCAGCTGAAACACTTTTGAATACACAGATTCAGTTGTTGCACGTGCGTTAATCTCTCATTCGATAACGATAGGTTTACTACAGTTTCGATGCTCATAGAGACTCGTAAAGAATTACCCAGGGTAGCAGTTTTTTGCTCCTTTTTACCTAAGCGTTGTGCGCCTTACTTCCAACAGCTGTGAGTACATCTGGCGGCTTATAACCATCATCATGTCTCTTTTCGCTTTGTTGGATAATCTTGTACTTCACCAATGCACTTGCTAGCTAGGTGGCTAAGGAGCTCCTGCTGAGTGATTTCTTCAATAAACGCTCACATCCTTTCCTAAAACAAGTATGTAAGGTTTTGAAGAGAGCCTGTTTCGGCTAGATACTCACCTGCTAAAATTTCAAACGACAGAATTACTTTTCTAGTGGTTTGCATATCCATCTCTTCTTTACAAGTTCATAATACCATATTTATCTGATAATTGCAATGCTTTTGAATAATAAAATTAAGATTTTGAGAGAAATTATCGTAAACCACAGAATAGAATTATGTAGTATAATAAATATGACATTTGTAACGGAAAAGGAGCAGTGGCAATGAAACATTTGGTTATTGTGCGAGGTGGCGGAGAGCTGGCCAGCGGGACGATTCATGCGTTGTACCGGGCCGGCTTCCGGGTGCTGGTGCTGGAGCAGAAAGAACCTTCAGCCACAAGGCGCCGGGTAGCTTTTTCGGAGGCGATGTATCGCGGCCAGTCGAAAGTAGAGCGCATAACCTGTTATAAGGCAAAGAATCTCATCGAAGCCAAGGATCGGCTGAAAAAGGGTGAATTGGTAATGCTGGAGGACCCGGAGGCGCGCAGTGTAAAGGAATTGAAACCGCAGGTTTTGGTGGATGCCATTCTTTCCCATAATACCAACGGTACCACCAAAGATATGGCCGAGCACACGATAGCCCTGGGACCAGGATTTTGTGCTGGCCGGGATGTGGATGTGGTAGTGGAAACCATGCGTGGACATAATTTGGGCCGATTGATTTATGAGGGCTATTCTGCCCGCAGTCAAGATATTCAGAGCAGTACGGTGGGAGAAAGTGCCAATCTGGAGCATCTAATTTTTGCGCCGGAAGAGGGTACGGTGGATGTGTTGAGCACGATTTCTCTAATGGTGAAAAAAGGTGAGCCGCTGGCCAGAATTCATACTCCCGATGGCCGTACCATTGAGATGACGGCTACGATTGATGGAGTTTTGCGTGGGGCACTGCATCGGGGAAGCAAGGTGAAGAAGGAGCAGAAGATTGCGGACATTCATCCCACCATGGGGCAGGAAGAATGTTTTACGATTTCTGATAAAGCCCGCTGTGTAGCCGGCTCTGTATTGGAGGCCGTGATGGTTTGGGAACAGAAACGGCCTAAGCGGAGGTTTTTTGGTCGTGGTTAATCTCATTGAAGGTCTGCTGAATTTTGTCTTTCCTGCCCGTTGCCCGCTCTGTCATGCTTATGTGGAAGAAAAGGGCGGCTGGTGTCCTGCTTGTTTACAACAGGCTTTAAATCCTCATATATTGCCTCTTTCTGTGCCTATGCAGGCTGATTTAGCTGCTGCATGGGCACTTGGTTTATACAGGCATGGTCTGCGGGATTTAATTCGACAGTTGAAGTATCAAGGCAAGCGCAGTAATCTTCCCTATATCGAAAATTTCCTGCAGGCGGCAGGAAAGGAGACGCTTGTTCAGGGCTTACTCAGTGGTGTGGATATGGCTGTTCCTGTGCCGCTGTATGCGCATAAGGAAAAAAAGCGTGGTTTTAATCAGGCGGAGCTGATTTTTGGTCAATTCCTGACCGGGCAAAACATTCCCCTACGCCGTTCATTGGCACGCACAAGAGCGACATGTCCCATGTATGAACTGAGTGAGCAGGAACGCAGAGTGAACATAAAAAACGCCTTTGCCGTAATCGAGGCAAAGGCGTTAAGGGGGAAAAGAATTTTATTGGTGGATGATATACTGACCACGGGGGCTACGCTGGCAGAGTGTGCCAGCGTCTTGAAGACTGCTGGTGCGCAATCCGTTTACGCGTTGGTACTGGCTAGTGATCATCGTTAATATTTCAGCAATGCTGGCCGGAATTCTTGCGGTCATAGAAGAACCAGGTGATGATGATGGTGCTTACCGTAAAGCCAATCAGAATGTAGAAGGCAGGAGCTACACTTTGGTAGCTTGCGTAAGACCAGCCAAAGATCTTGGGAATCAGGAAGGCTCCATAAGCTGCGATGGCAGCGGTGAACCCTGTTACCAGTGAAGAATGGAAGGGATTGTTGAAGATATAGGGAATCATGCGGAAAGATGCACCGTTGATAAAGCCCGTGGTCAAGAAGAGCAGCAGGAAGGATGCGAAGAACATCGCGAAGTTGTGGTTTTGGATGCCCATTAGGGTTACAAGGCTGGCGCCCAGCATCACAAATAAGGAAAGCAGGGTAACCCGGGAGCCGCTGTTCATCTTATCGGCCAGCCAGCCGCCGATGGGGCGGACACCTGCGCCAATGAAGGGACCAAGGAATGCGGCCATGGAGAAGGAAACATCGGGAAATTCCTTGGCTACGAGCAGGCCAAGAGCAGCAGAAAAGCCGATGAAGGAGCCAAAGCCACAGGTGTAGATCCAACACATGAGCCAGGTATGTTTGTTGCCGAAGATGGAGAGAATACTCTTGGGACTTTGCTTCGGCAGCGGCAGGTTATCCATGAATAGCCAAATAAGTGCCAGGGTGATTACCGTGGGAATAGCCCAAAAGTAGCAGACATTTTGCAGATAGACCATGTTTCCGTCAGCGGTTATCAAACCGTCGCCAAAAAAGCTGGAAAGATTCCAGCCCAGCAGCAGGGGAGCCGTCAGATAAATCAGCGATACGCCCAGGTTGCCTACACCGGCATTAATACCCAGGGCTAAACCTTTGTTTGCCTTGGGAAAGAAGAAGCCGATATTGGCCATGGAGGCCGAGAAGTTTGCCCCAGCGATGCCGATAAAAGCCACCAACATGACAAAGGTATCATAAGAGGTTGAGGTATCCTGCAGGGCATTTCCTAAGCCGATAATGGGCAGGAGCAACAGAGCCGTGGTGATGAAGGTGGATGTCTTACCGCCTAACAGACCGGGCAGGTAAGTATAAAACAAGCGTCCTGTAGCCCCTACCAGTCCTGGCAAAGCTGCCAGCGTAAAAATCTGTTCATCGCTGAATTGGAAACCTACTGTATTGAGTTTTGCTGCTATTGTAGCCCATAGGGTCCATACCACAAAGGAAAGTACCAGTGCCCAAGTGGATACAGCCAGATTTTGGTTTGCGATTTTTTTGCCATATTTGTTCCAGAAAGCCGTATTTTCTGGTTCCCAGTGCCGTAAAATATCCTGGCGGGAAGGACTTTCACCTAAAAGAGAGAAGTCTTTAGCAGTTGACATTTGTTCATCACCTGTCCTTTTTTGTCACATTATTATTGATTAATCTTAAGTATAATTGAAAAATATCAATAAGTAAGTAACAAAACTCACTCGTCTGGTAACAAAGCTCACAGTTAGAAGGAGTTTTTTTTAGTATGCTAGAGAGTGTAATAAAGAAGTAAGCGAGGTAAGGTCATGGAAACATTGGTGCGACAGTTGTATGAGGTTCCCGGGAAGGTGATTATGCTGCATGATGGGGAATACCTGTTTCATGAGGGAGATTCAGCCAAGTACTTTTATATTGTGCGGACGGGACAGATTTTTATCACGAAATATGCTACCAGTGGACGGGTACTGTCCTTGCGGTTGGCTACCCGCAGCAGTATCATAGGAGAACTGCCCTTATTTGAGGACAAACCAACCTACATATTTAATGCCATTGCCCAAAGTGCTGCTGAGGTTTATGCGATTGAATTCCCCGTGCTGCAGAGTTATTTGGAAAAGCGTCCGCAGATGGCAATCAACATCCTGCGGATTATCAGTGCTCATATGCGTAAGCAGCATACGAAATTCCGGGATTTAATGCTCTATGGCAAGAAGGGTGCGCTTTATTCTACCTTAATACGGTTGGCCAACAGTTATGGCAAGGAATTGGATGGGGGAATCCTGATTTCTGTACCACTGACCAATCAGGAACTGGCTAATTATTCGGCCACTGCCCGGGAGAGTCTCAATCGCATGTTGAGTGAATTGAAAAAGAACGGGATTATCGAGTATCGGGGGCATTTGCTCTTTATTAAGGATATTGATTATTTAAAAGAGGCAATTCAATGTGAAAATTGTGGCCGGGAAGTTTGCAATATTGAATAGGAAAAAGGCTGAGGAAACGTTAGAGAATGTTTCCTCAGCCTTTCTCAGTTGTAAGAACTGTTGATTACTTTTGGCGATAGATAATGTTGCGCCGGAAAAGATACTCGAAGGGGAAGCTCAGACAATGTACCAGCCTGGTAAAGGGGAATAGCACAGCGGTTATCATCCACATCAGCATATGGAATTGGAAAATCGCTGGGACATTTGCCATCAGGCTTACATCCGGCTGCAGCATGAGCACTGAGCGGAACCAGGGGGAGACAGACTCCCGGTAGTCAAAACCGCCGAGAATATTGCTTACTGTACCGATGGTGCCGGAGACGATGGTCAGAAATAGTACCAGGTAAAGCAGAACATCCATGGAACTGGTATTGACATGCATGCGGTCACTGCCGGCAAAACGGCGCTTCAACAGCATCAGGAAACCGCCTAAGAAGAGCACTGCTGCAGGCAGGCCGCCAGCCAGACTGATCAGATGGTACATATGTTCATCGGTGCCGGCTGCCTCGGTGATAAATTTGGGTACCAGGATGCCAACACAATGACCACCCAAGGCCATCAGCAGGCCTATGTGGAAAATGGGGTTAGCCCATTTCAAATCCCGTTTGGATAAGAACTCACTGGACTTGGTGGTCCAATTGCGTTCATAAACCGTATAGCGGAATATGGTGCCGCCTACGAAAATCGTCAGGGCGATATAGGGCAGCACGCCATACATAAATTCATTCATGCCGTCTCACTCTCCAATTCATCCGCTTCTGTCAGAATTACATCCAGCAGGAAGGTATGGGCCAGCTTAGCTTCAACGAAACGGCTTTTGAGCAGTTCGATTTTTGGCCTAGCTGCTTCCAGAACCTTATGGGCCTGCGTAGGGATGAGGCTGGCCGTCAGTTCCAGAATCGCCGGTAAGAAGTCCGGCAATTCCTTGTTCAGGTCAAAACCATTGTCCAAAAAAAGATTCTTGAATTCCAGCATTTCCCGGGCTTGCTTGCCGAAGTCGGTGCGGTCGTGCATGGTCAGATAGAGATTGGTGTTCGTGGAAAACTCGAAGGTTCGGACATAGAATTCTTCGTATTCCTTTTGTCCCATGGCTTCGATATAATCCAGCAAATCGGTGATGACCCGCTGGTTCTGGGGCGTGGAGATTTTTGCTGCTGTCTTGCGGCAGGCGGACAGTTGCGCCCACCAGGCTTCATTTGGGTAATCGAATAGATAGGCAATCAAGGCCAGTGTTTCCTGATAGTCTTTAGCTCCTGCCATAATCAGCACCCCCCCGGACAATGGTAACCGCAGCTGCCCTGCAATTCCTGCAGTTTTTCTTTGGATTTTTCCTGCAGGCCTGCGGGAATATTAAAGCGGTCTTTGTATTTGGCAATTCCCATCAAGCGATACATTGCCTGATAGGTTTCTAAATCGTATTCCAGTTTGCGGGGGAGCTTTTCGCCCGTTTCCTGTGAACGCATTACCAGGCGCATATCCAGCAGCCGTTGCAGAACTTTTTCCACCACTGCTGTATTGCCAGCAGCAAAGAGCTCGGCAATATAGCTGATAGGAATGCGCATCTCCTGGACTGCAGGCAGATAGACATCTGCTTCAGCCCGCCGGGTAATGGGTGAAAGGGGCGGTACATACCAGACCATGGGCAGAGTTCTGTATTCCGCATGGAGGGGCAAAGCAACCTGCCATTCCTTTATCATCTTATAGACGGGAGAATCTTGGGCAGCTTTGAGCCAGTTTTCGGGAATGCCCGCTTCACTGGCGGCCTGAATTACTGCCGAATCATGGGGGTCCAGAATAATATCCAGAACGCTGTGATAGATTTCACCCTTATCTGGTGTGGAAGCTGCAGTCTTGACCCGGTCCATGTCGTAGAGTAGTACGCCCATATAGCGCAGGCGTCCTACGCAGGTATCGGAACAAACAGTCGGCAGACCGTTTTCCAGACGAGGGAAGCAGAAAATACATTTCTCGGCTTTATTGGTCTTCCAGTTGAAATAGACTTTCTTGTAAGGGCAGGCAGGCACACAGTGACGCCAGCCGCGGCAGCCATCCTGAGAAATTAGTACCACGCCGTCCTCATCCCGCTTGTAGATGGCGCCGGAAGGGCAGGCCGCTACGCAGGCTGGATTCAGGCAATGATTACAGACACGGGGCAAATATTTCATGAAGAGGTCATGGAATTCCAAGGTGATGTCTTCGGCAATATTTTTCAGGTTGTAATCCTGACGTGCAGATTCACCGGCGGCCAAATCATCTTCCCAGTTTGGACCCCATTTGATTTCCATGCGCTTTTGGGTAATCAGAGAACGGGGCCGGGCTATGGGCTGATGATTCTTGCGCTTGGAGGTGATAAGGGTCTCGTAATCATAGGTCCAGGGCTCATAGTAATCGTCCATTTCCGGTTGGTCGGGATGGTAGAAGAGCTTGGCCAGGCGTTCAAGCTTGTTGCCGGAACGCAGCTGTAATTGGCCGTTCCTGAGTTCCCAGCCCCCCTTCCATTTTTCCTGATTTTCCCATTGTTTGGGATAACCGATACCGGGTTTTGTCTCCACATTATTGAAGTACATATATTCCGCGCCAGGGCGGTTGGTCCAGACATTCTTACAAGTGATGGAACATGTATGACAGCCAATGCACTTGTCCAGATTCATGACCATGGAAATTTGTGCTTTAATCTTCAAGCCAATCGACCTCCTCCATCTTGCGGGCCACTACATACATATCCCGCTGATTGCCTGTGGGGCCATAATAGTTGAACCCATAGCTCAACTGACCGTAGCCGCCAATCATATGGGTGGGCTTCATATGAATTCTGGTGGGTGTGTTATGGGTACCTGCCCGGGTACCTGAAATTTTGGAACCGGGCACGTTGATATGCCGGTCCTGGGCATGGTGCATATAGACTACGCCACGGGGCAATCTGGGGGAAACCACAGCCCGTGAGGCCACGACACCGTTATGATTGTAGAGTTCTACCCAATCGTTATCCTTGACGCCAATTTCTGCGGCATCCTTTTCATTGAACCAGACGGTCTGACCGCCACGGAACAGGGTCAGGAGTTGCTGGCTGTCAAAATACATGGAATGGGTGCTCCATTTGTTATGGGGGGTGAGGTACTTCAGGGTGATTTCCTTGGTGCCGCCCAGCTTGTTCTTGATGGGCAGATAATCCAGAATCGGCTTGTAGGTAGCCATGGTTTCCCCCATTTCGTGAATCATCTCATGGTCCAGGAAGAAGGACTGTCGTCCGGTTATGGTGCGGAAGGGCACCAATTCCTCGACACTGGTGGTAAAGGGGGTATAGCGGCGGTTCTGGTTACTGCCGGTGAAGGTTGGTGACGTAATGGTCTCCCGAGGCTGAACAGCGACCTGCTCGAAGGTGAAGCGTTCAGCTTCCCGGTCTTTGGCCAGTTTGGTGAGATTAGTAAGGCCTGTTTCTTTTTCCAGGGATTTCCAAGCCTTAACGGCCACTTGCCCGTTGGTGGTGGTAGAAAGGCCCAGTACAGCATCGGCAGCCTGGCGGGCATTTTCAATGGAGGGCATTCCATAGGAGATGTAATCCTTGTTTTGGATGGTGCCGTTGCGCCGGCCAATTTCAGCATATTCCGGTTTGCTGTCCCAGGTCATGGAAAGGCTGCCCATCTTTTCAGAGACACCGGGCCCCAGGGCAATCCATTTCTCATAGACTTTGGTGAAGTCCAGTTCGGTTTCAATAAGATTGGGCATGGTCTTGCCTGGAATGGGCTCACCATCACCCTTGCTCCAGTCGTGAATCCGACCTTCAGCCTGTGCCACCTCTCCTTCACTGTCGTGCTGGATGGGCATGGCCACCACATCGTGATACGGCTTTACATCAGCTTCTTTGGCTACTTCCGACACCTTCTTCGCCAGGGTCTTGAAGATTTCCCAGTCCGATTTTGCTTCCCAAAGGGGATCAACAGCAGCCTGGAAGGGATGTACGAAGGGATGCATATCCGTGGAGGACAAATCGTCCTTTTCATACCAGGTGGCCGTGGGCAGAACCACATCGGCATAGAGGGCCGAGCTGGCCATGCGGAAATCCAGGTCAATCAGCAGATCCAATTTACCATTGGCTGCACCGTTCAACTGGTTCAGTTCAGCTGCTTCCCGCCATTTAATCTCTGCGGGGCGGTTGGGGCATTCCTCTTCTGCAAACAGACCGTTCTTGGTACCCAGCAGGTATTTCAGGAAGTATTCATGGCCTTTGGCGGAGGAACCAATCAGGTTATTGCGCCAGATGAAGAGATTGCGGGGGAAGTTAGCCGGATCATCCGGGTCTTCGGCTGCAAAATGCAGGCTCTTATCTTTGAGGCTGTTTACGATGTATTTTTTTACATCCATTCCTGCGGCTTTAGCTTCATCATGGAGCTGCTGACCACCTTTATTAAAGGTCGGGTAGGAAGGCAGCCAGCCCATACGGGCTGCCAGCACATTGTAGTCGCCTGCATGGCGGTAACGGGGCTTTACGCCCGCTGCCGTAAGATCGGCCATATCTACTTCATCACTGCGCCACTGATCTGTGGCGAAATAATAGAAAGAAGTGCTGTTCTGTAGCCGGGGTGGCTTTTTCCAGTCCAGTCCGGTCATAACCCGCTGCCAGCCTTCTGCTGGCCGAAGTTTTTCCTGGCCGACATAATGGGCCCAGCCGCCGCCATTGCGACCTTCAGCCCCTACGAAGAGCAGCAGGTTTAGAATTGTGCGGTAGACCACATCGGCGTGGAACCAATGATTGATCCCGCCCCCCATGATGACCATGGTGCGCCCTTTTGTTTTCAAGCTATTGTCGGCAAATTCTCTGGCAGTATGAATTACGGTATCCATCGGAACACCGGTATATTTTTCCTGCCACTTCGGTGTATATGGCAAATCATCCGCGTAAGAGGCGGCCACTTCGCCGCCAATACCGCGGTCGATGGCATAGTTGGCCAGGGTCAGATCGTATACGGTGGTGACCAGAATCTCGCCAGCAGGCGTTTTGATGCGTTTGGCAGGAACGGCTCGGGTTAGCAGACGGCTTTCCCGTTCATTGCCGAAGTAGGGCAGCTGAATTTCCACCACTTTATCCATGGCACCCAGTACGGATAATTGTGGTGTAATAGCTTCGCCATTATCGCTGTTTTCTTCTTTGAGATTCCATTTTTCCTTACGGTCCCAGCGATCTCCCATGGTACCATTGGGGACCACAAGCTTGCCTGTTTTCTCGTCAATGACGTAATGCTTGAAGTCGGCATGTTTGTCCTGACGCCCCATATCCTGTCCGTTGAGGAAACGGGTGGCTTGATATTTGCCGTCTTTTTCTTCCAGGCGGACCAAGAAGGGGAAATCCGTGTATTTGCGGGTGTATTCCACAAAGAAGTCAGCGGGCTCGCCCCAATAGTATTCGTTGAGGATAACATGGCCCATGGCCATGGCCATGGCGGCATCGCTGCCCACCTTCAAGGGAATCCAGGTATCGGCTACCGTGGTGGACTCGGCATAATCCGGAGCAATGGAGACAACCTTCGTTCCCTTATAGCGGGCTTCTACCAGGAAGTGGGCATCCGGTGTGCGGGTCATGGGCACATTGGAGCCCCAGGTGATGATGTAACCGGCATTATACCAATCGGAAGATTCCGGTACATCGGTCTGGTCACCCCAGACCTGCGGACTGGCCGGAGGTAAGTCCGCGTACCAATCGTAGAAGGAAAGGCCGGCGCCTCCCATAAGCTGCATGAACCGCAGACCGCCGGCATAGGAAAGCATGGATTTAGCCGGGATTACGGAAAAACCGAAATTCCGGTCAGGTCCATATTTGACGGCTGAGTGAATCATGGAAGCAGCCACGATCTCCGCAGCTTCGTCCCAGGTGGAGCGTACAAAGCCGCCCATACCCCGGGCTTCTTTGTACTTTTTCATCTTGACGGGGTCATTGGCAATGCTTTGCCAAGCTTCTAATACCGTTTTGTGTTTTTTCTTTGCCGCCCGCCAAAGTTCTGCCAGTTCACCCCGTAAGTAGGGATACTTAATGCGATGGGGGCTATAGAGATACCAGGAAAATGATGCTCCCCGGGGGCAGCCGCGGGGTTCAAAATCAGGCATATTGGGACTGGTTTCCGGGTAATCGTGAATCTGATTTTCCCAGGCCACCAGACCATTCTTGACGTAGATATTCCAGCTGCAGGAACCCGTGCAGTTGACGCCATGGGTGGAGTGAACGCACTTGTCAAAAGACCAGCGGTCCCGGTAGGTGTTCTCCCATTCCCGGCCCCCTTCATTCAGCTGTTGATGTCCACTGTCAGAATGTTCTTTCGGAACAAGATACTTGAACTTCTTAAAAATATTGCTCACGTTAACATCCCTCCCAAATCATTTAACACAGATATTATTTGTTATTTTATCGGACTAGTGATTTTTTTCATGTGATAAACATCACTGGACTGTGTTTTTTTAGAAGAATAGGAGCAAAAACGGGCATAAATGTTAGTAAAAATAGATATAAATATTGTTTATAATAACCTGTTTATCCAATAAATGATGGGGTTGTCAGAATTTGTGTTCTTTGTTAAGATGAACTCGTCGAAGGATTATTGTTTTATCTTGTGATATAAATCATCGAAATTATTAATAATGAATGCGAGAATAGACATAATCTTATGAAAAGAGAGACATAGGAGGGGAGTCTATGGAGCCACGTCTGAAAGAATACGATTGGATGGCGGTACGCCGGTTTGTCATGGCGCAGGACAAATGGTTGGCAGATACAAAGCCTACCTCTATTGAGCAATTACTTAAGGTGGAGCTGAATGGGAAGATAATCAGTGAAGCGCTGTGCTCGCCGGGGGACAGGCTGGATTTAGCATTCGGCATGCTTGCCCAGCGGGGGTTATTGCAAAGTCTGGCGGAGGTGGTCAGCTGTGAGTTGGCTGGCGGGGTTAGCCGGGTACAGACAACGCCTTTGGCTCAGGCCAGGGCGCGTCACCGTGAGGATGATCCCCGCTATTACAATCTGAGCCGTTTGCGAATCTGGCGGGGGCTGGAGGCTGCGGGGGATGATGTCCGTGTAGCAGCGGTTAAAGTCTTAAGAACAGCGAATACTCTGTTGGGAGAGCTGGCTGTCACTCACGAACGCACCAAAGGTGTCCATAGTGGTGTGCTTTATGATCCTGTGGCGGATGAGATTCTGGCCTTTCGGGAGGACATTGGCCGTCATAATGTCTTTGATAAGCTTCATGGCTGGGCTATTCGCCAGGATGTGGATTTAGCAGATAAGCTGCTGGTATTCAGTGGCCGTTGCTCCACAGAAATGATCTTAAAGCTTTGGCGCATGGGGTGCAGGCTGGTGCTGGCCAAGTCCGTGCCGACGACGTTATCGTTGGAATTGGCGGAAAAACTGGGGATAACTCTGATGGCCAGGCTGACTCGTGATGGTTTTTCCGTCTATACGCACCCGGAAAGAGTGTATTGAAGTATTGTTTTTCGGAAGATAATGTGATTACTTGTATTGTATGCAAAAAAAAATTATTTGTCCCGATACTTTTTTTACATAAAACCATAAACAGTTTTTATTAAATATTATTGATATAATTTGTTGTATTAATAATAAAGACGATGGACTGGGTATGATTTTATAGATGAACGCAATGTGTATTGTAAGAAGGAGGAAGTTTTGATGGATTTGAGCAGACGCGACTTCTTGAAGGCCACGGGGCTTTCAGGTGTGGGGCTTGCTTTAGCGAGTCTGGGCCTTGATATGCCTAAAGTGAAGGCGGCCGCTAAGGAATTCAAGCTTAAGGGGGCTCGGGAGTTTACTTCAATCTGTCATTTCTGCGCTTGCGGGTGTGGCGTAATTGGTTATGTGAAGGATGAAAAGCTGATCCAGCTGGAAGGTGCTGTAGACAGTCCAATCAATCGTGGTGCCCTCTGCAGCAAGGGACTGGGCTATGCCCATATCCCAAATTCCAAGGAGCGGGCTACCAAACCATTGTACCGTGCTCCCGGCAGTGATCACTGGGAGGAAATCAGTTGGGATGAGGCCATTGATAAGGCTGCCCATGCCATGAAGAATGCCCGGGAGAAGGGGTGGAAGCAGACTGAGAAAATCGATGGCAAGACCTATGAAGTGCGCCGTACCGATGGACTGAGCTTTATTGGTGGTTCGCAGATTAATAATGAAGAATGTTATCAGAATATCAAGATGGCCCGTGCGCTGGGGGTTGTTTATATTGACAATCAGACTCGTGTCTGTCATGCCAATACGCCGCCGGCTATGGGTGCTGCCTTTGGCCGCGGTGCCATGACCAATCCTTGGTGTGATATCAAGAATACCCATTTGATTTGGATAGAAGGTTCCAATCTGGCAGAATGCCATCCCATGGGGCTGAAAAATGTCATGGCAGCCCGCGAGAAAAATGGTTCCAGGATTGTGCATGTGGATACCCGCTTTACACGAACCTCCAAAATTGCCGATGATTTTTTCCAGGTGCGTCCAGGAACGGATATCGTCTTTATGGGGCATATCATTCATGAAATGCTGGCTACGGGCAAGTTCAATAAGGAATATGTACTGCAAAATACCAATGGTGCCTGTTTGTTACGGGATGATTTCCGGTTTGATGATGGCTTGTTCTCGGGTTATGATGCAGAGAAGAAAGCCTATACCAATAAGGAAAGCTGGGGGTATGCGCTGGGGGCTGACGGCAAACCGCAGAAGGCTGCAGAACTATTTGCCCCGAATACGGTACTTTCCCGGCTGAAGGAATTCTATAGCCGCTACACTCTGGAAATGGTTGTGAATATCACGGGCATGAAGGAAGAGGACGTTAAGCGGGCTACGGATATCTGGCTCGATAACGATAAGCCTGCTATCATCATGTATGCTTTGGGGATGACGCAGCATACTGTTGGGGTACAGAATATCCGTTGCTTTACCATTATGCAGCTTTTGAAGGGGAATATCGGCATTCCAGGCGGCGGCGTTATTGCCATGCGGGGCCAGCCGAATGTACAGGCTTCTACGGATTTTGGTATCGAGTTCAATATGCAGCCGGGGTATCTTGTGCATCCGACCCATCAGACACCAGATCTCAAGTCCTGGACGGATGCTTATGGTACCTTCCGGCGCAAGTGGTATGTGAACATGACTAAGGCTTGGTTCGGGGAACATGCTACTGCCGAGAATGGATATGGCTTTGATTTTGGCGCAATCCGCAATGGCAATCATCCAGATTCCATCTATGCTATCTTTGAGGATGCCTGGCGCGGTACCATGCATGCGCTGTATCTTTGCGGGCAGAACCCCCATGTGACCAATGCGAATGCTGGTATGGTACATGATGGTCTTTGTAAGATGGATTCTTTGATTGTGCAGGATATCTTTGTCAATGAGACTGCAGAATTTTGGAATCGTCCCGGCGATAATCCAGCCGATATCCGTACAGAAGTCATCTTTTTGCCCGCCTGTTCTTATCTGGAGCGGGAAGGATCAATCACCAATTCCATGCGCCTCATTCAGTGGCGGATGCAGGGGCCGAAGCCTTTGGGGGATTCCAAACCGGATTATGAAATCAACGATATGCTCTGGAAGCGGATTGTGGAGCTTTATCAGGATTCCACGGATAAGAAGGATGACCCCATTAAGTTTATGACCTGGAATTATTCCCAGGAAAACTATATCGAAGATCTGATGAAGGAAATCAGCGGCTATGATGTTGCTACAGGCCGTTTGGTCAATGGCATAGGGGAACTCAAGGACAATGGTGAGACTGCCTCGGGTATGTGGATCTATGCCGGCTATATCAGTCGTGAGGGCAATCGTGCGAAACGGCGCGGCCAGGCGGATCCCGGTGATATAGGAATCTTCCCTGAGTTCGGTTGGGCTTGGCCGGATAATATTCATATCCTTTATAACCGAGCCTCTTGTAATCCTGACGGTTCGCCTAAGGACAAGGAGCATCCGCTGGTTTGGTGGGATGCGGCAGCTGGCAAATGGACTGGCTATGATGTGCCGGATGTAGGCAATCGCATGGCCGGTCCGGATACACCGGATGGCCAAAAGCCCTTCCGCATGAACGGTGAGGGAATTGCCCGCATCTTTGCTGCTACCTATAAGGATAAGAATCCCGACGGACAGACAAGAGATGCTTCTTCTACGCCGGTGGATGGTCCCATACCGGAATTCTATGAGCCCTTCGAAAGTCCCACCCATAATGCTTTGCATAAAAATGACAACGCCCAGAGCAATCCCTGTATCCAGTATCCGCGCGTGCCGGAAAAACAACCCATTGGCACGAAGGATAAGTTCCCCTATGTACTGACCAGTTCTGGCTTAGCGGAGCATTGGTGCTCTGGTACGGTAACCCGTAATATTCCCTGGCTTAATGAGCTGGTAAAGGAACCCTTTGTGGAAATCAGTGAGCAGCTATCTAAGCAATTGGGCATTAAGATGGGGGATAAGGTCAAGGTAAGTTCAGCCCGTGGCAATGTTACCGTTAAGGCCATGGTGACGAAGCGCGCTCAGCCCCTGACGATTAATGGCGAGGAGACACATATGGTCTGGATGCCTTATAGCTGGGGATTCAAAGGGCTATCCCAGGGGCCGAGCACCAATTATCTGACCATTGATGCATTGGATCCAAATTCTCAGGAACAGGAATTTAAGGCTTGCCTGGTCAATATTGTGAAAGCATAACGAGGTAAGAAAATGTTCCCTATCGTATCGGTGGAGATACGAATAACAAACTGGGTGATGAGCAGGTCTTCTGCCCAGTTGAAACGCCCGGAGAAAGTTTTGTCTACGACGAAACTGGAAAAGGTGTTATAGAAGATAACTTTGTGACGATATAGGAGACTGTTTATGAAACCAGTAAAGAAATCACCGCTGGATGAATATCTGCAAAAACATCCTTTCCTGGAGGAAACAGCTCAGCTGCATTTGGCAATGGAGACAATTCTGAAGAACGAGATTACGCCGGTTTCATTTCCTGCTGTCGGAGAAATCATAAAGCTGGTTAAGGATGGTGTATCCCTGCTGCAACAGGAGAGTTTGCAGGTACAGGTGGCCCGGGCGGCTGCTAGCGGGTTGGCAGACTGGCTGTTGGCCCTTAAGGGGATGCCGGCGCCAGAGCCGATGTTGTCGGCTGTCAGGGATTGGCATGTACGGACGGAGGTAGCAGCTGTTGTAGATCGCGAAAAGTTTTTTTTCAGCCTGTTGCGACAGGATGAGAAAGAAATTGCCCAATATGCGGCAGAACAGCAGGTAAATGCAGCCGTGGTCAGAATCTTGGGCTGGCAGATCATAGACCTGTTGATACCAGCAGCGGTGAAGGATGTGTCTTTGTGGCAGGCGGCTGGCTGGATGCGGAATTACTGTCCGGTCTGCGGTCGCCAGCCGGTTATGGCACAACTGCGCAAGGAGCAGGAGGGGCGCGCCCGGGTTCTGACATGCGATGGCTGTCATACCATTTGGCCTTATGTTCGCATCGGCTGTGTCTACTGTGGCAATGAAGATCTTAAGCAGATGCATGTCCTGGAACCGGAGGGGGAGGCAGATATGCGCCTTGATGTCTGTGATCTGTGCCATAACTATTTGAAAACCTATGTTGCCGAAGGGGCTGAGGAGGTTTATCTGCAGGACTGGGCAACGCTCCATCTTGATTTTCTCGGTGAAGAGAAGAACCTCCGGAAAAAAGGAAGCGTAATACTAGCGGATTCCTGATGTATGTATTGAAAGGAGAACTACCATGGCACAAGAAATTACTATGCTGCATGATGTGGCACGTTGCAGTGCCTGCCGCGCCTGTATGGTGGCTTGTAAACAGTGGCACGATTTGCCGGCAGATATGTCCACCCCATTTGAGGGGCAATATCAATCCCATAAAGATCTGACCTCTACGACCTGGAATCTTATCCAGATGCATGAACGAGTGGATGGTGCTGGAAAATTTCATTGGGATTTCTTTAAGAAGCAATGTATGCATTGTGGTGACCCGGCCTGTATGAATGGCTGTCCAGAAGAGGCCATTGAGAAAAAGGCTGGTGGTGCTGTCGTCATCAATCCGGATAAATGCGTAGGCTGTGGTTATTGTACGGCTAACTGTCCCTTTGGCATTCCTAAAGTGGATGCGGAAAGTCATAAATCGACCAAATGTGATTTATGTTATGACCGTATTGCTGAGGGGATGGAACCGGCTTGTTCCAAAACTTGTACGGCGGATGCTATTCGTTTTGGTTCACAGGCGGATATGCTGGCGCGGGCCCAGGAACGGGTGGATATTTTGAGGGCTGAGGGACATCCAGATGCGAATGTCTATAATCCCCAAGGGGTAGGCGGAGTACATATGGTGTATGTATTGCCGGAGAAACCAGCTGTTTACGGGTTACCGGAGAATCCCCAGACGCCGGCATCCATCAATATATGGAAAGATGTTGTGCGTCCCGTGGGTAAGATTGCCGGTGTTGGTGCTATCGCTGGAGTCCTAGGTTTGACGGCCCTTACCGCCATGCGGGGAAAGGGGGATAAATAAGATGTTGGTCAATAAAAAATACGTTAAACGCCATACCAAGGGTTTTGTTTACCTCCATTGGATTAATGCCCTATGCTTCTTTATGTTGTTCCTGACGGCCTTACCTTTATACGCGGATACGTTTAGATTTTTGTATGATTTATTGGGGGCCAGGACATTGCAGAATGCCCATCGCTTTTTTGCGGTAATCTTTGTCCTGAATCCCATTGTGGGCCTGATTACAGCCCGGGAGGGAATCTGGCGCATGTTTTCAGAAGTGTTGAAGTTTAATGGGAAGGACATCACGTTCCTAATCAAATTTCCGCTGGAGCTTATCGGTAAACATCCGGAGGGCGTTCCTAAACAGGGATTCTACAATGGTGGTGAACGCATGAATATTGCCTTGCAGTTGGCTACCTGGGGCGTATTGGTGGGCTCTGGTGCACTGCTTTGGTTTGGTGAAGGGCTCATTGATAACAGCATAAGGGCATGGATGATTCCTTTGCATAGTCTTTGTGCTGGTATTGGTTTTGCTGGTTCGATCGGTCATATCTACCTGGCTTTGGTGGCCAATCCGGATTCCGTTCATGGTATGCAGGATGGTACGATTAAGGTGGATTATGCCAATGTTCATCATGGAGAGTGGATTGATGATATGGTGAGGGATGGTAAAATCAATCGACAGGAATTGAATGACGCATTGAAGCGTTGATGGAAAAGAAACTGAAGGCATTTAGGAAATCTCACAATGGTGTGATATTTGTCACACCGTTGTGAGATTTTTCTTGCTATAATGAAATAAATTGGGGATAGTGGATGTATGGATAAAAGGATGTGTTAAAAGTGATAGGTCAAGAAACGATTGCCAGTGTAATACGCCTGCTTCTGCGGCGGGTATTTTTGATGGTGGTAGCGGTAGTGGCCATTGTAGGTTTCAGCCTGTATCTGTTCACCAGCTATGTGGCTTTGGTCAATGATGCAGGGGTAGTGCGCGGTGGCAGCCAGCGTATTGTGAAGCAGGTGTTGGCTGGAGCCGATGCCAGCAAGACTACGGCAAAGATTGAAGGACTGTTAGCGGGGATGGGCAGTCGCATGCATGTGGGAAGTTTCCCCAGCCGTCGGGATGAGGTAGAACAGTATTGGAAAAATGAAGTAAAGCCAGCTATTGCTGAATATGAACAGAGCAAGGAGCCAGCGCATTTGCTGGAAGTCAGTGAGAAATATTTTGACAAGACCAACGCGATGGTGGATGCAGCACAAACCATGGTGGATGTAATGGCTGTAATCCTGTATGTTCTGCTGGTTGCTTTTATCGCTGCGGTTTATCTGGTACTTCAACGCGTGGCGGGAACCTTTGAAGAGCGTGTGGTGCAGCCGTTGTCTGCTTTGGAAAAAAGTGTCAAACAGATGGCCAGTGGGCATCTGTCACAGAAACTTACCTATCCGCGTAAGGATGAAATCGGTGCGCTTTATGACCTGCTCAATGAAATGCGGCGGGAAATCCTGGGTTATGTGCAGGACATTGAAAAGAATCTGAATACCATGGCAACCGGTGATTTGGTTACCACTACGGATATGAAGTATATTGGTGATTATGCGCCCATTCAGGAAAATATTGCCAATATCAGACGAACCCTCTGTCAGGAAATGCAGAGCATGGGAGATATGGCACAGATGGTAGCTGTCAGTGCCGGCGAAGTATCCAAGGTTTCACAAAGCTTGGCAGAGGGGGCCATGAGCCAGAACGAAACGGTTCAGGATCTGCAGACGAAAATCGGCGAGGCTCTGGAGGAAAATGCCAAAGTGGATACCCTGGTGGATAATGCGCTGTCCGCCCGGATGCATACGAAAAACAGTATCGCTGCCACCCAGGAACAGATGGATAATGTGGTGACAGCTATGCAGGAAATCAGCGATGCCTCCAATGAGATTCGTTCCATCCTGGGGACGCTGGACGAGATTACCGGCCAGACTGCGCTCTTGTCCCTGAATGCTTCCATTGAGGCTGCCCGGGCTGGAGAAGCTGGCCGTGGTTTTGCGGTGGTAGCCGAAAATGTTCGGAAGCTTGCCGAACAGTCTGCTGATTCCACTCAAAACATTCAGCAGCTGATCAGCCGGGCATTGGCGGCTATTGATCGGGGAACGCAGGTGGTCAATGCTGCTGCAGAATCCCTGGCCAGCACCAGTCAGAACACGGAAGTGGTGGATGAAGCTTTCCAGAAGCTCAAGGAACAGAGCGCTGCTCAACAGGGAAAGATGGAATCTGTAAATTCCTTGTCGACGGACATCCTGGGTGTGGTTACGGATAATAGCGCTGTTTCAGAGGAATGTGCAGCTTCCAGCACGGAACTGTCCAATTTCTCCGACTCCCTGAAGGAAAGTGTCAATAAATTCCGTACTGCTTAAGAGGCAACTGCGATTGGCATAGTAAAGGACCGTTGCTTAGCTGAGTGTATCAGCCAGGCAACGGTCCTTTTTGTCGGCGCTTGTTTCAGGACTTGTTTTTTTCTGCCTGCAGTTTGCGCTGCTTTTTTCGTTCATGATAAAGTTCATGACGCTTTCTGGCTGCCTCAAAGGCAGCTTTCGCCTCTTCGGTTTCCAGTTCTAATGGGGGGACACTCGTGGGGCGACCATTGCGGTCTAAGGCCACCATGGTAAAATAGGCGGAAAGGGCATGTTGGGGACCCTGATCGTCCTCCAATACGTCTACTTCCACGTTGACAGCTACTTCCATGGAGGTATGCCCCACATAGATGACTTCCGCTGTACAGGTCACCAAATCGCCAATGAGTATCGGTGTATGGAATTCCAGTTCATCAACTCTGGCCGTTACCACATTGGAGTGGCTATATTTGCGCGCCGCAGCGTATGCTGTTGAGTCCATCATCTTCATCAATTCGCCCCCATGGACATTGCCACTGGGATTAGTTTGGCTGGGCATCATTACTTCACTTAAATAAATTTTCGTTGACATAAGGCCTCCTTGATCTATAACTGAGCTTGCTTCGTGTCGTTTGTTATTTTATCATACTGGCGAGTAAGCGCAGTAACATTTATGACAACTTAGTCAGGCTTTTATTATAGCAATTTGCTGATACGGAGATATGTGAGTGAATCACACAGGATCTTTTGTTGATGGCAGGAGGTTTCTATTATAATGAAGGCAGAGAAAGCTTTGCCTATGGCAGAATGGGAACCGGCATTATAACCAGGAACTGAGCCAGTTCAGGTCATTTTTCCAAAGTAAGATGCCCAATACAATCAGTATGCCACCGGCAATCCGCTGCAATTGGGGCAGAAAATGGTAAACAGCTGGCAGTTTCGTCAACCATTTACGCCATACAGCCGTAAGCAGGAAAAAGGGAATGGCGAATCCCAGGGAATAGGCAGCTAGGAGGATTAGACCGCTATAGAGGGTTGCTGTTTGACTGGTATAAACCAAAATTGAAGCCAGTATGGGGCCGGTACAGGGCGTCCAGCCCAGGGAAAAGGATGCGCCTAAAAGGAATGTTCCCCCAAGGGAATCGGCACTGTGTTGCAAAAAGGGACGGTATTCCTGAGCAAATAAGCGCAAGGGCAGGAGCCCAGCTAAAATTGCGCCCATGATGATGATGACAATGGCGCCACCCTGTCGCAAGATGTCCTGATATGCCCAGAGAAGTTGACCAAAAGCGGAAGCTGTAGCCCCCAGCAGAATAAATACCAGACTGAAGCCTGTTAGAAAGGCCAGCACGTTCTGCCCGTTATGAGTGCGATTTTGTGTCAGCAGCAAGGCGAAGGTCGGCAGCATGGGCAGGACACAGGGGGAAGCAAAGGACAGGAAACCTGCCGCCATGGCGGCCAAAACAGAAACTTCACTCATCAATGGGCCTCCGCTATTTTTGTCAATGCATCATCCAACTCAGTCTTTGTCACCGCACCGGTTTTGCGGTATTGGATGATACCATTCCGGTCAATGATGATGGTGGTGGGAATGCCCTTTATGTGATAGGCTTGGGCATTTTCCCCATCGGCATCGAGAAGTATGGGCAGCGTGTAATGCTGTTCCTGGATAAAAGCATTTACATCTGATGCGGATTCCTGGATATTTACCGCATAGAACTTAACTTTATCTTTGTTTTCCCGGGCAAAAGCATCCAGCTCCGGCATCTCTTCGCGGCAAGGCGGACACCAGGTGGCCCAAAAGTTCAGCACATAGATTTCCTGGTCGTGGGGCCCGTTGATGTTTATGGGATTTTTTTGCAAATCCTGTAAATGAAGTTCAAGAGCCGCTTTCCCGGGGAGCACGCCAGTTTCTGCAGTTTCTTCGGATTCTGCAAGAGCTTGATAACCCATAAAAAAGGCGGCTGCAAGCAAGAGAACCAGTAGTCCGGTAAATAGATTCTTCTTCATAATATTCACTCCTCATTCGATCTGTCTTTAGCATAGCATAAATCCGATAGATTTTATGTGACACGGATACGGATAACCTGAAAAATTTATGCGTACGCTCGATTCATAGAATAACCTTATATCTTTATCAAAAAGCTGTATTTTACATGAGACCATTGTCGCGCCATAATATACATAGATAGATAATCTGAAAAACGATAGATGAAGCTTATGAATAGCGAAAAGGAGCGGATAATCATGATGAAGATGTTTTATGACTTAGTTGAGGATTATACCCGTGTAATTATGGCAGAAAATGCGGATAATCTCGATATGTTTGAAATCCGTCCTGGTATCTATTCCAATGTGGATCCTGCTAAGTTAATGGATTGTCAGGGTGCAGATTTTGATTTGAATCGCTGAATGATTTGGGGAAATGGTAATGCCCATGATTTATTGGATGAATGATCCGATAATCATGGGCATTTTCGTATTTACTGAGGTATGGGCAATTGCAGCTCGATTATTTTTGACATTGGAAGCAGGCAAAGGAGCCGATGCTTTCCAGGCGGACTTCTCGATAAAGCTGATGGAGTCGTTCCTGCAAACTGCTGATGGTGTCAAAAGGCGGTGTAAAATAGCCGCGATAACTGCAAAATGTGCGGACAAATAAATCGGTCAGCTTGTTTTCTCCTTGGATATAGGTGCAGCCAGAAAATATACCGCCTTTTTTCAATACACGCTTCGTTTCCTGCAAAGATGCTGATTTGTCCGGGAAGGCATGTAATCCGTTGATGGATAGAACTAAATCAAAATAATCCTTGGGATAGGGGAGATGGCTTACGTCGCCTATGGCAAATTGCAGGTGGTTGAGACCTAAATCCAAGGCTCGATCTTTGGCTGTGTCCAACATGTTTTGCGCATAATCCACACAGGTTACTTCAGCCTGAGGGAAGGAGCGATAGACAGGCAGGGAAAGGGCGCCTGTTCCCACGGGAATTTCCAATAATCGCCCGGCAAATCCAGCAGGAATGCCAGCAAAGGCCTGATTCCGGTATCGTTGGTATGTATGTTCGTCAAACTGCCAGAAGAGACGCAGGGCAAGCCGTCCACAAGGCGAGGTGGCAGTCATCATGCCATCGTAGTGGTCAGCCAGTGCCCCCACTCGCTGATAAGCTTTATGTACTTCCTTACATCGCTGTATAGAAAATCACCTGCCTGATTCTGAATCTCACTTCAATTATAGCAGGTGATGATTATTATTTACTGTAATTTTTTTTACAGTGCTGGCCAAATCTTATTTTTGCCGAATTCGCTGCGTAATGCGCAGATGGAATAACCGCTTAGGTGTTATGCCGGGAGCAGGGTGTATTCATGGGGGCGGGGCATGGCCAGGGTGTATTTGCTCTGGGAAAGGATTCCTGCAATCAGCTGGCTGCGCAGGGCATAATAATCTGCTGCGTCACCACCAGCCTGTGTCCAGTACTGGCCATGTACATCAAAGCGTTGCTCCCAGCTGAAATGATCTTCACTTTTATCGGTGACGATGTTGACGCCATCACAGGGCATACCGTTCAAGGTGCAGTCCTCAATTCGCTTATAGCACTGGCTGGCGGTGCTGACTGGGGCAGCAGCTTGTTCCTGCCCCAGTTGGTAGGCTATGGACTTCAAGTCTTCCAGTCGTTTCTGGTGACCGGTCAAAATTTTGACGGTTAATTCTGCGTAGCGTTTTTCCACGCTCTCGATATGACTATTGAGCCAGCTATGAATATTGGCTTCGTCGATGACCTCTTCTAATGGTTGAATGTCCGTATTGACGAAATTCGTAGCCGAATCCAGCCAGCCAGACTCCGTGGCTTTGGCGGCAAAACGTCCTAATAGTTCTTCCTGCATATTGATCTTGTCGTACATCCAATAGTGAATGGGCCCTAAAAAAGCACTCATTGTATTACCTCCATTTCATTACTGCTTTCACTATACGGGAAATGGGGGCAGAAATCTGTAAAAAATGTTACTGTGATAATAATAACTTTTTCAGGACCTCATTATGGGAGCGTCTCTTTTTGGTACCGGTACCCAGCAGACATACTGTCGGATAATCTCCGTAGCGTTCGTGGAAACGGGCAATACTGTTGCGCTGATGGATGAGTTTTTGGTATTCGCGGGCATAGTCTTCCCAAGGCATATGGTGCTTGGTGTATAAATCCAGCAGTTTCTTGTCCGGGGCAAAGTCCAAATCGTGTATATATTCCGCTCCGGTTAGCTGGGGAACGAAGAAGGCTAAATCTCTTCTTTTGGTAAATCCACAAAGCTGGGAAGTGTTGCCTAGCCGTACATCCAATAGTAAATCGGTCTGTTCGCGTTGCAGCTTTTGAAAAAAATCAGCTGCAGAAATTTCATAAGCACTCAAAAGAAAAATTTTTTGCATAGTGAAGAACCTCCATGCCGTGATTTCGATTTTATTATAGCAAATAAGGATGTCTCTGCATGTGATGTTTGATGCTTTTTGTTGTTGGTGACTTATAGCAACGCAAGCTTATTCATGTTATAATAAAAAGCTGTGATTTAGCTATGAGTGTGGAGGTTTTTTATGAATTTCGATCAAATGATCTTGTTGAGCGTTCAGGATTTTGTTCGCAATGATTGGTTGAATAGCATTATGTGTACGGTTACGGTTATGGGAAATAAGGGACTAATCTGGCTGGTCTTCCTGTTGGTGCTGCTTCTGTATCCGAAAACACGTAAGTTGGGTATCGTGGCCGGCTTATCCTTTATCCTTTGCGTAGGTGTAGGGGAAGTATTGAAACATACCGTTATGCGGCCGCGCCCTTTTCTGGAGATAGCGGATCTGGTTCCCTTGGTAACACCGTCGAAATCTTCGTCATTTCCTTCTTTGCATACGGTGTCGTCCTTTTCGGTGGCGTGGATTTTCCTCTGGGCGCCCATTGGCAAGATACGCTATGCCGTGTTTTTGTTTGCAGTATGGATGGCCTTTTCCCGCATATATGTAGGGGTGCATTATCCATCGGATATCCTGGGCGGCATTTTGTTGGCTCTGGCTGGGAGCTACATCGTTTGGTGCTGGAAAGGACATATCTTGGAGAAAAACTATAGGCGCATAAAATTATGACCCTTATTTTTATGTGGGAGGTTAGCGGCCTCTAAAGTGCAGGGTACCGGATAAGTTGGCAGATGTGCTGCTCTTATCCGGTATTTTTTGTCTGAACAGAATTCAAAGAGGATAAAGGTCAATAGTTGGCGAAATACAGAAATATGATGATGTTCATTGCGCGAAAGGAGATAACTTAATTTTTAGTTTTGGAATTTTGTGACAAAGGGGTGGATTATGAATAAGTTATATATCAGCAAAGAGGCTCTATCCATTGCTATGGCTTATGTAGGAGTCTTGGTTGGGGCGGGGCTTTCTTCTGGTCAGGATATGCTGCAATACTTTTTGAGTTTTGGTAAAATCGGATTAGTGGGTGTGGTCTTGCTGGGCGTGTTGAATGTGGTCTTTGGCCGGATTATTGTGACACTGGGCTCCCATTACCAGTCCAATAATCATCAGGATGTTTTGGAACAGATTGCCCACCCGGTCATTAACCGGATTATCGATATCACCTTGGTGGTGTCTTGTTTTGTTGTCGGATTTGTGATGGTGGCCGGAGCCGGAGCAAATCTGCAGCAGCAGTTTGGTTTGCCCAGCTGGCTGGGGGCACTTTTTTGCTCCTTGTTGATTATGGTCATTGCCTTCTTGGATTTTGATAAGATTACCCGGGTGCTGGGGGTGTTTACTCCTCTTATCGTGGTGATGATTTTAGCTGTAGCCGGTTATACCTTCTGGGGCAAATCCTACGATTATGAAGCTTTGGATTTGGTGGCAGCATCCATGACACCGGTCATGCCCAATGTATGGCTATCCGTTATCAACTATTTCGCTCTCTGTGCCATGAATGGGGTGTCCATGGCTCTGGTGCTGGGAGGCTCTGTAGTCCGCATTGGCGATGCGGAAAAAGGGGGGGCGTTGGGCGGCCTGATTATCGGTCTGATTATTTCCTGTGCAGCCATGACCCTGTTTGCGAATCTGGATCAGGTCAAGGATGCAGAAATACCGATGCTTTTGATTGTCAATCATATTAATCCGATTTTTGCCTTTATCTATGCGGTGGTGATTTTCGCGTTGATCTTCAATACGGCTTTTAGTCTTTATTATGCGACTGCCCGCCGTTTTGCAGGAAATGATGTGTCCAAGATGCGCCGGCTGCTGATTGGCATTGTGATTGCTGGCTATGTATGCAGCTTCGGTGGTTTTACAACCTTGGTTTCTTATATGTATCCTTTGTTGGGCTATATGGGAATTTTGCTGTTGGTGGTCCTGGGGGTAGCCTGGGTTCAGGAACGGGAGAATATCGTCAAGGAAAAATTCCTGCGGCGCAAGATGATGCGTCTGTTGTTCCGCAAATATCATGATGATTACGAGTTCACTTCGAAGAACAAACAGACATTTCAGCAGTTGGGCGAAATGTCTGCTGCAGATACGGAAAGCCTGAAAAAAGACATAAAATCCTATGTGGAAGATGTGGTGGAAAACACCGATGACTTGGAGGCCTATGCCGAGGAAAAGTTGTCCATGAAGGGATCTCCCTTGAAAAAGAAATAAAGAAAAGCGTCTGTTGCCAAGTGGTATGGGCAACAGACGCTTCTTTATGAAAGGGACTGTTCAATATTTTACATTGAGCTTATGGCATAACCAGCGCATCATGGCCTTATTGGTATCCTCCCCTTGGTATCCGTGGGGAGCTTGGGAATTGCAGATGAAAAGATTTTCCACGCCGGCTTCGGTCAGAGCCTTTTGTAAACTGATGCTTTGCTGTATGGGAACCAGTGAGTCATGGCCGCCATGGGCGATAAAGAAGGGAGGTGCATCTTTGGTTACCTGATAAGCAGGACTGCTCAGTTTTGCTTTTTCCACCATCGGCCAATAGGGAGAGGCAGTGTCGTTGGCTTCACTGATTTTGCGCAGGGTACCGACACCTTCACCGTTTCCGGCGAAACCCAACAGGATGGATTCATTGGCGCGAGTCGAATCGTGGGTTTCTGCGGCTTGGGCTGGATCCTGCAGGCGGGAGTCCATTTCAGGCGCCATGGTTAAAAGATTGGTGGGACCATAGTAGTCCACACAGGCAATGACTTTGCTGCTTACGCCTGAATTGCCGCCTACAGTACCTTCCAACTCAGGCCGATTGGCAGTAAGGGCCATTTCGGCTGCCAGATGTGCGCCGGCAGAAGTACCGCAGATGGCCATGCGGCTCTCATCGATGCCGTATTCATGGGCATGAGCGCGCAAGAAACGCAGGGCGCCTTTTACATCGTAAATCTGAGCAGGCAGGGCAGCTTCTGAGTTTAATCGGTAGTCAACAGAGACAAAGGCGATGCCGTGATTCAACACATCCTTGAAAATCTTGTAGGAGGAGGTGTTGTCCTTGTCCATCATGGCTCCTTGGGAAGAGGTTGGCGTTTCAGACAGTCTTTTTTTAGCATCATCGCCTTCATAGGAACCCTTTGCCCAGCCACCACCATGGACATATACCAATACTGGAACGGCTGTTTTTTTGGCTGTGGGAGGGATAAAGATATTCATCCGCAACTCACGGGCGGCGCCATTATCGTTTTTTACGGTATCCAGCAGCACATCACGATAAGTAGGGGGCATATTGGTTAAATCCGTTTGGGCAGCTGCCTGGCCATAACTGGCCAAGGGGAGAGTAAGGGTAAGCGATAAAAGGGAGGTTAAGGCTATTTTTTTCCAGTTGCGCTTCATTTGTTCATCGACCTTTCTGTTTTTGCCATAATTTTGCAACTCTTGCTCAATTATGTATATATTTACATGTGTCGTCTGTATTCATATTACTCCTCAATCTTTATTTTGTCAATGAGCTGTCAATAAATACATGCTTTATTGATCGGATAAGGCTGAGGGGCAGGTTTATCTTTTCGATCGTTGCCTTCAAAGTAGATAGCCTGTAGGCCTGTCGCCTCTTAGTATCATAGAGTATACTAAGTTTGAAAAAACTGTGTACTTGCTTTGTTTTCTGTTTATGTTATGCTTTTGGTATTCGTTGATAGGATAACTGTTTTAGGGGGGAGTCCATGTTAAGCAAAACAAGGTTTTCTGTGGCTGGCAAAAGAATCCTTCTTTATGGAGCTGGTCATACAGCACCGTTGGTGCTCCTGCATACCGTTCAAGGTGAGGGCGAGGAGGTTTATCATGCCCTGCAGCATCTTACCCAGGAGGAGTATTCCCTGGCCCTTATTGACGGACTGGACTGGGAAGGGGAAATGTCTCCTTGGCCCATAACGCCATTATTTAAGAAGGACAAAAACTGTACTGGTGGAGCTGATGGCTATTTAAGTGTGCTGACGGGGGAGATCTTGACGGCGATTTTGGCGGTTTTACCTCAGCCGCCTGTTTACATGGCGTTGGCAGGTTATTCTTTGGCAGGGTTATTTGCTCTTTATGCTGCCTATCGGACAAAGCTCTTTTCCCGTCTGGCCTGCGTTTCCGGTTCCTTCTGGTATCCGGATTTTCTGGCCTATGCAGAACATCATGATCTGCTGAAAAAACCGGAAAAAATTTATTTTTCCCTGGGGGACAGGGAAGCAAAAACCAGGCATAGAATCCTGAGTACAGTGGAGGAAAATACTCGTCGGCTGGCGGCTTTTTATCATCAGCAGGGAATTAGGACCATCTTTGAATTGAATGAAGGCAATCATTTCCAGCAGAGTGAGATGCGGACGGCTAAGGGGATTGCCTGGATGTTAACGGATAAAGCGATAGGGAAATAAAATTGACCGTACTCGCGTATGGTTTTTTATTTGGCATTAAAGGGAAGGCAAAGGGTGAAAAGGTGAAACCGGATCATATTATTGTAAGAGGTGCAAAGGTACATAATCTGAAGAATATTGATGTGGATATTCCACTGGGGAAGTTGGTAGCCATCGCTGGTGTATCCGGGTCGGGGAAGTCTTCCTTGGCGTTGGGGACGCTGTATGCCGAAGGTTCCCGGCGATATCTGGAAGCTCTATCCACTTATACCCGTCGGCGGATTACGCAGGTGGGCAAGGCCAATGTGGAAGAAATCCTTCATGTTCCCGCAGCGCTGGCATTGCACCAAAGGCCGGGCATTCCCGGGGTGCGCAGTACTTTTGGCACAGCATCGGAGCTATTGAACAGTTTAAGGCTGCTGTTTTCCCGTTTAGGCAGCCATACCTGTCCAAATGGACATCTTTGCCCGCCTAATATGGATGTGGCATTGATGCTGCCCACGAAATGCCCTGTCTGCGGGGAAGAGTTTTATGGCCCTGGGGCGGAGGCAATGGCTTTTAATTCTGAGGGAGCCTGTCCAAAATGTTCGGGGACAGGTATTGTGCGCACTGTGGATGAAGACACTTTGGTGCCGGATGACCGCCTTTCCATTGCTGAAGGGGCAGTGGCACCCTGGCAAACTTTGATGTGGGCATTGATGAAAGATATTGCCAAGGAAATGGGGGTGCGGACGGATGTGCCCTTTCGGGATTTAACCCCGAAGGAAAAAGATATTGTTTTTCATGGTCCTGCAGAAAAAAAACATATCCTTTATGTCAATTCTAAGACCAATGTGGCTGCTGAGATGGATTTCACCTATTATAATGCGGTTTATACGGTGGAAAATGCTCTGGCAAAAGTCAAGGATGAAAAGGGCATGAAGCGGGTGGAGAAATTCCTGCATGAAGCCGCCTGCCCTGCCTGTCATGGTACAAGATTATCGGCGAAGGTACGTTCTACGCTATTGGCGGGAAAAAATCTGGCGGAAGTTACAGCCATGACTTTAGATGAACTTATTCCCTGGGTAAAGGCGGTGCCTGAAACGTTGCCAGCGGCTATGCGGCCTATGGCCGAAAGCATTATGGAATCGTTTTTTGACAATGCCAAACGACTAAAGGATTTAGGCTTGGGGTATTTGTCTTTGGACAGAGTCAGCAGTACATTGTCCACGGGGGAACGCCAGCGGGTGCAGCTGGCCAGGGCTGTACGCAATGAAACCACAGGAGTACTCTACGTTTTGGATGAACCAAGTATCGGCTTGCATCCTGCCAATGTAGAAGGTCTGCTGGGGGTAATCGACAGCCTGTTGCAGGAGGGTAATTCGGTGGTGCTGGTGGATCATGATGTGCGGGTATTGAAGCATGCAGATTACCTGATTGAACTGGGGCCATTGGCCGGTAAAGAGGGAGGCAGTCTGCTTTTTGCCGGTGCTTTGGCGGATGTAGAAAAGAACCCGGCATCGAAGATTGCGCCGTTTCTAAGGGCAGGCGCCAATGTCGGTTGGCGCCAGAAGATAAGTGCTGAAAAACTATTTCAACAGGGAACGATAAAGCTGGAAACGAATCCATTGCATACGGTAAAGGCGTTGGCTGTAAGGATTCCTAAAGGCCGTTTGACTGTGGTGACAGGCGTATCCGGGTCTGGCAAAACCACCATGGTACTGGAATGTCTGATTCCAGCCCTGCAGGCAGTGGCGGAAATGCGCTCTCTGCCATCGCAGGTAAAGTCCCTGGACGCTGCAGGGATATGCCGGGTCAATCTGATTGATGCTTCGCCCATTGGCATCAATATCCGTTCTACAGTGGCTACTTATAGCGGTATATTGGATGAGCTGCGTAGGCTTTTTGCCGGGACAGCAGCCGCACAGGAACATAACTGGAAGGCGGGAGCTTTTTCCTATAATACCGGGAAACTGCGATGCCCTGCTTGTGATGGTACGGGACAGATATCTTTGGATGTGCAGTTTTTACCGGATGTGACCATTACCTGCCCGGATTGCGGCGGTAGGCGTTACAGCAAGGAGGCTGACGCCGTTGTCTGGCAGGGAAGGGGTAATGCGCGCGGATATACCCTGCCGGAAATCATGGCGATGACGGTTAAGGAAGCAATGCCCCTTTTCACCAGCTATAAAAAAATCTATGGCAAGTTATCCACCTTGAATGATTTAGGCTTGGGCTATCTAACCTTAGGGGAAGAAACGCCGGCTCTTTCCGGTGGGGAAGCTCAGCGCTTGAAGCTGGCCAGTGAAATGGGCAAAACCCAGGATGATGCGGTATTTGTTTTTGATGAACCCACCATAGGCTTGCATCCTCTGGATGTGCAGGTCTTGCTGCAGGTTTTCGATCATCTGGTGGAGGCCGGGGCCACGGTTATCGTAATCGAGCACGATTTAGATGTAATTGTCCACGCGGATTATATTCTGGATATGGGGCCGGAAGGGGGCGAAAAGGGCGGCCGTATTGTGGCCTGTGGCACGCCGGAAGAGGTGGCTGAACATACAGTCAGCATCACTGGCCGCTACATTGCCCAGGAAATCATGTCGGATAGCCGTAATGGATAGATGTATTTTGGAGGATGTTCAGGAGGTGTAAACGTGGCAAACCAGCAAACGAAATACATGAGTTATGAGGAATACCTGATGAAGGTAAAGGAGGGAATCGTAACGGATTTAGGGCATTGTCCGGTAACGCCGTTATTGGTCATGTTGCAGGGACGCTGGAAATCTCAAATCCTGTACGAGTTGTGTATTTATGACAACGTGCGTTTTGGCCAGTTCAAAAAAGATCTGCCGGGGATTACCAACACCATGCTGACTAAAAGCCTGCGGGAATTGGAGGAAGATGGGCTGGTGCACCGGGAACAGTTTAACGAAGTGCCGCCCCATGTGGAGTATTCCTTGTCTGAAATGGGGCGGGATTTACTGCCGGTATTCTATGCCATCATGAACTGGGGCTTCAAGTATGAAAAGGAACTTTATGAAGCCAGGGACGATAAGTGATTATGGAACAGTCATCATTGTTTAGTAAAACGCTGCCGGAACCGCTGGCGGCGAGAATCAGGCCGCGGACGTTGGAGGAGATTGCCGGACAAGAGCATTTATTGGGGCAGGGAAAGGTTCTGCGCAGGTTGATCGAACAGGATCGTATTTCCTCGATGATCTTTTGGGGTCCCCCGGGGGTGGGAAAAACCACTCTGGCTGGTGTGATTGCCCGGATGACTAAGGCCAGATTCATCAATTTTTCGGCAGTGACCAGTGGCATCAAGGAAATTCGGGAAGTGATGAAAAAAGCGGAAAATAATCGTCTTTATGGTGAACAGACCATTGTTTTTGTGGATGAAATCCATCGCTTCAATAAGGCGCAGCAGGATGCTTTTTTACCCTTTGTGGAAAAGGGCAGCATTATTCTTATTGGTGCCACCACGGAAAATCCTTCCTTTGAAGTCAATGGAGCATTGCTTTCCCGATGTAAGGTCTTTGTTTTGAAGGCTTTGGGGGAGCAGGATATTGCCGGTCTGTTAAAACGGGCTCTGGCAGATGAACGTGGCTTTGGCGGACAGAAGGTCACCATGGCGGAGGATTTACTGCAAAAACTGGCTGTTTTCGCCAATGGCGATGCCCGTAAGGCGTTGTCCCTACTGGAAATGGCGATTCTTAATGGGGAAATTGCAAAGGATGGTACTATAGAGGTTACTCAGGAAAATGTGGAACAGTGTACTTCCCGTAAATTCATGTTGTATGATAAGGATGGGGAGGAACATTATAATATCATTTCCGCTTTACATAAGTCTATGCGCAATTCAGATCCGGATGCAGCTGTGTATTGGCTGGCGCGTATGCTGGAGGGCGGTGAAGATCCACTCTATGTGGCCCGGCGTATTACCCGCTTTGCCAGTGAGGATATCGGTCTTGCCGATCCCAGAGCCTTGGAAATCGCGGTGGCGGCTTATCAGGCCTGTCACTATATTGGTATGCCGGAGTGTACAGTGCACTTGACGCAAGCGGTGGTTTATATGTCCCTGGCACCTAAGTCTAATGCGCTCTATATAGCTTATGGTATGGCACGGAAAGATGCCCAGGAACGTATGGCAGAACCGGTGCCGCTGCATTTGCGTAATGCGCCGACTAAGCTGATGAAGGAGTTGGAGTACGGCAAAGGCTATCAGTATGCCCACGATATGGCAGACAAGCTTACGAATATGGAATGCATGCCGGAGTCCCTGAAAGGCCGCAGTTATTATCATCCGACCAATGAAGGTGCAGAAGGTCGTTTTGCCCAACGCTTGCGGGATATAAAGGCTTGGAAAAGGCAACATAAAGAAGAGGGGCTTTAGAATAAACGTCAAGAGATGTATGGTTGAACAGGCGATACATCTTTTTTTGTTGTAATCATTGACATTACAGCGAAAAGATGATATTTTTTATTGTAATCAATAAAGTTATAACGAAATATTACTTGTGTATCCAGGAGGAATGGAAAATGGCTAATTTCAGTAAAATCAGTGTGTCCAATGAGGCGCGGACGGAATTGCATGACCAGTTGCATTTGACGGGAGCGGAGATCAGTGTCAACAACATGCCGGCCGGAGCCAGCGTTCCCTTTGTACATTATCACAAGAAAAATGAGGAAATCTATTTTATTACTGCAGGTACGGGTAAAGCGGTAATCGACGGTGAAGACGTGGAGTTGGCAGCCGGCGATTGGCTGCGCATTGCACCGGCTGCCCGCCGCCAGTTCTTTGCGGGAGCTCATGAAGGTCTTAGTTATGTTTGCATTCAAGTACGGGAAAACTCCTTGGAGGAATATACCGCTGCTGATGCAGGTATTGAACAGTAAAACGTGATTGACAAAAACAGGCTCATTGTAATACCATGTATCACAATGAGCCTGTTTTGGTTAAAGGAGCGGAGTTTATGCAATTTTCTTTTCGCATGCCGGTAGCAGTGCAAGTCCTGCTGTGCATTGCAGAATTTGGTGGTGTGGTAAAGGCGACCTCTACGTTTTTAGCATCCAGTGTTCAGGTCAATCCCGTGATTATCCGTAAGACCTTGGGTCAGTTAAAAACAGCAGGTTTGGTGGAGGTGGCTGCCGGTGTCGGCGGAGCAAAGCTTTTGAAAGCCCCTCAGGACATCACATTGCAGGAAGTATTTCAGGCTGTAGAAGAGGATGAAGATTTATTTCATATTCAGGATGATCCCAATCCTAAGTGTCCGATAGGGCGCAATATTCAGCAGGTGCTGGGGAAACGGCTGGCACTGGTAAAAAAGAACATGTTGGCTGATTTAGCGCGGATTACTTTGGCAGATTTATTGGCGGATATCCGTGAAGTAGAACAGGAGAAAAAATGATTACCGTATCGGAATTGAAAGCCGGAGTAATCTTCGGCGATAATGAACAGGATGAATATGTGTACATGCCAGCCAGTGAAATCGGCGTAGATCATCCATTATGTGTCTATGAGAATGCCGGGCAGCGAAGTGATGTGGATTTGGAGGAGGCCTTGCGGCTGATTCGCGTAAGGGCCCTGAGGGCAACAAGACATCCCGTTTTGGGGAGCAGTTCCTGTTAATTTTTCCATTAGGGAATATTGACAAGTGAAGAAAAATCCTTATAATGTATAAATAGTTAGCCAACTAACTATAGTGAACATGAAGAGTAGAACAGGCGGTGCGTATATTTTCCGCCTCAAATGGCCAAAAGGCGTTACAAATAGAAGGTGACATGATGAAACGGGAGATGATCCCTACTTTTGATGAGTTGGAGCGGCATAAAAAAATGGTGCCGGAGATAAATCCGGCTGCTGTTTTGGCTATGTTGAGTATCAAGAATGCCAGTGAGAAAATTCAGCAATCCATATTGGACATACTGCAACGGGAATATCACTTGTCGGAGGGGAAATTCTGTACCCTGTTGGTCATTCATCAGCATGGGAAGCAGGGAATAGCGCCTTCGGAACTGGCTTCTAAAGTGGGCGTGACCCGGGCCACAATCAGCAATATGCTGCAGCGCATGGAGCGTGACGGGTTGGTAAATATCCGTCCCGCGGCGCAGGATGGGCGGGCTAAGGTGGTTCACTTGACGAAATCCGGTGGTGATTTTATGGAAGAAATCCTGCCGCCGCATTACCTGCGTGTCAGCAGATTGATGGAGAAGCTGACGGAAGAGGAGCAGAAAGAACTGATTTTATTATTGGAAAAATTAAGTGCCTAGAGCACTTATTTTTAGATTAATAGTTAGCTAGAAAACTAATTAAGGAGAGATTGGGGAATGAACACGAAACAGAAAGCCATGCGTACGGGAATGGCCTTTATTGCCTTATTGATTATTGGCGGCTTGGTTCTGATGTACAAGGGAAATGATGCCCTGGTGTTGGCTATGGAAAAGAAAGAAGGTATCCTCACGGCTGAACAGGTGAAACTGTCCTTTGATTCCGTCAGCGGGCGGCTCATAAAGGAAGGCGTCAAGGAGGGGGATATGGTCAAGAAGGGCGATGTGATCATGGAACTGGATTCCACCGACACGGACCTTTCCATTGCCAAAATCAAGACACAAATTGCCCAGATGGAAGCACAAATTGCTTCTACCAGTGGCACTCAGGGAATCAATTATTTGAAGGCTGATACGGATGAAAGCCAGAGTTACCGGGGAATTGACCAGCAGCAGGCCGCTGTTCAATCTGCAAATGTTAGTTTGAAAAATGCTCAGCTGGATTATAACCGTAAGGTAGCGTTGGTTCAGGCGGGGGCGATTTCGCAATCGCAGCTGGATGACGCGGAGATGACCCTGAATGTGGCCAAGTCTAATGTGGAACAGCAAAAACAGCTGTTGCGTAAATTGACAGCGGCTGCCAATGGCAGCGGTACGGATAGTATCGCCCAGGAACGCTTGGCTGCAGCCAATATGGCCAATGATGTGGAATCCCTGCGCCAGCAGAAGGCTGCCTTGGAAGTACAATTGAAGGAATTGGAGGTAGCTAAGGAACGGTTGACGCTGCGTGCGCCAGAGGATGGTAAAATCTTGAAAGTTCTAGCCAAGGAAGGCGAGATGATTTCTCCATCGACCCCTGTGGTGCTGATGGAAAGCAACCGCAGCTATTATGATATCTACGTCAGTGAAAAGCAGGCTGCCCATATCCAGGAAGGCATGGAAATTACCGGTGTAACCGTAGCTGGAGAGAAAGAGGTCAGTGGTACCGTCCGCCTGTTGACTCAGGCACCAGGATTTGCCGATCTCAAACAGTCCCGGGAAAAGGGTCAATCCGATCTTTCGGCTTTTCAGGTACGGATTTATGTGGATAAACAGGATGGCATTTTACCAGGTATGACAATTGGGGTGAAAGACAGTGAATTCACTAAGAGATGAATTAAAGTTCTTATTTTCCGGTCAGGGGATGCCTTATGAAAAAGTCTGCCTCATGGTGGCTATGGTCATTACGGTTATTATGTCGGTTATCCTCAGTGGCAATATTGCCAAGGATGCTAAAGTCGCTGTTATCGATTTGGATAACTCGGCTTATACGCGCGACCTGATCAATCGGTTGGATGCTTCGGAATTCATGAAGGTTACGGCTGTGCTCAATACTCCCCAGGACCCTAAGGATCTGTTTTATCAGGACAGGGCAGTGGCTGTGGTGTATTTTCCTCAGGGATTGGAAAAAGACCGTTTTACCGGTGTGGCGGCCAATATTGGTGTTTTCTACGATAATACCAGTTCTGCCAGCACCAGCAATATCAAGGAGGCCCTTAACGAGATTGTAGGCTTGGATAATGCCGCTGCCAGTGGTGATGTGGGCAGCAGCAATGATAGTCTGCAGGGACAGCTTAGTCTGGCTTCCCGCAATCTGTTTAATCCCCAGGACTCTAAAGACAATGGCGAGACATTGGGATTCCTGTTTTTCTTTGGCTCCATGTTCTTTACCTTTGCAACCATTGGCATGATACCCCGCCTGCGGCTTACCCATAAACTGGATAAGGTGTTGCTGGAGGGAACGCCCTGGGATTTGCTCATTCGTTTGCTGCCCTATGGTTTTTGCCTGTTGGTGTCCTGGGTGGTGGGGATGGCCATTCTGCGGATATGGGGGGATTTGACCTTTTCGGGAAGCTTGTGGACCTTTATCTTTGTACAGCTTTTTATGATTCCCACCATCGGGACGTTGTCTTTGACTTTTGGCTGGACCGCAGCCAATCCAGGCATTGCTTCTAGCCGGATGATCCTCTTTATTCCCGGCGGCTTTATCCTGGGGGGGATTACCTCACCAACGACTTTTTTCGCCGATTGGGTCATCAAGTTCAGTCATGTCTTTCCCTTGACCTGGGAATTTCATTTTCAGCGGGATATTATTGCCCGGGGGGCAGGCCTTGGGGATATCGCCCAGACCTTTGGCGCATTCCTGGTCTATATGGGGATTGTGGGCATCTTGTTCTGTCTGCGGTTTAACGCATCCCGCAAGGAGCTTTTGCATAGGCAAAGGGATGAAGAGAATCAGCATATGCAGATGGCTCAGTTGGCAAAAGAACTGACAGAATAGGGGATGGTTTTGTGACAGAGCATGAAAAAATCGATACAGCTGCGTTGATGGAGGAAATAAAGAGACGGCCCCCACAAAAAATCAAATGCCAGCGTATTCTCCTGCCAACGGATGGCTCGGGTCAGGCCTTCAAGGCGGTCAGTCAGGCCATTCATCTGGCAGCGGCTGTGGGGGCCGAAGTCACTTTGCTAATGGTCGTGGATTACAATAAGAATGTGGCCGCCTTTGAGCAGGTGAGTCTCAGTGGTTATGTACCAGCAGAACTCAAGATTGCGGCTTATCAGTTCTTGGCAGATCTCATGCATGTAATTCCCCGTGAAATACGTGCCCATACCCGGGTGGAAGTGGGGGATCCGGGAGAGGTTATTCTGTCCGTGGCAGAGGAAGAAGAAAGCGATATGATCGTAATGGGAACCCATGGCTTTGGCACTTTTCGCAATCTGCTTATGGGCAGTGTGTCCAGCTTTGTTACCCGCAATGCCGCCTGTCCGGTATTATTATGCAAGGGGATGCCGGCGGAGGATTGGGATGAGGAAGGGCACTATCAAGGAGGCGCCCATAATGCATAGGATTATGGGCGCCTGTTGATGTGTTATTTGTTTTTTAAGGTCTTTAATTCCTGTTGCAGCCAGTCAAGCCGTTGTCTTTCCCGTAGAATGGCCTGTTGCAGGATGCAGCGGTGGCCGAAGTGTTTTTTTCGGGCTTCTGGGTCGGTAAAAAGCAGCTGCCAGCGGGCTTGCAGGTACTGGTATTTTTCTTCATGCCGGGCAATTTCCTCGTGAAATAACCGGACAACTTGTGGGTCTTCGGCTGAATCCAGCAGATATAGCTTCATGGTGAATTCATCCCGGGTGGGAACGGGGGGATTCAAAGGTTCTTTCATCCAGGCGGACAGCAGATGCTGTCCGCTTTTGGTTATCTGATAGAATTTTTTTTCCAGTTTTTTGCCGACCAATTCGGTGCGGGATCGAATGAGACCGTCTTCTTCCATGCGCCGCAGCTCAGGATAGATTTGGCTGTGGTTGGAATACCAGAAATCCCCCAATTCTTCTTCAAAGAGTTTTTTGATGTCGTATCCGGCTAATTCCTGGCGGGCCAACAGGCCAAGAATAATATATTTCAATACATTTTTTTGTGCCACTGTTTATTTCTCCTTATGTTACGATAATATCCAATACGTTCAGTATAGCACAGAATGATAAGTTAATCATGTAGTTTATTACATAGTATTGCCAAATCCGGCAGATTTTCGTATGATACAGATGAGGATGATGTGAAAAATTTGTGTTTGTATGGGGGGAGTCTGAGCTATGGAAGAAAAAAACGAGGCTTTAGACTGGTTGGATTTGCTGGGCAGTAAGGGACTTAAAGCTGTGGGGCATAAAATGCAGCGGGAAAGCGGTAAAAAGCTGGTTATCACCGGCCGGCAGGGAATTGCCCATTATCCGGAGACTGGTGTTATGGCACCGAAAGCAGTACAGGATATGCTGGCGATTATGCCGGATTTTGCGGATCAGCAATATTACTATGCCAAAAATCAACGGATGCTGATTTTTCAGGTAACGCTGGAGGATATGCCCGACAGTAAGTTATTTCTCTTCTGGCAGCAGGTAGCGACGGAAGAGATTGGCAGGTTGAGCAATCTTTTGGAAAACGTTCGCTTGGCCTTGCTATGGTACCTGCGTGGGCACAAGGCATTTGCCCAGCGCTTGCACGAGCAGAGAACGGCTTTTTTTGAAGGCGTATTCATCAAACATAATATCAGTGTGGAGACTTTACTGAAGGAGCAGGGCATTGATATTCATAGTGACCGGGAATATGCGGTGATGCTCATGGATATGGGGCGGGATATGGCTTTGATTCCGCCAGCAGATTTCCGGGCTAAGCTTTTGCAATTTCGGCAGTGTCATCAGACGGAATTAATCTATCCCTTAGAATGGGATGGGTTATATTTGGTCATTATTCCCGGGATTTACAGTCAGCAGGAATTCAATTTCCTGTCGGCGGGGAAGCGGCAGGAAATCTTTGCCCAGTGGCGGCAACTTTTTTCCGAGGCCTATGGGGTGGAGGTTTCCATTGGCGTGGGGATGAGCTATCCCTTAACTGAACTGCATCGCAGTTATCGCGAAGCACGGATTGCCCTGACCTTTCATCAAATTAAGGGCGAAAAGGGGTTCGTGCAGGAGTTTGCGGATTTAGGAGTGTTCCGGGAGTTATTCGGTTGTGAGCAGGAACGGATTATTCGCTTTTGCCGTATGACTTTGGATAAGCTGTTGGCCTATGACCATGATTGTGATGCTGGTCTGCAGATAACCTTGCGGACGCTTTTGGACACCAATTTCAACTATAAACTGACGGCGGAAAAATTATTTGTACATGTGAATACCGTACGTTATCGCTGCGATAAGATTGCCCAATTATTGAATATTGACCTCAATTATCCGGATACCCGTTTCAATCTCTATGCTGCTATCCGGGTGGGGGATGTGCTGAAGGAAATGAATCTCTTGCAGCCTGGTTACGTGGGAAATCTGCATAGTCACAAAAATAGTGAGCATGGTACAAAAACCCTGTTCTAGCATAAAGAAAAAAGTCCCCAACGGCGCTATCGCTGGGGACTTTTGCTGTATGGAAATGAAAGGGAAATCTTTTATGAATGAAGGGTCAGCCGTTTTCTTTCGCTGCATTTTTACCGGCCGTATAGCCGAAGGTTTGAGCACGGCCATGGCTGTTGCCGGGAATGCAGGTGGGGTAATCATTGCCGTAGAAGGAGCCGGAGTTATTGCCGGCAGCATAGAGACCCGGGATAATATTTTTCTCTTTGTCGAGGACCTGCATATTTTCATTGATGCGCAGTCCTCCCAGGGTTACCAGCATGGAAGTACCCATCTTGCAGGCGAAGAAAGGTGCTTTTTCGATGGTGGTCATAAAGAGCGGTTTCTTATGGAAATCTTCATCCACGCCTTTGCGAGCCAATTCATTGTATCGGTCAATGGTGGCTTTTAAGGTTTCATAGGGGAGTTCACAGAGTTTAGCTAGCTCCTCAATGGTGTCAGCTTTTTTCACCAGACCTTCCTGGATATAACGTTCCACATCCTTGGGATTATGGTGGAATTTCATTTCCTTGCAGGCAGTCTGATGAAAGGCAGGAGCCTCTGTGGGCCATTTGGAATCCCAGATATTCCATTTACATTGGCCAGGCTGCTGGCGTACCTGGTTAGAAAGGTAGCCGAAAGTCAGATCCTCGTTGCCGAAACGTTCTCCCTTGAGGTTAACCCCCAACCAGGGCTGGCGCGTCAAGGCATCAGGATTTTCCTTGGGATTGTCCACAAAGGCCTTATCGAAATACATGGCGGTATGGGGCCACTCATCGATATCGGCACCAATCCAAAGACCCATCTTTTGGCCATCGCCGGTATTGAAGGTACCGGGGTAGGAAATCTTGTTGATGGTTTTCGAACTGGGAATATAGTAGTTCAGCATTTCTTCGTCGTGACCATAGTCTCCAGCGCAGAGAATCACCGCTTTTTTGGCGTTGAATTTTATATACTGTTTGTTTTCATCCTGCCCGATCACACCTGTCACTCGGCCTTGGTTGTCTTTTCGTACAAGCTGAACCGCTGGTGTTTTGTAGTGAATGTCAACGCCGGCTTTTTCTGCGGTGGTCAGCAGGCTGTATGCCATGGCGATGGTTGGACCACCGCCATACATCCCCTTGGGCATTTTATCGGCAGCACCGGCTGGAGGTTCCAATACGAAGGACAGGGTGGGGAAGGTCGGCAAGGTAGAGACAGGGGCGACTAATTCTTCGGACGTCCAGATATGTTTGATGGTACAGCCGGCATTTTTTGCCATATCCAGCAGCCAGTCGTTGACATGGCCGCTCTGGTAGGTAAAGACCTGTACGACTTTTTGGTCGGTACGATAGGAACCATAGCGCATCAGTTCACTGGTGACAAATTCCGGGTCAATCTTCGTGCCCACACTTTGTTGGGCCTTGGAATTGACGGCGCCGTAGTCATAACTGCGGAAATTGACATTCTGGGTCTTTTCAATCAGGATAACCTTAGCACCTTCCTCGGCAGCTGCACAGGCAGCACAAAGACCAGACATACCTGCGCCGACGACGACAATATCGGCTTCCATGGTCTTACCGATTTGACTGTCAGTAATTGGCTCTGGCGCTTTTAGAAAGGAGGGCTCGGCAGCCGCTCCGCCGGTGGCTTTCTTTTCATCTTCTGCCAGATGTTTGCGTCCATTACCGCAGCCAGAGAGCAGTCCGGCACTCATAACTCCTGCAGCCGCAAAGACCCCGGTCTTGAGGAAATTGCGGCGGGACATCCCATTTTCTGATTTATTATGCATGATAATCCCTCCAAATTTTTCTGTAATCTGCTATGTTTATTCTAACGACTAACCGTGAAAAAAGCTTTGTAGCGTTTCACAATAGTTGCCAGAAAATTATGGAGAGTACAACAAGGAATATTTACATTATTTATTGTATGATAGGTGTATCGATAAATATTTGAGGGGGAGTTGTCTATGGAAAGGCTAAAAGAGCTGGTGGCGTTCTTGAAAAAGAAACCTCTGTATCTGGCAGGGCTTATTGTGGCGTTATTGGTGGGGGGGAATCTTGTCATGGTTACGGCGGAGAAATTTCCCCATCTGGCCTGTTCGCCCTGCCATGTGATGGCACCCTATGTGGATGCCTATGACCAAAGTGAATTGTTGTCACATGCCCATGCTCAGTCTGGAGTGAATTGTATTGATTGTCATGAGAATGGAATCGAGGATAAGGTTCAGGAAACGGTCTGGTATGTAACGGATGATTTTGATGATCCGCCCCGGAAGAGAGCATTTCCCAATGAGATGTGTACGAAATGTCATACGGATCTCGACCAGATTGTAGCGAAAACCGATTTTGGTGAAGCTAATCCGCATAATTCCCATTTAGGGGATTTGGTTTGCTCCGATTGTCACAAGATGCATAATCAATCTCATGCAAAATGTGCGGATTGCCATGATTTTGAATTCTTGAAAAAACTACCTGCGGATTGGGATAAAGAAGCAAAAAAGACAAAATGAATTCAGGGGATTTGTCCAGGCAGGATAATATTGTCTTAAAGGATAAGAGGGAAAAGTTCCGTTGTTGTTATGCAGCAGCGGAACTTTTTTACAATCAATCATGTATTTTATTACATGATGTTGACAAGGAAAGAAAATAAGTGTATGATAACATCATGTTAAAACAATATGTAAATAAATACACGTTTACAAGGAGGAGCTGTCATATGGAATTTAAGGAATTGGATGATTTTTTGGGAACGCATTTTATCTATACCTATGACAATGGTTGGGAATATGAATGGTATGCCAAGAATGATCATACGGTGGATTATCGCATTCATGGCGGTATGGTGGCTGGACGCTGGGTAAAGGACCAGGAAGCGAATATCGTCAAGCTGACGGATGGTGTATTCAAGGTAACCTGGACTGAGCCTACGGGAACGGATGTGGCTTTGGACTTTATGCCCAATGAAAACATCATGCATGGTACGATTTTCTTTCCCAAATGGGTGCAGGACCATCCCTCCATTACCGTTTGCTTTCAGAATGAACATCTCGATTTGATGCGGGAGTCCCGGGAAAAATACGAAACTTATCCGAAATATCTGGTTCCGGAATTTGCCAAGATTACCTATATGAAAAAAGCTGGACAGAATAACGAAGAAGTTATCGCTGAAGCACCCTATGTGGGGATGACGGATGATATCCGGGCTGGTAAATATTTCGACAGTGACTATAAACGCCGGAAAGCATAAGGAAATCAGTACAGTCAAAAAGAGCCTGTTGGTTAAACGACACTAAGGTACGTTTTAGCCAGCAGGCTTTTTGTCAGGTCATGCATTTTCATTAGCAGTATTCAGGGAAATCAACTCCTGACCGATTTGCTGATATTTGTGTGTGTAGATGCTGTCTTTTTCCCAGATGAAATTAAAATCATGCTCCATGGAGAAATCCTTTAAGGGGATTTCCTTTAACAGACCATTTTCTAGTTCTTCCTGTACAGCCAGGCGGTACAGAAAGCTGATGCCGCAGTCTTGCAACAACAGACCGATGATGGTGTGCATATTTTCGATTAGGGAAGTGTGGGCAAAGTTTTGAATGTCCAGTCCCTTTACGGCAAGATTGCGTTCCAATATTTCCCGGGTACCGGAGCCCTTTTCCCGTAAGAGCAGACGTTCATCGAGCAGGTCATGGAAGTCTTGGGGGATTCCCCTGTTGAATTTATGCTGGGCAGAACAAACTCCAATATAGGCTTCCGTACTGTATCGCAGGCAGGCATAGTCCTTTTCCGGGATATAACCTTCTACTAAAGCCAGTTGGATTCTGCCGGCGGTTAACTGGGAAAGCAAATCCTGCGTATTGCCAAAGCGCAGCTCGACATTGATTTCCGGGTGCAGTTTGAGAAAGGCTGCCAAAGGGGCTACAATGGCATATTCGCCTACGGTCATGGTAACGCCTAAGGACAGGGTATGGAGGTTAGAGTGGCTTTGCTGCAGTTCCTGGTTTAGGGCAACCTCGTCATTTTCCAACGTCTTGCAGCGCTCATAAAGGATCTTTCCAGCCGGTGTCAATTCCAATTTCTTGTTGGCGTAGTGGAAGACTTTTACGTGATAAAAATCTTCTAAGAAACGGATATGTTGGGAAACAGCTGGCTGGGTGATATTTAATAGCCGGGCAGCCTGGGTATAATTCAGGGTCTGGCAGACACAAAGAAAAGTTTTTACGCGAAAATCCAGCATGGGGATATCCTTTCCTCGATATGATTTATCAATAATAATTTATTATTGGTATATTATAATACATAATTTTACATTTTAGTCAATCCCCAGTATAATGCATAACGTCAGCAGAACTAAAGAGGATATGGAGGAGTGCTTTATGACTTTTGCGCGAAATAATTTTTATGGTATTTTTATCTGTTTCCTGATAGCGGTTCCTTCCTGGCTTTTGGGTCAGGCCTTTCCCATTGTGGGAGGAGCAGTCATTGCGATTTTGGCAGGTATGCTGATTACCACTTTGTGGAAGGATCATGGCGAGGCTGCTACGGGGATTAACTGGACGTCCAAGATTGTCCTGCAGACAGCGGTGGTATTGCTGGGCTTTGGCATGAATCTCAATGTCATCATTCAGACGGGCGTATTTTCTTTGCCCATTATCATCAGTACCATTACCACATCCCTGGTGGTGGCTTGGGTATTGCATCGTATGCTGAATATCTCCCGGAATACATCGGCATTGATTGGCATAGGCTCTTCCATTTGCGGCGGTTCGGCAATTGCAGCAGCGGCGCCAGTGGTTAAGGCCAATAGCAATGAAATTGCCCAGTCCATTTCGGTTATTTTTTTGTTCAATGCTATGGCCGCTTTACTCTTTCCCATCTTAGGTCATCTGATTGGTTTTGATACGACAGCGGGGGAGGCTTTTGGCATCTTTGCTGGTACGGCTATCAACGATACTTCCTCGGTAACAGCAGCAGCGGCTACTTGGGACAGCATGTGGGGGCTGGGAACCCAAACCCTGGATGAGGCTGTCACGGTTAAGCTGACCCGTGCTCTGGCCATTATTCCGGTAACGCTGTTGTTGGCAATCCTGGTGGCCAAGAAAGAAAAGTCTACGGGCAGTTCTACGGAAACCTTTAGCTTCAAGCGGGCATTTCCCATGTTTATTCTTTATTTTGTTTTGGCAGCTGTGTTTACTACCCTTTGCATGAATTTCGGTATTCAAGCAGAAATGTTCCAGCCCCTTAAGGAACTTTCAAAATTCTTTATCGTTATGGCTATGGCGGCAATAGGCCTCAACAGTGATATGGTCAAGTTAATTCGCTCCGGTGGAAAACCTATCTTTTTAGGTGCTTGTTGCTGGGCTGGCATCACGATCATCAGCTTGTTGGTACAAGATATTCTGGGAATCTGGTAAAGAGAGAAATATATCTAAACGATCATGTGGGTTTTGGTATAATATAAGCTAATAATTTCCGAGGTAGACAAGCAGGGGGGAATTTTCAGTTTGTTGTGGAGTTCCTGCTAATGGCATTCCATTCATGCGTGGTAATGGGCGAGCGGGGGAGTAATTTTCTGTTTCCCGCTAAAACGTCCCCCTCGGAAAATAGAACTGTCCAGTTACCTGCGCCGGGCAGGCCAACGGCGCGTCTTTCAGCGTACTGACTTAGTATCTGCCTGCCGGGGCCGGCCTTCACTGCGTTCAGGCAGACGCTCCGAACAGAAAATCACTCCCCCGCTCACCCAAAAGCAACAACCTATACAATTACCACCTCCGCTCCAACTGAGTTGTGAAAAAAAAGAAAGCGCGCAGTAACAGAGACAAACTGCAATTTGCAAAAAGTGTGTGGATAATTTTACAGAGCCCCTCATCCGTTAGACCAATCAATCTAACGGATGAGGGGCTCTGCATTTTTTTATCAGCGGAATATATGCCGATGTAAAGGGCTATTTCATAGTCCCTGTTTGTCGACTTGTCGTGTTATTTTTAGCATGACAGCCTTTTAAGAAATAGTGGCTTTACCCTGGGGACTTATTCGCTGGTTCTGGAAGAGATGGTGAATTTGCTCCCCTTGTCTAACTGACTTTCGCAGGTAAGCTGCAGGCCGTGCCGCTGGGCGATTTCCTGGGCAATGGCCAGGCCCAGTCCAGTCCCCTGCTGGTTGGAAGCCTCCCGGTTGCTGCGGAACCTGTTGAAGATATGGGGGAGTTCTGCCGGTGATATACCGCACCCATGGTCTTCTACGGTAAGCTGCCAGCCCTGTTGGTTGACCTGTTGGCGGATGATAATCGGACTATTTTCCGGAGAGAATTTTATAGCATTATCCAGCAGGATAATCAGTAATTGGCGTAGACGTCCATAGTCTCCCTGCATCAGCAAAGGGGGATGGATGTTGGATTCAATTTCAATCTGCTTTCTTTCGGCAATGATTTGCATCTGCCGGATGGCATCCTGGAAAACTTCGGCAGCATCCAGTTTTTCCATCTGCAGGACAAAGCCGGGATTCTGCAAACGAGTGAGTTCCAGTAAATCCCCAACCAGGCGCTCCAAAGTGCTGAGGCTGGACATGGCTTGTTGTTGGCAGTTCTTTTTTTGTTCTGGGGTGGAGGTTAAATCATGCCAGAGCAGTTCAAGGGTTCCCCGCAAAATGGTCAAGGGCGTGCGTAGTTCGTGGGAAATGGCAGCCAGGAAATCCTGTCGTTCCGTACGGGAGTGTTCCAGTTCGGCTCCCAGGGCATCCAGATTGGCTGCCAGCTGGCCAATTTCGTCCTGTTGGGCAATGCCGGTACGGGCAGTCAGATCCCCCTGGGCGAAGGCCCGGGCGGTCTGTTGCATTTTCAGCAAAGGCTGGCTGAAGTGCCGGGCAAGTATCCAGGCCAGCCCTGCGGTCAGTACCAGAGCCAGCAGCAGGGAAATAACCAAAATCCGAATACCCTGTCGCTGATTATCTTCCATATTCTTTAGGGAATGGTGCAGCAGTATGGCACCCGTTATCCGGCCATCCTGGTAAATCGGTGCAGCGGCCGTAATGGATGGTGTTTCCAGTAGTGGAGAAAAAGCCTGGCTGCGGCTATTTTTCCCTTGAAGCACAGCGGCAATGAGTTCTTCGGCAGCGGGTGGCAGATCCGTCAGGATGTCTTCGTTTTGGGTCCCATAGGAACGAATCATATGACTATCGGCTGATACCAGCCAGACTTCACCATCACCTAATTCATTCAACTGATTGAAAAAGGTGGTTTGCCTGCTGTCGGGATCATGGTATTGCCTGCGGCACCAGCCCTGGTTCATCATGCGATGGTGACCGCGCCGCATACCGGGGCGGCAAATCTTCTGTCCATTGGTTTGACCTGCAGGGGGATTATCTTCTTCTTGGAGTAATTGCGCTGCTTCCTCCATAGCAGGGATGGCGGCTGCCAGTGCAATAGCGCGTTTTTGCATTTCTTCCTGGTGTACGTCCTGGCTATGCCGGACAAAGAGAAAGGAAAAAACGCTGCCCATCAACAGAGAAAAGATCAATAGTACTGCAGAAAAATAGAACAGGAGTTTTTTGAATAGGGAATGCTTCATGTTCGTAGTTCCTCATTTTCCCAACGGTATCCACGCCCCCAGACGGTGGCAATATTGCTGTTTTTGTTTCCTGCTTTAGCCAGCTTGGCCCGCAGCCTTCGGATATGGGTGTCTACCGTACGGATATCACCGCTGTAATCGTATCCCCAAAGGGTATCCAATAGTTGTTCCCGGGAAAAAATCTGCTGCTGATGGGTAAGGAATAAATGCAGCAGATCGTATTCTTTATGCGTTAGGGAAAGAGGGCAGCCGGCTACATCTACGACACCTTTTTTTTCGTGCAGGGTCAGATTGCCGCAGGCGATTTTCTCCTGGTCAGGTGCTTCCTGCTGCCAGCGGCGCAAAACGGCTTTGACCCGGGCCATGACTTCAGCGGTGGAAAACGGTTTGACGACATAGTCGTCAGCCCCCAGATCAAGCCCCATGATGCGGTCGTAATCATCGCCGCGAGCAGTGATCATAATGATGGGGATTGCCGATTTCTGACGTATTTTACGGCATAAGGTGAACCCGTCCATCTTGGGCAGCATTACATCCAATAAAATCAGATCGATGCTGCCAGCAGTAAATTTCTGCCAGGCATCTTCACCATCCATAGCCACTGTCGTTTCATATCCGGCGGCAGTGGCTGCAATTTGCAGGATATCCAGGATGGCGCTATTATCATCGACAATTAAAAGTTGTGCCATGTTGATTCCTCCCTGAGCATTGATTGCTTACAGTTTAGCAGAAAACCATCCCGTCAGCAAAAAATAAATTTTTTTTCAAAATGTAACAATTTCGTCACAAATCTCTGTCATAATAAGATTATCAACAGAGTGATTAGATGATTGGGAGGATATTATTATGAAGAAAATTGTTGCTTTTTTTGCTGCCGGGTTGATTGTCGCAAGTGCTGTGCCGGTTCTGGCTGCAGATAGCGATACGGCAAATCGGGAATTTGGGCGTCCGGGTTATTGTTGGCAGGCATCAGATGATCAGGACAATGATGGCAATTATTACGGTGGCTGCCGTCGTTATCGGGGCCATGGCGGCTGTTATTGGGATAATAATCGAAACGATCGGTAAAGCAAAAACGTGTTGGCATATCACATGTCAACACGTTTTTTGTTATGGCTATATAATTTTATTTAACCTACCAAGGTTTGGCCAAAGTAAACGATGAGGCCCATGGCGATAACGAAGGGAACATACACCTTCGCGGCGAAGGCCAGCAGTTTGCCGTCTGCGCCAGCGGTTTTGATGGCAGCAACGGCGATGGCAATGCTCTGAATGGAAATCATCTTGCCTGCACAGGCGCCGGTAGCGTTGGCAGCAGCAATCCAAGCCTGGGCTGCTGGTGTAGCACCAATTGCCTGGGCTGCCTCCGTTTGTAGCTTGCCGAAGAGTACGCAGCTGGAAGTAGCGGAACCGGTGATGAAGGTACCGATGGAACCGATAAAGGCTGCAATCAGCGGATAAGCCGTGCCGGTAGCGGCAACGGCAGCTTCAGCGATTTCATGGGTCATACCAGCATAGCCCATGACCTTTGCTGTAGCGATAACGGAGATAATGGTGAGAATCGTGAAGCGCAGACCGACAATCGTATCTTTGAGTACCCCCAGCATTTCACCGAAGCCAGCACCTTGCTTGGAACCGCCGATAAAGGCAGCCAGGAAAATCAGGACGCCTGGTGTAGCCACCCAGGTAAAGGTGTAAGGCGCACCGCCTTCACCATCGTAGATGAGTACAGAAGTCTTGATGAGGTTCAACGGGTCATGAATTGCGGGAATCAGCTTGGAAGTAGCCAACAGGAAGACGAAGATGAGAATGAAGGGCAGCCAAGCTGTAATGGCCTTGCCAACGGTCATCTTTTCACCGTCATCTTCATGTGCAGGCATTGCGTATGCAGGATCATTGACGGGGAACATCTTAGCGCAGGCGATAATAGCGGCCATAGCACCGATGGATCCTGCGACAACAGCCAGTTCCGGACCCATGGTAAGGGCCACAGCCAGCTCTGGAATAAGGAAACCAAGAGCGGCGCCCAGGCAAATCGTTACCATGCCTTTGAGGGCTTTGAGAGAACCGCCGGCAACCAAAGTCATGATGAAGGGGCAGAGAATGGTAAGGGGAGCCAGCTGCAGGCAGGTATAAGTAGCCAGAGTGGTGGCGTCAGTACCCGTAACATTGCCCAGGGTTACCAGAGGAATACCGATGGAGCCGTAAGCTGTCGGTACGGAGTTAGCTACCAGGCAGACGCTGGCAGCGAGAATGGGATTTACTCCAATGCCTACCAGCATACTGGCAGGGATTGCAATGGCCGTACCAAAACCGGCCATACCTTCCATGAAACCACCAAAACCCCAGCCAATCAGAAGAATCAGCACACGGCGGTCATTGCTGACGGAGGTCAGCATTTTTTTGATGCCTTCCATGCCTTTTGTGTGTTCCGACAGGTTGTAGGTAAAAATCGCCGCGATGATTACAAGCAGGATAGGCCAGCAGGCCAGAGCCACACCTTCCAGAAATGCCTGGATGGCATGGACAGTAGTCATGTCGTAAAGGCCAATACCCACCACTGCGGAGATGAGGAGGGCCAGCAGGCAGGCTTTATGGGGCTGCATGTGCAGGACACACAGCGCCACCGCCAGCCAGATGATTGGTGAAAGCGCAATCAGAAACAAGAGATCAAGTCCTTTCCAAATTCGTAATATAAATCATGAAAATAATATGAATAAGATACTTAATTATATAAGCAGGTACTAAAGAATGTCAATGATTGAATAAAAGGTTCTATCTTAGAAAAAGTGTGAAAAATAAAAACAGTGCAAGATTGTTCTTGCACTGCGTATTTTTTCTCGTTTTTTATCGTTCTAAAGCGAGTTCTAATTCTTCCAGCGTTTTTTGTTTGCTTTCTTTACCCAAAAGGATGATGATTGCTGAAATGATGATGAATACCGAGGCAAACATCAAAAAGATGGTGTTTATACCGAAAGCGTTACCTAACATTATGCCAACCAGCATGGGGGCTAGCATCCCGCCAATGCGTCCAAAACCTGCGGCCCAGCCACTGCCCAAGGCACGGATAGCGGTAGGGTATTGCTCTGGCGTATAGGTGTAGATGACACCCCAGGCACCCAAATTGAAGAAGCTCATGGCTGATCCCCAGGTCAGCAACGCGGTAGAGGTTTCTGCATTGCCGAAAAAGAAAGAACAGATACCGGAAAGCAGCAGAAACAGGGATAAGGTGTATTTGCGGCCAATCACATCTACCAGCCAGGCGGCGGCATAGTAGCCGGGCAGCTGGGCCAATGTCATGATCAGTACGTATTCGAAGGTCTTGACCACTGCAAACCCCTGGGCATAGACAATAGAAGGCAACCACATGAAGATACCATAGTAACTGAAAACGATGCCAAACCAGGCCAGCCAAAGCATGGCCGTACGTGTGCGAAGGGGAGCACTCCATAATGTGGAGAATTTTGATGCGGGTTCTTCAGGCACGGAAAGTTCTTTTGCCCGATTTGTGTCCGCAACAAAGGGAATACTGTCTATGCCCGCTTTCTTTTCCAGCATCAGGATAATGTCCTGGGCTTCCTGAATACGGCCTTTTGTTAGTAGATAACGGATAGATTCCGGCATATGCAGGCGAATCAGGAAAACGTAGAGGGCAGGCAGCGTTCCGATGATGAATGCTATCTGCCAGCCAAAGGCGGGAATCAGAAGGTAGGCGATGCAGGCGGCCACCAGCCAGCCTACCCCCCAGAAGCTCTCCAGGAGGACAATAAAACGTCCCCGGAGGTGGGCTGGTGCATACTCGCTCATCAAGGTGGCGGCAACCGGTAATTCACCGCCCAGGCCGAAGCCCACAAGAAAGCGGAATACCAGCAGGGACTCGTAGCTCCAGGACAGGGCACACATGCCTGTGGATAGACTATAGAGAAGCACCGTCAGGGAGAATACCTGCTTGCGGCCAATACGATCTGCCAGCGTGCCCGCCAGTACTGCACCTAGAGCCATGCCAATAAGGCCGATGGAGCCAATCCATCCCACCTGAGCAGGGGTGAGAGACCACTCTTTGGCCAATACTGGCAGGACAAAGGCAATAAGTCCTGTGTCCATAGAGTCAAAGAGCCAGCCTAAACCGGTCAGCAATAATAGCTTGTAGTGAAAATTCCCTACAGGCAGGGATTCCAGACGTTGTAAGATCATGAGAATACCTCTTTCTAAATAAAATATGACAGCTGTCAAGACAATAAAAGAACAATTTGCATTATACACTGTCTTGACACCTGTCGCAAGAGTGTTTTGTTGTATGTTTACGAAATTTAACGATTTTTTTCTGAAAATGTAAACTTTTTTTCGGAAAGTTGTTGCAGTAAGGTTTTAGGCTTGTTAAAATGTAAGTTACGAAACTTATTGACCGGCAGAATTTGCGGGAAGTGATTCCGTAGGAAATGGTAGATAAAATGACGGATTTTAGGGAGGAAAAACTATGATTAGAGAGCATCGGAGCCGTGCAAAGCTCGAAGCTTATTATGAAAAATTTACCAGTGAAGGTGCACTGGACCCTAACGTACATCCTTGGGTGGCGGATTCCTGGCAACAGAGCAAGAAATACGGTGTGGGTATGGAAAAGATGGCCATCAAGCACCTGATGTCAAAAGAAGAGTTCCATGAATTGCAATTAAAGCATGGAGATGCCATTGAATATTTAAGCGACCTCAGTGATGGAATCAAGGAATTTTTCCAGGAATACAATTTGAGTTTGTTGTTGATTGATGCAGACTGTACAGTCCTGAAAAGCTATTCTCTGCCTTTTTATCAGATGACGCCTGGGGAGATCGAAGGAGCAAATGTCGGAATCGATCAGGTGGGAACATCTTCCATCAGTGTGGCGTTGGAACACAAGGCATCCTTTTGGATGTTTGGTCCGGAAATGTGGGTCAAGGAGTGCCAATTGGGGGATGCTTGTTCAGCACCGGTGATTGTCAATGGTGAGCTGAATTATATCATTACCCTGGTTTCCATGGAACAGGTAGCTATGCCTCAGGATGCGGTGATTTCTCTGCTCTTCACTATGCGCAAGGCTTTGGAGCGTCATTTATCAGAGGCGATTCGCATTAAGGCAGATGAGGCAATTTTGGATGCTACGCCCTTTGCGGTTTACCATGTACTGCCTGGAGGAGAGGTGGCCTATGCCAATCGCTTAGGCCACACTCGTCTGGAAGGTATTGGGGCTAAACGTGACCCAGGTACTCGCCGGGGGGCATCCAATCTTAATGATGTCATTATGAACTATCAGCATACGCCTATATATAAGGGGTTTAGGGGAATTCCCTCTTATAATAAAGAGGTAACCTGGATTACGCCGGCCAAGACCTATGAGGATATCACTACTGTGGTGCCGTTGGAGCGCGATGAAGATCAAGCTGTGCAGAGTGTGGTTGTAGTATCCATGCCCATTGAGGACCTGCGCACGCTGGTGGCTCATGCTGCAGGGTATACTGCAAAATACAGTTTAGGTTCCATGGTGGGGGAAGGTACTACCTTTGCCAGTGTCCGTAACAAAGCAGCCAGAGTGGCGAAAAATAAGCATCATGTACTGATTCAGGGAGAAGCTGGTACAGGCAAACAGCGTATGGCCCATGGTATTCATCAGGGCAGCATGCGGGCAGCTGGCCCCCTTATCACCTTGCGCTGTGGCGATACAACTCCGGAACTTTTGGAACAGGAGCTCTTTGGCGTGGTGCTGAACAGCGAGGTCAGCCATCAGGGGCGTTTAGAACTGGCTTCTGGTGGTACGTTGTTCCTGGATGAAATCGAGAAGATGCCGAAAAATATTGCTAAAGAACTGGCAGATGCCTTAAACAAGGGGAAAGCTTGCCGGGTAGGTGAACAGGTGGAACGCAGCATTGACGTGCGCATCATTGCCGCCTGTGACAGTGATTTGAAGCGCTTGACGGAACGAGGCCTCTTTGACCGGGATCTCTATGATGCTCTGTCTAAGAGCATTGTACGCGTACCAGCTCTGCGCAGCCGCCGGGAGGATATCCCGAAGCTGGCGGTACATATTGTCAGCGAACTGGCGGAACAGCATCAGATGAAACCTAAGAAAATTCTGCCGGAAACGGAAAAGGTATTGCGGGATTACGATTGGCCAGGCAATATCAAACAGCTGCAGAGTGTGTTGGAATATGCGTTCTTCAACACCAGCGAGGACGAAATCAATCCCCAGGACATCAGTTTGATGGGGGATGTAAAGCCAGACAATAAGTGGAAGGAAGACAAGGAAGTATTTGTAAAGGCCTGGCAGGCGGCCGGCGGTAATGTGAGCCGGCTGGCCAATTTGCTGAATGTCAGCCGGGTAACTCTGTATCGTTACTTGAAGAAGTATGGATTGGAAAAGAAATAAGGAGAAAGATTGTGCGTTTACGTAGAAAGCCTTGGGTGGATGAAGCCATTCATGAATTCGATGACTTTGTGGTGAGCAAGGATCAGGAGATTGGTGAAGAGAAGAGGGGACAATGGAGTGAGATATTTGGCCGTCAGGCTTCTTTACATGTGGAGCTGGGCACAGGAAAAGGCGATTTTATCTGTCAGTTGGCACAGCTTCATCCGGATATCAATTATATTGGCATAGAAGCTCAGCAGGATGTACTTTATTCTGCGGCGAAGAAGATTGCAGCTGCGGGGCTTAAGAATGTTCGGCTGCTGGTTTTTGATATCAATCAGATTGAGACTATTTTTGCGGCGGGGGAAGTGGATCGTTTTTATGTGAACTTTTGCGATCCCTGGCCCAAAAAACGACATGCCAAGCGTCGTTTGACCCATGTGGGTTTTTTAGAGAAATACCGAAAACTGCTGAAAAAGCCTGGTGAGCTGCATTTTAAGACGGATAACCGTCCGCTGTTCGACTTCTCCTTGGAACAATTTGCAGAGGCTGGTCTAAAGGTGCAGGACGTGTCCTTTGATTTGCATGCGGAAAATCGTCCCGATAATATCATGACCGAATATGAGCGTAAGTTCAGTGGTTTTGGTGAGAAAATCAATCGTTGTGAGGTTATATTCGCATAAAATGCCATACTGGCATAAGGAGGCTTTTTCATGCGGATTCGGAAAAAGATTTGGAATAACGATGCGGAACCAATCATCGCCATTATGGTGGTACTTATGGTTTTGGGAACCATCAATGTGTTCAGTTCCAGCTTTGTGCTGGGGACAACGGATTATGAAAACCCTTATCATTTTTTGCGCCGCCATGTAATGGTCATGCTGGCAGGACTGGTTCTGTTCTTTGCTTTTCGCAAGATTAATTATCGGCGTTGGCGACCTTTGAATGGGCCTCTGATGCTGGGGGTCATTGCGGGGACGTTCTTGGCCCTGGTGGGGGTGCTGGTCATTGGTACAGAGGTCAATGGTGCGAAACGCTGGCTTTTCGGTGCCCAGCCTGCAGAGCTGGCTAAGCTGGTATCCCTGATGCTGGCGGCTTCCTGCTTGTCATCAAGGATAAAGCGGGGCAGGGCCAATTCCTTGTTTAATGTCATTAATCCACAGTACGGAATTATCTTTATCATGGCGGTTTTGATTGAACTGGAACCGGATTTGGGAACAGCCGCTATTGTGCTGGGGGTTCCTGTTATCATGGCTGTGGTAGCGGGCATGTCATTCAAATACATGCTGGGATTAGCGGGCTTTTTTGGTATGCTTATCGTCATCCTTATGAATATCCAGCCCTACCGGATGGCAAGGTTTAAGGTTTGGTTCGATCCGTGGGCCGATGCACAGGGCATGGGGTATCAGACGGTGCAGTCACTGTCGACCATTGGTTCAGGCGGTTTTTGGGGCATGGGACTCGGTGAGGGCGTCAGTAAGTATGAATACCTGCCAGAGGCGCATACGGACTTTGCTTTTGCCATCTTCAGCCAGGAACATGGTTATATGGGAGCCTTCATGGTCTTTTTGCTGCTGGCTTTACTGGTGTTGTTCTGTGTGCGCATTGCCAATCGGGCTCCTGATGAGTTTGGCCAGATGCTGGCTTCTGGCATTATGGTGCTTATCGCTGGACAGGCCATTGCCAATATTATGATGGTAGGAGGACTTTTTCCGGTGGTCGGTGTACCGCTCCCTTTTATCAGCTATGGAGGTTCCTCACTGATGGTCTCCATGGTGGCCATGGGGATGCTGCTGAATATCTGTGACCATGGTACAGGACCAGGGCGAGAGCAGCATAAGGTTGAAGAAGCGGCTCCGGAGCCGCAGGATAATAAAAAACGCCTACGTTTAGTAAAATAATGTGATGCTGACTGGTCTTGGGACTGGTCAGTATTTTTTTTAGGACCTTTTTGGGGGTGTCTAAATCGCTTTTTATGCCATCCTGTAAAAATCGTTGCCCTTTTATGACAAAAAAAGTATAATATCCCTATAAGATTATAGGAAATATTATATTTTAGCATAGCAAGAAAGAGGCAGGATATGGATATCAAGGATATGCGGGCGTTTTATGCCATAGTGGAAGAAGGAAATATCAGTCACGCGGCTCAGCGGCTGGATATTGCCCAGCCCGCTTTATCGCGGCAAATGAAACGGTTGGAGACTTCTCTGGGGGTACAACTCTTTGAACGGGGCAGCCGCCGTATCCGTCTCACGGACGCGGGGCGGGTTATGTACTCCCGGGTTGAGCATATTTTGGGCATGGTGGATGGTACTGTCCGGGAAATCACAGAAATTGGTTCGGGGATAGCTGGCTCTGTCCGCCTGGGAACCATTACTACATCGGGGGCACTTTTATTGCCGGAACTCATTTCTGAATTTCATTCCCGTTATCCCAATGTGACTTATCAGATTTGGGAGGCTGAGGGTGCGCGGATTTTGGAACTATTGGATAATCGGGTAATTGAGATTGGCATCACCCGGACGCAGGTGGATTCTAAGGTTTACGAGTCTATCGTCTTACCCAATGAGCCTTTGGTACTCATCATGAATAAGGAACAGGAAATCGGTGCGGCCGGTGACCGAGTGGAGCTCAAGGAACTGCAGAATCAGCCCATCATCATCCCGTTGCGTTGGCAATCGGTGTTTATTGCCAATTGTCGCAAGCTGGGCTTTGAGCCCAATATCGTCTGCGTCAGTGACAGTATTGTACAGGACCTGCTGCTGGCTAAGATGGGCATGGGGATGGCACTATTACCGGTGTCTTCTAAGACACTGCTGACGGATGGTAATTTAATCTATAAAAAATTAATTGAGCCGGAGATGAGCACCCATACGGTTATCGCCTGGCTGAAAAACCGTACACTTTCATCTTCCAGCGAGCATCTTATTAGTCTATTCCGGGAAATGTTTCTCGGCGAGAAAGGGGTATAATGATGGAATTAACGCGTGTGCAGGTGGGATTGAAGAATTCGGTGACGGAAAAGGTAACGGAGTCCAGGACGGCAAAAGCCATGGGCAGTGGCAGTTTGCCGGTCTATGCTACACCGGCCATGACTTGTCTGATGGAGAAGGCAGCTACCGAGGCGGTGGAAAAACTGGTACCGGAGGGTTGGACAACGGTGGGGATCAGCCTTCATGTGGCACATACGTCGGCGACACCAGTGGGAATGCAGGTGCGGGCAGAAGCGGAGGTCACTGCCGTAGAGGGACATAAGATTATTTTTACGGTACGGGCTTTTGATGATGCAGGTGAAATCGGTGTGGGAAGTCATGAGCGTTTTGCCGTGGCACAGGCAAAATTTTTGGCAAAGGCAGAGGCCAAAGGACAACATTAAATTTCCATTATAATTGCGAGGCAAGGCTTTTCAAACCTTGCCCTTCGTTATATTATATAGGTATGTTGAATTTACAGGAGGGGACTTTGCATGGCGAACCCAAAAATTTTTATCGTAGAAGACGAACACCGTATTGCTCGTTTTTTGCAGATTGAACTGGAGCATGAGGGCTATGATACCGCTTTGGAAGACAATGGCCGTCATGCGTTGGACAGAATCATGAAAGGCGGCTTTGATCTGGTGTTGTTGGATGTGATGCTGCCGGAGATGGATGGCATGGAGGTTTGTCGCAAGGTGCGGGAGAGCTCCGAGGTACCCATTATCATGCTGACCGCCCGGGATGATGTATCCGATATGGTGTCGGGTTTGGATTTAGGGGCCGATGATTATATCACTAAACCCTTTGACATGCAGGAACTGCTGGCTCGGATTCGGCGTGCACTGCGCAGTCATTATAAGGAGAAGCCTGGCGAGGGGGAGGAGAATGAACGCCTGACCGTGAAGGATCTTATTATGATTCCCAGTCGCTATGAAGTGCGTGTAAAGGGCGAGTTTGTCCAGCTCACCAAGAAGGAATATGCCCTGCTGGAATTTCTGCTGCGGAATAAACGCAATGTTTTGTCCCGCGAGCAAATATTACAGGCAGTATGGGGCTATGATTACAATGGGGACACCAATGTGGTGGATGTTTATATCCGTTATCTCCGCTCAAAGATCGATGAACGTTATCAGGAAAAATACATCTATACGGTGCGGGGTATAGGTTATGCAGTTAGGGATTAAAGCCTGGCTGCGTCATCCGAAACTGATGTTTGCCCGCTTGCGCTATGCCCAGATATCTACGAAAATCACCTGTTTTTATGCGGCGGTATTGCTGTTGGTCTTAATTTTGACCAGTGTCCTGACCGGTTTGGGGGTGTATTTTTCTTTCTATCATCAAGCAGAAGTGGAATTGGAAATCAGCATGAATCATGTGCTGGATGTGCTGGAGCAGGGGCGTTCAATCGATATAGACTTTGGCCGCGATGATGTGGTCCTGCCCGGTGTAGTTTTGCGCATTATTGATGGCAGGGGGAAAATCGTTTATGAAAATGACATGCATTATCCACCTTTGAAACGGATTGAAGCGAACACGGAGAAGAATCCGCCCTTTTGGGCCAATAAGAATATGCAGGTGGTGCAGTTAAGAAATGCTACTTTGTATCATGCCAAAATGGATGTGGACTATCGTGGACAGGTTTACCATATGCATTTCTTTAAGACCATAACGGCAGAAAAGCATTTTTTGGAAACTTTGCAAAAAATCCTGTTTTTGATGACCATACTGGGATTCTTTTTGGCCTTGGTGGCTGGTTTCTTTGTAAGCCGCCGCATTTTGCAGCCCATTCGGGAGATGACGACTACAGCGCGGAAAATTGAAGTGGAGAAGATGGATAAGCGTATTGTGGTTCCTCCCGCTCGGGACGAATTGGCAGAGCTTGCCCAGACCTTCAATCATATGCTGGATCGTTTGGAAGGCGGTTTTGAGCAGCAGAAACGTTTTGTGTCGGATGCTTCCCATGAACTGCGTACACCGGTAACTGTAATTCTGGGCTATTCGGATCTGCTCTCCCGCTGGGGGCGCTCCGATGAAGATGTGCTGGATGAAGGTATTGATTCAATCCGGTCAGAAGCGGAGAATATGCAGCAGTTGATTGAAAAACTGTTATTCTTGGCTCGGGCAGACCAGAACCGCCAGGTGTTACATAAGGAAAACATTGAACTTAGTGAACTTTTGGCGGATATTATCAGGAAGATGAAATTGGTGACGAAAAATCATTCTGTGGAACTGTTACAAAATGATGATGGAATGATATATGGTGATTTAGTAACGGTACGGCAGATGTTTCGCATCTTTTTAGATAACAGCACGAAATACACACCGAAGGGCGGGCGGATTACTGTGGTTTCCCGTAAGGTGGTCGGGGAGGATGGTTCCTTTATGGAAGTAGCCCTCGCCGATAATGGTATCGGTATAGACAAGAAAGATCAGCAGAAGGTTTTTGAACGTTTCTATCGTGTGGACAGTTCACGTACCAAGGCACAGGGGGTTAGTGGTACAGGATTGGGATTATCTATTGCCAGTTGGATTGCCCAGCAGCATGATATTGAAATACGGCTGGAGAGCGAATTGGGAAAGGGAACGACCATGCATTTAAGGATACCACTTGTTTGATAAAAAACGAGGTTATGAAACTGCAGTTTGTAAAAAGTGCGTTGATAATTTATATGTAGTGCCCCCATAAACTAGACTCTTGGTCTAACTTTATGGGGGCACTACATAATTTATATCCGCGCACTTTTTGTCAAATCAATATGAAGGAACATTTCCTCGTCCTGCTATTGTATGCTTTAGGCTGCCAAATGGTGTTTGGGGGGAGAAAAGCGTTCAGGCTGTTCAGGCTGGGGCCAGGTGATGTTATGGCTTTGAGCTAACAGGGACTTATACTTTCGCAGCTGCATATCCTGCGCAAAAGTGTAGGTGGCGAGGCAGACCACCAATAGGATAAGGGCGATATTGAGCAGAATTTCAAAGTGAATAACTGTGTTTAACATATATATACCTCCTGGTAAAATCACACTTGTATGTTTTTAAAGAACTGGCTGTCAGCGTTATGGCTGGGACGAATATCGTAGCCTAGTTTGGCCATTTCCTGTAGTTTGATCAAAGCCAGATTGATATTGCAATTCATTTTTTGTGCCAGGGTGACTTCATCACAGCCGTCCTTGAGTTCCGCGTAAACGGCATCGGTATCCATCAACAGGTGTGCGGCGAAGGCATTAGCTTCGTACTCTGTGCGGCTGTTCAGACGAAAGAGTTCAAATTCATGCATCTGCTGTTGCTTGGCCAAATCCCGATGCAACTGATCGTGGCCAATTTCATGGGCTAAAACCATATTTTTCCAGATGTCGTCCAGATTGGTGTTGAGAAAAATGAAGCGGTGGCGCCATTGGCAAAAGTACATGCCCAAGAGTTTAGAGAAATTTTCGTTGTAGAGGACTTTGATGTTGAGTTCCCGCGCTACCTGGCGCATGTCCCGGCGGCCTACCTGACGAATGATTTCCCGGGCGCGCTTATGGCACTGTTCTGAATCCATGGGGCATCACTCCTTAGGCTTTTTTCGGTATTTCTTATTTTCTTTTTTTGCCAGCCAATAAGCTTCTTGTAGGGATTGCATGACAGCGTCCCGGTCCTCTTCACTTAGTTCGCCGCCGGCAAAGAGTCCGGATAATTCACTGACCAGGACATTGGCCTGCTGCATACCGCGCAGACCGTATTGGGAACCGGCCTTGGTCAGAAAAACTTCATTTTCGGTATAGAGATAGTTGATATCGACATCAAATACTTTTGCCAGCTGGGCATATCGTTCCCGCTTCTTTGGGTAGCGCCCATCCCGCTCATAGGAAATATAGGTGCGGCGGGTCACGCCGATGGCATTTGCTACAGCTTCTTGGCTCATGCCCTTTTGGCTGCGTAACTGCCGTAATTTTTCTGCGAAGTTCATGGTCTTCAAGCTCCTTTGTGCAAATTAATTACCCATAGTGTAACACAGAGCGGTTGATAAAGCAAGTATATAAAGTTTGTGGTAGAATTAAAGGAGTATTCCAGGTTTGGCGCGAATTGTATTAGAAAAAGTATTTTTAGAAAGAAGGAAAAATTATGGAAACGATAGCCTTGATTGCCCACGACAAGAAAAAAGAGGAAATGCTGGATTTCGCCTCGCACCATAAGGAGTTATTGGCGAACTTTCATCTAGTGGCCACCAGGACCACGGGGACCTTACTTAAGGAAAAGCTGGGTTTGGATGTGGAGACCATGATGTCCGGCCCCTTAGGCGGCGATCAGCAGATTGGTGCGTTAGTGGCTACAGAAAAGGTACATTACGTCATCTTTTTGCGGGATCCCTTGACGTCTCAACCCCATGAACCCGATATCAATGCTTTGCTTCGTTTGTGTGATGTACATAATATTCCGTTGGCTACCAATCGCAAAAGTGGTCATATTTTGCTGGAATACGCTGCAAAGAAACTCAATGCTTAATAATTTTTTTATTGATTAGCAGGTATTTTGTCATTTATGACGAATTAATAATAATATGCGATTCGTAAAGGAGGTGTAAATGATGTCAGATTGTATTTTTTGCAAGATTGCGGGCAAGGAAATTCCCTCTACCGTGGTTTATGAGGATGATATGGTGCTGGCTTTTAAGGATTTAGAGCCTCAGGCACCTGTTCATGTATTGGTTATTCCGAAAAAGCATGTGGAAAGCTTGGCGGCTTTGAAAGCCGAAGATAAGGAATTGGCTGCTCATATATTGGTGGATGTAATTCCCCAGTTGGCAAGGGACTTGGGCGTATCCGAGTCAGGGTTCCGTGTTGTAGCCAATACGGGCGATGAAGGCGGTCAGACGGTAAAACATCTGCATTTCCATCTCTTAGGCGGTCGCTCCATGCAATGGCCCCCCGGCTGATAATCGATGAGAATCAGGCCTGGAGGATTTTCAGGTCTTGTTCAATGAATGTTGAGTCGGTTAGCTTTTCCTGTATGGGCACAGCGCGAAGCGTTGCCTCGCGCGAAGTTTGTGTTGACAGGTACATCATCTCTAGTGTATAATATCGTGGTGTAGTTTTAGAAACACAAACTCCCATGTTAAGTGGAGGGGGGGAAAAATAGATGGCAAACGAAATCAAAGTTGGTAAAAATGAATCAATCGATAGTGCTCTCCGCCGCTTCAAGCGTATGTCCCAGAAAGCTGGTACGCTGGCTGAAGTGAGAAAACGTGAACATTACGAGAAACCGAGCGTTCGCCGCAAGAAGAAATCTGAAGCAGCTCGTAAACGCAAGTTCAGATAATTTGCGCGAGACACCTGCAGGTCGTAAGATTTTCAGGTGTCTTTTTGTTATATGGATTTATATTGGAGGAAGAAGATATGTCGTTAAAAGAACAGCTTACCGCAGATATGAA
>NZ_JAILPX010000093.1 GCF_024699275.1 Selenomonas sp.
AAAGGAGTGATTTCATGGAGCGTTTCAGACATCGAGCTGCTGATGAATTGCGCCCCTGCAAAATTCACCGCAAGTTTCAAAAATACCCTGCGGGGTCTGTGCTCATTGAGATGGGCAATACTAAAGTCATTTGCGCTGCGACAATCGAGGAAAGAGTCCCCTTTTTTCTGAAGGGAACCGGCGAAGGCTGGATTACGGCAGAATATTCCCTGCTTCCCAGCGCTACCGGCATTCGCACGCAGCGGGAGGCGGTGAAAGGCAAGCAGTCTGGACGCACACAGGAAATCGAGCGGCTGATTGGACGTTCGCTGCGCGCGGTGGTAGATACCAAGGCTTTAGGTGAACGCACCATTATGATTGACTGCGATGTGATTCAGGCTGATGGCGGTACGCGTACAGCATCTATTACCGGGGCGTTTGTAGCCTTGGTAGAGGCGTGTGCGACCTTTTATCAGAAGGGGAATATCTTTCCGGTGAAGGATTTTCTGGCCGCTATAAGTGTGGGGATAAGCAAGGATAACGAGCCTATTCTTGACCTTTGTTATGAAGAAGACTCGACGGCCATGGTGGACATGAATGTGGTCATGACGGGTTTTGGTAAGTTTGTGGAGGTTCAGGGGACCGGTGAAGGCCGCCCCTTTGACCATCAGGAACTAAATAGCCTGCTTTCTCTCGGGGAAAAGGGGTGCCGTGAACTCATTTCCTACGAGAAGGATATATTGGGCGGTCAGCTGGTATGGCTGGTGGGCCGTGAGGGATAATTGATTTTAGGGGAGTTTTACATGAAAAAAATTGTCATTGCTACGAAAAATGCAGGCAAAGTACGGGAAATGAAGGATGCTTTTGCGCATCTGCCCGTGGAAGTTGTGGCTTTATCAGAGTTCGGGGAATTGCCTAACGCTATTGAAGACGGGGAAACTTTTGCCGATAATGCGGCCATCAAGGCGCGTTTCTATATGGAGAAGACTGGCTGTGCCTGCCTGGCGGATGATTCCGGTTTGGAAGTGGCCGTGCTGGGCGGTCGTCCGGGTGTTTACTCTTCGCGTTATGCCGGCTATAATGCTGAGGACTGGGCCAATAATCAGAAAATGCTGGAAGAACTATGCATTGCTGATGTGGAGGAGTCACCGGCTGATTACCGTTGCAGTTTGTGCTTTGTCGATACGGATGGTACGCTCTTGACTGCGGATGGCCGCTGCGATGGTGTGGTCAAGAAAATTCCTCGGGGCAAGAATGGCTTTGGTTACGATCCGTATTTTTACACCAATGAGTACGCCGGACGTACGATGGCTGAATTGACGTTGGAAGAAAAGTCCCGTATCAGTCATCGGGGACGGGCGCTGCGCAAGCTGACCCAGAAATTAGAGGAGCATTTTGCATGAAGATAGGTATTGTCAGTGACAGCCATGGCAGTTATTCGCATATGGATACAATGCTATCCCACAAGGAAGCTGCGAGCGTAAAGCTGTGGTTATTTGCCGGCGATATTGCTATGGATGCCGATTATCTGGCCATGGTAACGGATAAAGAGGTAATCCGGGTGGCGGGAAATAATGATTGGCCAGGCAGTCGGCTGCCAGATTATGAAACCGTCGATATTGCCGGTCATACCATTTTGTTAACGCATGGGCATCTGTTTGGGGTGAATTTTGGCTTGCAAAAACTTCAGCAGGCAGCCGTAGATGTGGGGGCCGATATTGCGGTTTATGGTCATACTCATGTAGCCGTCGAGGAACTTATAGATGATGTGCTCATTGTCAATCCTGGCAGTATTGCTCGTCCGCGTGACGCGGCCAATGGTTCATTTATGGTGCTTGATTTGCAGCCGGATAAATCGCCTGTTGTAAAACTGATAAGAATATAAATAAATATAATTATATAATCATTATCAAATAGAAAAGTTTTATATTTTTTTCGAAAAAAGTCCTGCTTTTAGCAGGATTTTTTTTACGAATATCTAATATAAATATTGATGTGATAGAAGTCACTGTTGGAGGTAGCTAGGATACGTAAAAGTGAATTCGATTCACTATTTATGCGGACAAAGCACATTTTCCGAATGCTTGAAAATCAATAGGAAATGTGTTATTATGTGCCTGCTGATATGTGATAAAGTGTATTTATGGGAGGGATTACTTTGCGAGAAATTGACGCAAAACAAATCACGGAAACCGTGGAACAGATGTGCAAAGAAGCGGCTTATTACCTTCCGGATGACGTGTATAACGCCATGAAGAAGGCACGGGAGACGGAAACTTCTCCAGTCGGTCAGAACGTTCTCGACCAGATTATCCGCAATGCGGAAATCGCCAAGGCAGAAGACCGTCCTTATTGCCAGGATACGGGCATGACCATCGTGTTCCTGGAAGTCGGTCAGGATCTGCACATTACGGGCGGCCTCTTAGAAGATGCCGTAAATGCTGGTATTTCCAAGGGGTACACCGAAGGTTACCTGCGTAAATCCGTAGTAGGTGAGCCGCTCTTTAATCGTGTGAACACCAAGGACAACACGCCGGGTGTCATCTACACGAAGATTGTAGCTGGCGATAAGCTCAAAATCACGGTAGCTCCGAAGGGCTTTGGCTCTGAAAACAAATCCGGCGTCAAGATGTTGGTGCCGGCTGATGGTGTGGAAGGCGTTAAGAAAGCCGTTATGGACATCATCCTCCATGCCAGCATGAATCCGTGCCCGCCGATGGTTGTCGGTGTTGGTATCGGTGGTACCATGGATAGAGCAGCCCTCCTTTCCAAACTGGCGCTGACGCGTTCTGTTGACGAGCGCAATCCGATGCCGGAATATGCCAAACTGGAAGGCGAACTCCTCGAACTCATCAATCAGACGGGTATTGGTCCCCAGCTGGGCGGCAACACCTCGGCACTGGCTGTAAACGTAGAGTGGGGCCCCACGCATATTGCAGGCCTGCCGGTAGCTGTAACGATTTGCTGCCACGCTATGCGTCATAAACAGCGTGTACTTTGATGGAAGACGGGA
>NZ_JAILPX010000143.1 GCF_024699275.1 Selenomonas sp.
GGGAGTGGAAGTGCCGTAAGGCATGCAGCGGACCAATACTAATAAATCGAGGGCTTAACTTTGCTGAGCTGTCCAAGAGTCAGAGCGAGAGCGAAAGACGATTGGGAAACAGCTCGTATGCGAAAACGTCCCAAGAATCAAGCCTGAAAGGCGCAGATGATTGGATGACGTTGACCGCTAAGAACTAAAATGTTCAACATAGAAATTTCTTCTGTATAGTTTTGAGTGTAGCATATACATTCAAGAGAATATCCAGTGACGATAGCTGAGTGGTTCCACCTGTTCCCATACCGAACACAGTAGTTAAGCACTCATACGCCGAAAGTACTTGTCTGGAGACGGGCTGGGAGGATAGGGCGTTGCTGGTTGAGTAAGAAGCATCCTGTGGGGGTGCTTCTTTTACTATCTAGGATAACAAAACCTCGCTTCTTTTTTAGGAAGGAAGCGAGGTTTTTGTGTTCATACTTATTTTAGGCAGGCCTGTATGATGAATTGGTTGGCTAAAATATTCATGTTAGCAGAATTGATTTTTCCAGCAACAGCTAAATCTTTCCAGGCTTCAGCATATTTCCTTTGGGCAATATGGCATAGAGCAATGAGATTCTGGGCATCTGCACTACGGTTTTCAATTGCCAGCAGCTGCTCTGAATCGGAAATGGCACCATCATAATCCTTTGCTGTATAACGTAGTAAAGCACGATTGTAGTAAGCTTGATTAAATTCTGGCTGTTTTTCTAATAACGCATCATAGAGTTTACGCGCCTCTTTTTTCTTGCCCCTTTTTTCAGCGGTAATAGCCAAATTAAATAATATTTCGCCGGAATTAGGGCTTAAGCGATGGGCTGCATGGAAATCTGTCCAGGCATTTGCAAAGTCGTTACGGTTATAATAAACGATGCCACGATAAATCAGATTGGTGGTATCATCAGGGGCTTGCTGGATTTTTTTCTGCGCAGCCTGTAGGGATGTATCTGAACCATCGGGAGATTGGGCTTCACGCCAGAGTAACAGGATTTCCTGTCCATAGTTTTTCCCTGGAACAGCCCAGGCACCATTGAGTTTACACCAGGTTAGTACTTTGCCGTGGAGGTCAGGACGATTTTTGACCACATGCTGGTAACGAGGATCAATGAGTTCCTGTACAGGGGGGTGGTATTTGGTATAGGCTAGGAGATGCTGGATATGAGCCCGCACGCCCAATTGTGGAGTGGCGAAACTGTATCCGGGTTCGTGGTTACCAGTAGCGCCTAATCCACAGAAGTTGTTTTGTTTTGGTGATACATCTCCGCCATAGGCAAAAAAGCCAGTTTCTTTTAATGCCTGGCAGAGTGCCACATCGGGACGTACGCCTTCAGTAGAGGCTTCCTGATAGTAGTAATGAACGATTTCATCTATACTGCAATTTAATTTTGGCGTGGGATTGCGTTTGATAATAAAGGCCGCCATCTGTTCTGGTGTGGCTTCTGTTGTACCTAGGATCGTTATAGACTCGGGGGTTGCATCCGATTTCATCATCGGTATATCAAAGGACTTTTCCACACGGAAATGAACACGTTGAATGGCTTTTTTATCGATTTCTCCAGGAAGTTTTTCTGAGAAGGCAGGACGTCCAGCTATAGTTCGTTGGGAAACAGTTGCCGTGGATTCGCTGCCAAATGCACAGGATGGCAAGAGCATACAGCTTAACGCAAGAAGAGGGATAAATGGTCGCACAAGATGCATGATAAAACCTCCAAAACACAAATTGTCTATGTATTCATTATAGCATAACAAATAAGGAAAGCGTATAGGTGGAAAAGGGATAAGGTAAGTTGGCGGCGAAGTGTTAGGAAAAAGAGAGGATAAAAAGTCATTTAGACAATCTGGGGGTGGAGGAGTTAATGGCGGGAAATCCTGAACAATATGTGAATACTGCGCAGCTTTTGGCTGGAGACAGGGAATTGCTGCTGCTGTTACGGCAAAATTTAAGGAGCATAATGCAGGCATCGCCTTTGATGAATGGCCGAGCTTATATGAAGGACCTAGAGCAATTATATCGACTAATATATAGAAAGAATAAAATGATTATTCAGCAGGAGTAGATTTTCTTATGTCGAATAATCATACTAGAAAATAATCGTTGTGGATGGATATGGGGCGTAAATGGGTAATGAGGAGGGAGCGGAATGTCATTAAAAAAACGTTTTATTCTGATGGTTATTGGCATTGCCGTATTGACAACACTTTGTGTCAGTGCAGCTTTTGTCGTCAACCTTAAATCAGAGTCAGAACGGCAGGTGGCTTCGGTACGCCAAACATTAATCCAAGATGTGGAGCGGGAATTGAAAATTGAGACAGAAACCGCTGTATCTGTGATTAAGCAGGTTTATGACCGTCAGCAAAAAGGGGAACTTACCGAGGAACAGGCCAAGAAATTAGCAGCAGATTTAATTCGGAATATGCGCTATGATGAGGGTAAAGGGTATTTCTGGGTGGATACCTATGAAGGTGTTAATGTGGTGCTTTTAGGCCGTGATGCAGAAGGTAAATCCCGCATCAATCTCACAGATCCTTCAGGCAAACAGTTCATTAAGGAAATGATTGAACACGGCCGTGAAGATGGCGGTGGCTATACGGACTTGATGTTTGCTAAGCCTAACGAATCTACGCCGCTTCCCAAGCGGAATTATACGGTTTCTTTTGCTCCTTATCAATGGGTATTGGGAACTGGTGTTTGGATTGATTACATTGACAGTCGGGTGGCGGAAGAGCAGGCTGCTGCCGATGAGGCATTCAAATCTACGTTGATTAACACGATTATTATCAATGTCCTCCTATTAGCGATATTCTCTGCCTTGGGGATGTGGGCCGCAAAATCTATAGTAGGTCCTTTGCATGTGGTTACTAATCGTTTAGGAGTCATGGCAACTGGTGATTTACGGGAAGATAGTTCGTTGGAGGAAGTTTTCCATCGTCAGGATGAAATTGGTGAGATGAGCCGGGCATTGCATAAGGTGCAGACCGAAGTCAGCAATATGATGAAGCAGATTGCTGAATCCAGTGTGCAGGTAGCAGCATCCTGCCAGCAGCTCACCAACAGTTCGGAGCAATCAGCAACGGTCAGCGGTTCAGTGGCTGATAGTATTGTGAACGTGGCTGGTTCCTGTAGTGAACAGTTTACAGAAGTGGAGAGCGCCAGCTCAAATATCGAGAGCCTTTCGCAGAGCATGGAGCGGTTTAAGAAAACCATTGAGCATGCTGGTAAGGTGGTGGCTGCTGCCAAGGGGCAGGCAGATAGCGGTGAAAAAGCCGTTACTGGTGCGGTGAAGCAGATGGAGCTTATTGAGCAGTCCGTGAGTCAGTCGGCGCAGGTCATTGAAGAGCTGGGCCGTGAGTCGGATAAGATTGGCACAATTGTGGATGCCATTTCTGAGATTGCTGAGCAGACGAACCTGTTGGCGCTCAATGCGGCTATTGAGGCTGCCAGAGCTGGTGAACATGGGCGAGGGTTTGCTGTAGTGGCAGATGAAGTCCGTAAATTAGCGGAACAGTCCAGTTCTTCGGCCGGAGAGATTTCCAGTTTGATAGGTTCAATTCAGGACAAGGCGCGCAATGCCGTAGCCGTTATGCAGGATGGAGTATCTCAGGTGCAGAATGGTGTTGGTGCAGTTAATGGTGCCGGCAACAGCTTTAAGGACATTGCCGGTATGGTAGAGCAGGTGGTGGGCGAAACAGCTGATATGGAACGCACAGTGGCCAGTCTGGCGAATAACGCTGGTACCATTGCGGAGGCCATCAACAAAATCAGCGAGATGAGCCGCAATGTGGCTTCGGAGGCGGAAACCGTATCAGCAGCCACTGAGGAACAGACGGCTACTATGAATGAGATTGCCGGTGCCAGCCGCCGCCTGACGGAAATGGCACAGGGAATGGAATCTTCTGTGGAGCGGTTCAAGATTTGATTTTCTTGACAGGGAAAAATCCCGATGCTAACATAATAGGCAGATCGTAATGATGGTTTCGGCGGGCATTATCCTGCCGGAACCATCTTCGTGTATTGACTTATATAAGGAGAAACATATGCAGGACTTAATTGGTCAGGATATCAAGCGTATTACACAGGATATACTCGTGGATTATGATAAAGAGCGCCACATCGACAAATTGGACGTATTCAATCAGCCGGATACGAAGGTCATCTATGAATTGATTGGGGAACTTACCAGAGTAGCTTATCCTGGTTATGTGAAAGACCCGCATTATCGCATTTATGATGTGCGCAATAGTTTATCGATGGTGATTGAGGATATTGCTTTCCGCTTGAATAAGCAGATTGCCATCGCTCTGCGCTATGGCATGAGACTGGATGAAGAAAACCTTGAGGCTACCCGTCTGGAGTCGCAGCGGATTACGTTGGCTTTTTTGCGGCAGATTCCTAAAATACGTGAATATTTGGCTACCGATGTGGAGGCCCTTTTTGATGGGGATCCTGCAGCAGAAAGTGCAGATGAGATCATTTTCGCTTATCCGGGCCTTTATGCAGTAACGGTATTTCGCTTTGCTCATGAATTGTATAATCTGAAGGTGCCGGTGATTCCGCGTATTATGACAGAACTAGCCCATAGCAAGACGGGAATCGATATCAATCCTGGTGCGACCATTGGCAAGTATTTCATGATTGATCATGGTACTGGTATTGTAATCGGGGAGACTACGGAAATCGGTGAACATGTGAAAATCTACCAAGGGGTGACTTTGGGGGCATTGTCTACTTCCGGAGGTCGTAAGCTCTTTAACAAAAAACGCCATCCTACCATTGAAGATCATGTCACCATTTATTCCGGAGCATCTATTTTGGGCGGGGATACTGTCATCGGTCGAGGCTCTTTGATTGGGGGCAATGTGTTCTTAACCCATTCGGTTCCTCCGGAAACCCGGGTAAGCGTCAAGAATCAGGAACTGCGTTATAATATGGGCAGCTGTGATTTGTTATAATGCAGGCTTTTTAGAGATGTGGTAAACTTCATGCGTTTTTCATGCATTCCTATATTTCTGTCAATTCACACTTGCGCTTTGAAGGATGCGTGTTATAATGGATAAGTATGTATTTCCCCATAAACTCATTGTTTCCCCATCAATGAGTTTTTTCGTTTTTTACTTTACTGCAAAGCAAGGAGTTTTGAAATGTCGAGAATTAAAGATGCATTTGATGCCGTAGCTGTGGCTATCATTGCCCAAAAAGATTATCTGTCGGATATTGATGCCAAGGCTGGTGATGGCGATCATGGTTTGAATATGGCCCGTGGCTTTCGGGCTGCTCAGGAAATTGTGGACGAAATGGAAGATACCAGCAAGCCTGGCCCGGTGCTGAAAAAAATCGGCAAGGCACTGGTTCAGAATGTGGGTGGTGCGGCTGGTCCTCTTTATGGTGCGGCCTTTGTTAAAGCTGGCGAAGCTTGTGATGATGAGACGGCTATGAATGTCAGAAGCTTTGAAAAGCTTTTGGCTGTTGCCATAGAGGCTATTCAAACCCGTGGCCGCGCGGAAAAGGGCGATAAGACAATTCTTGATGCCCTGATTCCGATTCATGACTGTTTCCTGCCGGAAAATGTCGAGGATAAGACCTTATTTGAGGTTCTGCAGGAAGCATCGAAGGCCGCTGGTGATGGTGTAAATTACACCAAAGAGATTCCCGCCAAGAAAGGCCGCGCCAGTCTGGTGGGCGAGCGCAGCATTGGCGTAGAAGATCCGGGCGCTGTCAGCACCATGCTGATGTATCGTGCCCTGTATCAGTTCTTAAAGCGTTGATTTTCTAGCGTTAGTTATTAGGAGGAAGTTTCATTGAGTCAGAAGGTTCGTACCCGTTTTGCACCAAGTCCTACGGGGTATATGCATATTGGTAATCTGCGTACAGCACTTTATGGTTATCTTTATGCCAAGGCCCAAAAGGGGGATTTTATCCTGCGTATTGAAGATACCGATAGGACACGTTATGTGGCTGATGCGGTGGATTTCATCAATCGCACCCTGGAAATGGCCCATATCGTACCGGACGAGGGGCCCGATATCGGTGGTGAATGTGGTCCTTATGTGCAGAGTGAGCGCATGGATATTTACAAGAAGTATGCGGAAGAATTGGTAAAATCCGGTCATGCTTATTATTGTTTCTGTGATCCGGAGGAGGATCATTCTGCTGGTGAATTTGGCGGTTATGACAGAACCTGCCGTGATTTGGACGCAGCGGTTATCGAGGAACATCTGAAAAATGGTGATCCCTATGTTATCCGTCAGAAAATGCCTTTGGATGGAGCCACTACTTTCTTTGATGTGCTTCATGGCAATATCACCATTCCCAATTCTGAGCTGGAAGATCAAGTGCTGTTGAAGCGCGATGGTATGCCTACTTATAATTTTGCCAACGTGGTGGATGACCACCTGATGGGCATCACCCATATTATGCGTGGTGCTGAGTTCATTACCTCTACCCCTAAGTACATCCTGCTTTATGAAGCCTATGGCTGGGAAGTGCCTACATTCATTCACCTGGCCCCGGTAATGGGCAAGAATGAGGATGGCTCGGTGTCCAAGCTCTCCAAGCGTCACGGTGCCACGAGCTTTGACGATTTGGTAAAGCTGGGCTATTTACCGGAAGCAATTACCAACTACGTGGCCTTGCTGGGCTGGAATCCCAAGACAACGAATCAGGAAATCTTCTCGATGGAAGAATTGATTTCTCACTTTGACTTGGAAGGTTTGTCCAAGTCTCCGGCTGTTTTTGACTATGATAAGTTGGGCTGGATTAATGGGGAATACTTCAAGGCGATGTCCGATGAAGAATTTGCCAAGCGTGCACGTGGATTTGTAGCGGAGCTGCCGGAGTATCTGGAGAAAAACTGGCAACTGGTTACGGCTCTACTGAAGACTCGTGTGCAGCGATTCAGTGATGTGCAGGAAGAAATTGCCTTCTTGGTGGAAATGCCGGAATTTGATGCGAACCTCTACAATAATAAGCGCAACAAGGTCAATCCGGAAAAGGCGGCAGAATTGATGCCGAAGCTGGTAGAATTGCTGGAAAATGTCAGTGAAGACGATTGGCATAACGATAGTCTCTATGCGAAGCTGGAGGAATATATCGCTGCAAATGAATTGAAAAAGGGTTTGGTCATGTGGGTCCTGCGCATCGGTGTGGCGGGTAAATCGGTAACGCCGGGGGGCGCTACCGAAATCCTGTCGGTGCTGGGAAAGGAAATTTCTTTGGATCGCCTGAAAAAAAGCCTTGCCAACCTTACGGCGTAGTGCTATAATTATTTGAGTCAGCTAAAACATGCGGCGCCTTCGTCAAGCGGTTAAGACACTGGCCTCTCACGCCAGGTTCACGGGTTCGAATCCCGTAGGCGTCACCATTGGCACCTTCGTCAAGCGGTTAAGACACCGGCCTCTCACGCCGGGTTCACGGGTTCGAATCCCGTAGGTGTCACCAATATGAAAATACAGAGCCTGTGAAAATGAGTAATCATTGTTTCACAGGCTTTTTTCGTGAATGATTGTTTTCTGTGCTGGTCATTTCTTCCAAATTGCTCATCTCCTTAATTTGCAGACAAAGATATGATACCATTATTCTTGTTTAATTACAATTAAAGGGAGATTAGAATTGTTACGGCGTTAAATATCAAGCAATGACTTGTTGAAGCGTACATTTGACAATCTCAAAAGTATGTCCTATGATAAAATGGATCATACAGGAAAGAGGTTGAATAAATGCTAAGCAACAAGACAACCAAGGTGTTGGCAATTTTTACAGCTGTTGCCACCACGGCTGCCTTTGCTTCCTGGCTGGCAGAGGATGCGGATATATCTGCAGATCAGGAGGATGGGGTACATACGTTGACGGACGATAGTGGTCAGGAATATACGCTGACCGAGAATGACGATGGTACGGAAACCGCCACCTATGAAGATGGCCGTACGGTGACCTTCCGCCGAGAGGAGGATGGCGGCTTGAATTATATCGCTGGCTCAGCGGGACTGCTGGCGGGGCTGGCAGCGGGCTATTATATGTTCCATGGTTTGTCCAGTGGTGGTGGTGGCTATTACAATGCATCTACGCACCGTTATACCACCAATTCCCCAATAAAGCCGTTGGAAAAAGAGAAGGATAGAACTACTTCGAATATCCATAGCAGTACGAGAAGTTCTTCTAAGAAAACGGTTTCAGCAAAGTCTTTTAGCACCTCAGGGGCTAAAAGCGGCTTCGGGTCTGCTGGGGCCAGGAGTTCAGCATCGTAAAATATGGGACAGTAGGTGAAAAAGTGAGTGCGGATTGGCGTGATTTGTTAAATAGGGAGATTTTTCCTTTTGTGGAATATGAGGGCTATGCGGATAAATATCCGACGAAAAATATCGAAATGCTGGAGCGGGAACTGGCTGAGGAACTGCGCTATGTCAGTGGTGTTTTATTTGGCGCCTTTCAGCGGGCAGTGGCGGTTTGTCAGCAGTGTGGAGATAATTTTTTGGCCGATTTGGAAATACCGCCGCTGCTGATTCCCTATCTGCAAAAGGAAAATTCTTTGCATCTGGCTACCTGGTTGTCCCGTTTTGATTATGTGCTGGATCAACAGGGAAATTTTCATATGGTGGAAATCAATGCGGATACTCCTTGCGCTGTGGTAGAGGCCTATTATGGCAATATGGTGGCCTGCACGCATTTTGAAGTGGAGGATCCAAACTTTGGCGAGTATGATAAACTCTGCAGCTGGCTCAATGAAATTTTTCTGGCTTCGGAACCAGGGGTCAGCATCAGTACCGGACGCTTTCATCGACGTCATCCTTTTCTCTTTTCCTGTTTTCATGATTATCAGGAAGATTATGCCACAACGATGTTTTTGATGAATGCGATGAAAAAACACAATCTGGCTACTGCGGCGGAGGATGCCATTACCTTTGTATCCTTTTACGATTTGGCTGTGCAGAGTGATGGCAGCATTCTGCTTCCTGATGGGCGAAGGGCCAATGCCATCTATCGCCTGCATCCCTTGGAAATCCTGATTGAAGAAAAGACGCCAGAGGGGGATTCTTTAGGGAAGGATTTTATGGAAGGATATCTTCATAATAAGTTCATGATGTTTAATCCTCCAGAGGCCATCATTATGCAATCCAAGGCCTTTCAGGCACTGGTTTGGGCGTTGAATAATCAGCCAGCGGGAACGGCAGCAGTGTTTTCGGCTGAGGAAGCTGCCGTTATCAACCGGTATATGCTTCCGTCCTATTTTGCCAGAGATTTTGTGCAGGCAAAGATTGCGGAAGGTTCCAGTTGGATAAAAAAGCCTATTTGGGGCAGAGAGGGAGCTGGTATCGAAGTGTTGGACAATCAAGGGGTGCGCTTTGGCAAGGACGTGGACACGGAAGATATTGTACGCCGGGACAGCAGGGATTCCATGTATCAGCTCTTTGTGGAACAACCGTCATGTAAAGCTGATACGGATAGTGGATTGCTGACGGGATATAAGACATTGAGTTGTTTTATGTTGGGGAAAACGCCCAGTGCCCTTTATGCCAGATTCTCTCCTGATCAGATCGCAGGAACAGAAGCTTATTGGCTGCCATTAGGACTGAAATAAAAGTGAGAGATTGCGATGTTAAGAAAAAATCGTCAGGAGATTGTGGAAGGCTTCCAAGAACATCTGAGCAAGGGAAAATTACTGGTGGGAGTAGGGTCTGGCATGGAGCAGATTGCTAAACACGGGGATAAATCAGGCGCAGATTTCTTGGTTTTTTATCATACCGGGCACCTGCAATCTGCGGGAAGAAGTTTACTGGCAGGAATATTATCCTATGATGATGCCAATACCTGTTTGCAGGAATCGAGCAATGAGGTGCTGTATACCATGCGGAAAATCCCGGTACTGGCTGGTGTTTGCGGTACAGATCCCTTCCGGAAAATGGATATGTTTTTGGGAGAATTGAAGGAGAGGGGCTTTCATGGCGTCCAGAATTTTCCCACTGTAGGTATCGTGGATGGTCGGTTTCGGGCTAATCTGGAGGGAACTGGTATAGGGTATCAACTGGAAGTGGATATGATTCGGGCAGCCCATGAATTGGATTTATTTACCTGTCCGATTGTTTTTGACGCAGAGCAGGGGGAGGCCATGACCATGGCTGGAGCGGATATGCTGCTGGTACATTTTGGCCTGGTAACGAAAGGGGCCAAAGCCAGAGGTGAGGTGCCTAGTCTGGAAGATTGTTGTGAAAAACTGAGGCAGATCATGGAAAAAAGCAATGCTATCCGCCGTCATATTCCTATACTCTGTTATGGCATACAGGTATCTTCTTTAGAGGGGGCTATGCAGGTTATACAACGTTTGCCATCGCTGGCTGGTTTTTTTACAGTGTTTCCGGGGAATGTGGAGGATTCGGAGCGGGACATGACGGGCAGGATCAAAGAATACCGGACATTGGATAAATTGAAAAAGGCAGCACATAGATTGAGGATAGCAGAATGAACGAACAAGGGAAGGATTATATCTTGCGGCGCCTGCGGGCTGAAATCAATGTGGGGGGCCATATTATTGGTGCGGCAGTTGGCTCGGGGATGACGGCAAAATTGGCAGCCATGGGGGGGGCAGATATCCTGCTGGCTCTTTCGGCAGGGAAGTTCCGTATCATGGGGCGCAGTTCATTGAGCAGTTTTTTTTGTTATGGTAATAGCAATCAAATCGTGATGGAAATGGGAAAACGGGAAATATTTCCTGTTGTGCAGGATGTACCGCTGTTGTTTGGCTTGATGGCCAGCGACCCCTATCTGAAGCTGTTTGACTATCTGCAGGAAATCAAAGAAAGCGGTTTTGTGGGGGTGGTAAATTCACCTACATTGGCACAGGTTGATGGCCTTTTCCGGGAGGCTCTGGAAGAGGAGGGAAACTCCTATGACCGGGAAGTAGCAGCTATCCGGCTGGCCAATCAAATGAATCTTTTGACCATGGCCTTTGTCTGTTCTATTGAGGAAACAGAGAAAATGATTGATGCCCAGGCCGATATCATCTGTTTCCATATGGGCCTTACTGCCGGTGGCTTACTGGGGGCAAAGCGCCATTTGAGCATCAGTGAGGCCCGAGGCTTAGCAGAGAAGATTTTTGCTTTATGCAAGGAGCGCAATCCGGATATTCTGCGGTTTGTCTATGCTGGACCCGCTAATAAGCTGATGGATATGCAGTACCTTTATCGCAATACCAGCTGTCAGGGGTATATTGGCGGTTCTACCTTTGACCGGATTCCCATGGAAGAATCCATATATGCGGCGGTGAGCTCGTTTAAGAATCATAGTCATCCGGAAACCTTGGGGAATCTGCGGGAACGCAAGTGGGGGTCCAATCAGTTGGTGGAATCCATGCGGCACTACATTGAAGAACATTATGGTGATGAAGTGAAATTGTCGGATATTGCCATGGTGGCGCATATGTCTCCTTCTTATTTGGGGGGACGCTTCAAGAAGGAAGTGGGGATGAGTTTTACGGATTATCTGTTACAATTCCGCATGGGGAAAGCTAAAGAATTGATGCGAAGCAATCGTAACCTGTCCTGCAAAGAAGTGGCTTTGCAGGTGGGATATGAGGATTATGCGCAGTTTTCCAAGATGTTTCACAAATATGAAGGGCTTTCTCCACGAGAATATCAGGGAATCAATAAAAAGAGATAATAAAAAAGTTGTGTTTATACTAATACCTATTTGTATAAACACAACTTTTTTTCGCATAAAATTCAAAAAAAATAGGATAAGCACAAGTGAAAAGATGATTAACACATTTACATATAAGACTAAATAGATTAAAATAATAACTAACAAATGAAAAACAAGTTACGGCTATCAGCGGTAACAGGAAGGAAGCTTACTATGCAGGATATTTTTAGAAAATTTAGGGATGTTGGAATAATCCCAGTAATTGTAATGGAACATGAGGATCAAGCTGAGAAATTGGCGGATGTCTTGTGCGATAATGGACTGCCCTGTGCAGAGGTTACATTTCGGACCAATGCAGCGGCTAAAGTGATTGCGGCTATGGTCAAACATCGTCCGGAAATGTTGGTGGGTGCGGGCACGGTATTGACCATCGAGGAAGTAGATGCAGCCATTGAAGCTGGTGCTAAGTTCATTGTCAGCCCGGGACTTAACCCTACCATAGTGAAGTATTGTCAAAGCAAAAAGATTCCGGTGGCTCCCGGAACGCAGACTCCCAGTGAAATGGAACAAGCCATCAGCTTAGGCTTGGATTTTGTCAAGTTCTTCCCGGCAGAACAATCCGGCGGGTTGAATATGCTGCGGGCGGTGGTCGCGCCTTATGGACAGTTATCGTTCATGCCTACGGGAGGCATAAATGCAAATAATGTACGTCAGTATCTGGCTGATGATAAAATCGTGGCCTGTGGCGGCAGCTGGATGGTCAAGCAGGCCATGATGGATGCCGGTAATTGGAAAGGTATCGCCAAATTGGTAAAGGAAGCGGCTTCCATTGTTCGGGAAGTACGGGGAGAAAGTAAGTTAGTCAATCATTTGCTGGCCAGCTGAATGCATGGCTGAAGAAAGGACTGATAGAAGATGTCAGAAGTGCTGACTATTGGTGAGCCCATGGGCTTGTTCATTGCAGAAGAGGTAAAGCCCTTAAAGGATGTACAGCAATTTACCCGAAGCGTCTGTGGCGCGGAGGTCAATTTCTCCATTGGTCTTGCCCGGTTGGGACATGAAGTATCCTATGTATCCCGGGTGGGCGCAGATCCCCTGGGGGCACATATCGTTGATTTCCTGAAAGAAAATCATATTGATACCTCCTACGTGGTAGAAGATGATGAGCATCTTACCGGTATGCAGATGAAGGCGAAAACGCAGGATGGTTCCGATCCGGTAGTAGTAAATTATCGAAAACATACGGCATTTTCTTACTTTGTTCAACAAAATCTGCAAAATATCAACTGGCAGGGAGTAAGGCATGTACATGCAACCGGCATCCCTGCAGCGCTATCGGCATCCTGTTGTGATGCTTTGGGAAAAATGATGGAGGAAGCCAGAGCACATGGTTGTACGGTATCTTTCGATCCGAATCTTCGCCCTGCCCTTTGGCCTTCGGAGAAAGTCATGGTGGAAACATTGAATCGTCTGGCGACTAAGGCAGATTTGATTTTGCCCGGCATCAATGAAGGGAAAATCCTTACAGGATTTAGCGAGCCGGAACAGGTGGCCGATTTCTATCTACAGCGTGGAGCACAGGCTGTAGTGGTGAAATTAGGTGGCAGCAAGGGAGCCTATGCGAAGGAAAAGAGCGGGAAACATTTCCTGGCACCTTCCTTTAACGTGGAGCATGTGGTAGATACAGTAGGAGCTGGGGATGGCTTTGCAGTAGGTATCATATCGGCTTTGCTGGAAGGTCTGCCTTTGACCGAAGCAGTACGCAGAGGAACGGCAATCGGTGCTTTGGCGGTGATGTCAGCGGGAGATAATGAAGGCTTGCCCAATCGGCAAAAATTGCAGCATTTTATGGAGGTCGCATAAATCATGGATATTCGTTATTCAGCAAATCAGAAAGACTTTAAACGTTATACTACAGATGAAATCAGAAACGAATTCCTGATTGAAGAATTATTTGTCCCGGATACGGTAAAGGCTGTGTACTCTCATGTAGATCGCATGGTTACTTTTGGCTGTATGCCGGTGAAGGAAACGGTTCCCCTGAATAAAGGTATCGATGTTTGGCATAATTTTGGTACAGAATATATCCTGCAGCGGCGGGAAATCGGTATCTTTAATGTGGGTGGCGCAGGCAGCATTGTTGCGGATGGCGTAACCTATGAGCTGGGGTACAAGGATTGTCTTTATATCACCATGGGGACGAAAGAGGTTTTATTCAAGAGCAATGACAGCAACAAGCCGGCTAAGTTCTATATGGTGTCGGCGCCGGCGCATAAGCCTTGTACTACGAAACTGATTACCATTCGGGAGGCTAATAAGGTTCCCTGCGGGGATATGAAAACCAGCAATAAGCGGACCATCAATCAGTTCATTCATCCGGATGTATTGGAAACCTGTCAGTTGTCTATGGGCATGACCGCTTTGGAACCGGGAAGTGTTTGGAATACCATGCCAGCTCATACCCATGAACGGCGGATGGAAGTGTATTTCTACTTTGAGGTGCCAGAGAATGAAGTTGTATTCCACATGATGGGTGAGCCGCAGGAAACCCGGCATGTCCTCATGCATAATGAGCAGGCCATTATCAGTCCATCCTGGAGCATTCATGCCGGTTGTGGAACGGCCAATTACACATTTATCTGGGCTATGGGCGGTGAGAACAAGACCTTTGACGATATGGACAACATCAAGAATACGGAGCTTAAATAAGTTAGCAAGAGGGGCATAAACATGGATATGGACTATTTGAAACAATTTTCCCTGGAGGGAAAGGTGGCTTTGGTGACTGGCGCTGCTTATGGTATAGGTTTTGCTATTGCGAAGGCTTATGCCAAGGCTGGTGCTAAGATTGCCTTCAATTGCCGCAGTGAAGAGCATATGAAAAAAGCACTGGCGGATTACGAAAAAGAAGGCATTGAAGTCAAAGGTTATTATTGTGATGTCACCAAGGAAGATGAAGTGCAGAAAATGGTGGCAGCCATCGAAAAAGATTTGGGGACGATTGATATCCTAGTCAATAATGCAGGGATTATCAAACGGATTCCCATGCTGGAGATGACCGCTCAGGATTTTCGGCAGGTGGTGGATATTGATTTGAATGCACCTTTTATCGTATCCAAGGCTGTTTTGCCGGGGATGCTGAAAAAAGGGCATGGCAAGATCATCAATATCTGTTCCATGATGAGTGAGCTGGGGAGAGAGACGGTTTCGGCCTATGCTGCGGCTAAAGGGGGACTGAAAATGCTGACCCGGAACATTTGTGCTGAATATGGAAGTGCGAATATTCAGTGCAATGGTATCGGACCGGGATATATCGCCACGCCGCAGACTGCGCCCCTTAGAACTCCGGGGCATCCTTTCAATGAATTTATTTTGGCGAAAACGCCGGCAAATCGTTGGGGGACGACAGAGGATTTAGAAGGTCCTGCAGTATTCCTGGCATCGGAAGCATCGAATTTTGTCAATGGTCATGTACTTTACGTGGATGGAGGTATCTTGGCCTATATCGGCAAGCAGCCTTAACGAGCGGATTAGCAAGGCAATTGTGTGTTATGGAGAGAACCAGATTTGGTTGGGGGTGTAGTCATGAAAATTTTGAAAACGGTTGAACGAATTCCTGGCGGTTTAATGTTGGTACCGTTGCTTCTTGGTGCCCTTTGTCATACCTTTACTCCCTGGGCGGGAAAATATTTCGGTTCCTTTACCAATGGGTTGATTACTGGCACAGTGCCAATTCTGGCGGTATGGTTTTTCTGTATGGGAGCCAGTATTAATTATCGTTCGGCAGGTATGGTTCTGCGCAAATCGGGCACCATTGTTTTGACGAAGATTATCGTGGCTTGGATTGTGGGGTTCGTCTGTGTGATGTTCATGCCTAAGGGGATGATTCAGGCAGGTTTCTTTGCAGGGCTTTCCACACTGGCTATTGTCACATCCATGGACATGACCAATGGCGGTTTGTATGCCTCTTTGATGCAGCAGTATGGTACTAAGGAGGAGGCAGGTGCCTTTGTCCTGACTTCCATTGAATCAGGTCCTTTGGTCACGATGATGATTTTAGGTTCCACCGGTGCTGCTTACTTTGAACCCCATGTATTTGTAGGTGCTGTTCTTCCATTTGTGATTGGTTTTGCTCTGGGCAACCTTGATCCGGAGTTACGCGCCTTGTTCTCTCCTGCTGGTAAAATCATGATTCCCTTCTTTGCCTTTGCGCTAGGGAATACCATCAATTTGGCTGTTATTGGCCAGACTGGGGTACTGGGGATTCTGCTGGGTCTTACCGTTATCGTGATTACGGGCATTCCTTTGATTATTGCTGACCGTACCATTGCTGGCGGCAATGGAGCTGCCGGGCTGGCTGCTTCCAGTACCGCTGGGGCTGCCGTTACCAATCCTATGATTGTTGGTCAGATGATTCCGGAATTGCAGCCTATCGTTCCTGCGGCTACAGCTTTGGTAGCAACCAGTGTAGTGGTTACTTCGGTGGTGGTTCCGATTATCACAGCGCTTTGGTATAAACGTTTTGGTGCACCGAAAGAAAATCTGGAGAATTTGCGGGTGGCCACTCATCATGCAGCATGACAGGTGAATAGGGGATTATACAAAAGGCTCCGCTCAGTTTGAGCGGAGCCTTTTGCTATTTATATGTATGGATGCAGTCCAAAAATTCCTGACCGTATTTTTCTAATTTCATTTCGCCGACACCCTTTACTGTCAGCATTTGCTCCAGAGTTTCTGGCTGGACGCGGCACATATCCTTGAGGGTGGCATCGGAGAAGACCACATAAGGCGGTACGTGTTCCCGGGTTGCAATTTCCTTGCGCAGATGACGCAGGTGATCGAATAGTTCCGGTGCTGCAGGCTCTTTGGGCTGTTCTGGTCTGGGAACAGCCTGCCATACCTTTTCCTGTCCTTTGAGTACGGGATAGGCTGCAGGCTTTAGCGTGACTACGGGGAATTTACTTTCGGTAAGACCTAAGTAATCTGTGGCGATAAAGCGCTGAATCAGCAGTTTGATATCAGACAATGTTCGTTCTTTCATTAAGGCAAAGGTGGAAAGCTGGTCCAAATGCAGCTCTTTTACTCGTTTGTCGTTAGAACCTTTGAGTACTTGGGCTACGAGCGTCAAACCAAAGCGCTCGTGCATGCGGTAAACACAGGAAAAAACTTTTTGTGCATCAAGAGTAACGTCAAGCTTTTCCAGTCCAGCTTTACAGTTGCTGCAGTTATTGCAGAGAATGGCAGAACTGGTATCGCCAAAGTAGCTGATGATAAAGTGGCGTAGGCATTCAGGGGTGTGACAATAATCCACCATCTTTTGCAGGGTGCCTAAGTTATGGGCTTTTCGCTCTTCGTTTTCAATGGATACATCGATAAGGTATTTCTGGGTCATTACATCCTGGGGGGAGTAGAGCAGAATGCAATTGCCAGGTTCGCCATCACGTCCGGCGCGTCCGGCTTCCTGATAATATGCTTCGATATTCTTGGGCATATTGTAATGGATGACATAGCGGACGTTGGATTTATCAATGCCCATGCCGAAGGCGTTGGTCGCTACAATGACCTGTATATTATCGTAAAGAAAATCGTCCTGGGCTTTATTGCGCTGTTTATCCGATAGGCCTGCATGATAACGGCCTACGGCAAATTTTTTCTTTTTGAGATATTCGTAGAGGCTATCTACTTCTTTGCGGGTGGAGGCATAGATGATACCTGATTCATGGGGATGGCTTTTCAGATAGCGTTCAATGAACTTCTTTTTATCTTCACCGCGGCGTACTTCGAAATAGAGATTGGGACGATCGAAGCCTGTCACATGAATTTGGGGCTGGTGCAGGTGCAAGAGGTTGATGATATCCTCTTTGACCTTTGGGGTGGCGGTGGCGGTGAAGGCGCTGACCAGCGGGCGGCGGGGGAGACTGACAATAAAGGATGCAATTTGCCGGTAGCTGGGACGAAAATCGTGTCCCCATTGGGAAAGACAATGTGCCTCATCCACCGCTACCATGGAGATTTCCTGCCGCTCGATGATGTAGCGAAAATAATCGGTGTCCAGCCGTTCCGGTGCCACGTAGATCAGCTTATAGCGGCCCGCGGCGATGGCGTTAAAACGAAGCCTGCTTTCCTCCAGAGTCAACTGGCTATTGATATAGGTGGCCGGTACTCCCTGGTCCGACAAGGCATCTACCTGGTCTTTCATCAGGGAAATCAACGGGGAAATAACCAGTGTTATGCCCGGGAATACTAGGGCAGGAAGCTGAAAACAGATACTTTTACCTGCTCCGGTAGGCATGATGGCTAGGGTGTCGCAGCCACGCAGGAGACTTTCTACCACAGGCTTCTGGGCAGGGCGGAAGTCTGGATAGCCGTAGAATTTGCGCAGCAGTTTCTGCGCTTCGGCAAAATATGGATTGTCCATTGAAAAACACCTATTTCTAATGCAAATTTAATCTTTTTCTCATAGAATTACAACGTATCTATTTTATCATAGAATTCATTGACTTGCGCTGCGAAACGGTAAGTTTATGGTAGAATAAAGATGTGAATGGAAATCATATTGGGGAGGAATCTTCATGAAATCAAAACCTTGGCTGAAGGCTGGTGTGCCTTTGGTTGCCCTTCTGGTGGCAAGTCCCGGGGCTCAAGCCGCAGAGTTGAGTCTGCAGGAAGCCATCAATATGGCACTTTCGCAGAATACAGGCATTAAAGTTACGCAAAAAGGAGAGGATACGGCGAAGTATGCACTGGAAGAAGCCCGAGGGAATAATGGTTTCAGTGTGGGGCTGAGCGACAGCCTTTCCACCAGTAAAAATAATGGCGCTGATCGGCAGGACAGCAATAGCCTGAGTTTGACGGGAAAACTTCCGCTGTATAGTGGTGGCAAGAATCAGGCCAATATCAAAAAGGCAAAGATGGGAGTGGAATCTGCCAGTCTCGAGACCCAGCGGGCTCGGGAAGATTTGAAACTCAAGGTCATCAAAGCCTATTATGATGCACTGGAAGCAAAAAAAACGGTGGCTGTGCGCCAGGAAACTGCAGATAAGTATCAGGAACATTATACGAATGTCAGTCAGCTCTATGCAGCTGGTTCCAAGGCAAAAATCGATGTTATCCGCTCTCAGGTGGAATTAAGCGATGCCCGACAGAATCTGATAAAGGCAGAGAACAGCTATGAGGTGGATTTGGCTATTTTGCGGAATTACCTCAATATCGACCGCAGTGAACCCTTGCAGCTTACCACGGATTTTTCTTACCTGCCCTTTGGTCAGGATATGGGAACATGCCTCGATTATGCCTATAGCAACCGCAAGGATTTGCTGGTGGATAAGAAAAAATGGGAACAGCAGGAGCAGGCCATTAAGGCAGCACGGTCGGGTTATTTACCCAGTTTGAATCTTTCTGTGGGCCTAAGTGAAAGCCAGCGTTTTCATCCCGATAGCGATAACAGCCATGGAACTTCAGCAACTTTGGGGCTGAGCTGGGATATCTTCGACAGCGGTGTGACCAGGGCTCAGGTAAAGACAGCGGAAACCAGCCGGGATGTGGCCAAGCTCAATTATCTTAAAGATAAAGAACAGATTGATCTGGATGTGCGGCAGGCTTATTACAATATGCGGGAAGCCGAAAAGCGCTTCAATTCTACCCAGGATGCAGTGCACCAGGCCGAGGAAGATGCCTTTATAGCCCGTGAGAAATATCGTGCGGGAGAAGGGTTGATGCTGGATATCATTGATGCACAGGAAGCCTTGTCCACAGCCAGGTTGAACTATATCAGCGCACAGTATGATTACGCCCGCTATAAGGCCACGGTGGAAAATGCCATGGGGATTGAACTCACCCCAGAGGAAAAGGAGGCTGCATCCCATTTGGACACGGATGCAGACCGGGCGTTGTCCCAGTCTGAGTTGGGCAGCAGTAATGATACGACGGCGGACAGCAGCCGTAACGTAGCCGATGAACTGGCAGGAAATGAGGGAAATCAATGAAGTTTAAGTTCAACTGGAAAATAAAAGCCGCTCTGGCAGCAGTGGTGTTGATTGCTGCTGCTATCTACGGTTATCAATACTATCAGGGGCAGCAGGAAGCGAAAAAGGCAGCAGCTGTGGAAACCGTACCGGTTACCCGGATGAATGTGAAATCTACGGTGTCAGCGACGGGAACCATTCGCCCGGTCAACAGTGTGGAAGTGAGTTCTAAGGTCACGGCCCGCATAAAATCTGTTCTGGTCAAGGAAAATGATACCGTGACGGCGGGGCAGATCATCGCTACGCTGGATGCTACGGACTATGAGGAGAAGCGCAATCAGGCGCAGTATAAGGTCAGCAACACCAAGGCTAAATATGACCGAGCGAAGTATCTCTATAGCATAGGGGCAGATACTCAGGAGGAGTTGGAAGATGCCAAGATGAATTACGATACGGCTGTATCGGCTTTGGCGGAATCCCAGTCCAACATGAATGAAATGACCATTGTGGCCCCCATGTCCGGTGTAGTGGTGGGAGAACCGCAGACACCTGGCACCATGGCTGTGCAGGGCAATAGCAGTCCTACAGTAATCATGCGGATTGCAGATATGTCCAGTAAGCAGATTTTGGCCAAGGTGGATGAAACGGATATCGGCAATGTGAAGGTGGGGCAAGCTGCAACCTTTACGGTGGATAGTTTCAATGGCAAGACCTTTACGGCAAAAGTGTCCAAGATTTCCCAGACCGATACCAGTAACAGCTGGAATGTCAATACATCCTCCAGCAGCAGTTCTTCCAGCAGTTCAACAGCTAGTGTCATCTATTATTATGTGACGCTGGATGTGGATGATCCGGATAATTTGCTGCTGCCATCCATGACGGCGCGGGTGGAAATCAACACCGCTGAGAAAAATGATGCATTGGTGATACCTCTTTCCACCTTGAAAACAGATACCAATGGATCTTACGTCATTGTGAAAAATGCGGATGGATCCCAGGAAAACCGTTATGTGTCCACGGGAATCTATAGCGATGAATACGTGGAGATATTGGATGGTCTTGAAGAAGGGGAACAGGTGGTCAGTACCTATGTAGCAAAGGGGACGAAGACAAGCTCAAAAAAGAACGACCGTGGCGGCCCACCACCCATGTGAGGAAGGCGGTAAGAATGCGATGACAAATCAAAATGCACGTATAGCCACCATCCAACTAAAGGACATCAAAAAGCTTTACAAGATCGGCGGTGAAACGGTGGCGGCTTTAGATGGCATTACCACCAATATCTATCAGGGCGAATTTGCTGCCCTGATGGGACCATCTGGTTCTGGAAAGTCCACTTTGATGAATATTTTGGGCTGCCTTGACCGTCCGACGGTCGGTTCGTATAAATTGGATGGTCAGGAGGTTGCAGGTCTTAGCGATGATGAGCTGGCTGTGACCCGAAATAAAAAAATCGGTTTTGTGTTTCAGAATTTCAATCTGTTATCCCGAATTTCTGCTTTGGAAAATGTCGCTCTGCCGCTGGTATATTCGGGGATAGGCCGCAAAGAACGCCTGGAGCGGGCCATGCATTTTCTGGATGCTGTGGGGTTAGCGGATCGGGCGGAACATCAACCCAATGAACTTTCCGGTGGTCAGCGGCAGCGGGTGGCAATCGCCAGGGCCCTGGTCAATGACCCGCATATCATTATGGCCGATGAACCAACGGGAAATCTGGATACGAAATCCACGAAAGAAATCATGGAAATCTTTCAAAAGATGCACGGTATGGGGCGTACCATAATTCTCGTTACTCATGAACCGGAAATCGCTGCTTGTGCCAGCCGGCAGCTTCTGGTTCGGGATGGAAAAATCACCAGGGATGAGGGAAGGGGCGTGGTTATGGATGTTATTTAGTGAAAGCTTCCAGATGGCGCTGACCTCTCTTTATGCCAATAAAATGCGCAGCCTGTTGACCATGCTGGGCATCATTATCGGTGTGGGGGCTGTTATCGCCCTGGTATCCGTAGGCATGGGGGTACGCAGCAATGTCACCAACTCCATTGCCAGCCTGGGATCCAATATGCTGATCATCTCACCGGGTTCCTCTAATCGTGGTGGCGTTCGGGGGGCAGCGGGGTCCATGCAGACGTTGAAATACGATGATGCAAAGGCTATAAAAGAAAAGATCAAAAACATCGATTATGTTTCGCCATCGGTGTCCTCATCCTATCAAATCGTCTATGGCAATAACAACTGGAAGACCAGTGTGCAGGGGGTAACAGCAGAATTTATGGCTATCCGCTCCCTGACCATCAGTAACGGCTCCTTTGTTTCCACAGATGATATGAATAAGCGTAATCGTGTGGCGGTTATCGGTACCACCGTTGCGGCAAATCTCTTTGGCAAGGATAATCCGGTGGGAAAGAATATCCGCATTAATAATCAGCCCTATAAAGTCATTGGTCTTTTGGAATCCAAAGGCCAATCTTCTGTGGGACAGGATCAGGATGATGTGATTTATATTCCGTTGACCACTGCCCAGGAACGTATGCTGGGGATTACCTATGTCCAGTCCATCAATGTGCAGGTTTCCAGTCAGGAAAAGATGGATCAGGTGCAGGCTGAAATCGAGAATCTTCTGCGCTCCCGTCATCATATCGTTACGGGCAAGGATGATGACTTCAATGTCCGCAACCTTACCAGCCTGATGGAGACAGTAAATCAGTCCACGTCCATGCTGACGTTATTATTAGGAGCCATAGCAGGGATTTCTCTGATTGTTGGTGGTATAGGCATCATGAATATCATGATGGTATCCGTAACAGAGCGGACACGGGAAATCGGTATCCGCAAGGCATTGGGGGCCACTTTCATGAACATCATGATTCAGTTTCTCATTGAATCCATGGTCATTGGTATTGTGGGGGGGCTTATCGGCATCGTTATCGGCTGTGCCGCTTCTAAATTGATTGCTCAGCTCGGTAATTTCACTACGGTGATTACCCTTACCCCCATCATCATATCCTTCTTGTTTTCTGTGGGCATAGGCCTTTTCTTCGGCATCTATCCGGCCAGGAAAGCAGCCAAACTCGATCCCATAGAAGCCTTGCGTTACGAATAATTTTTATCAAGTGAAAAACTGTTGTAATGGATTGGAGAGTCATTACAACAGTTTTTGCTTAATAAAGTAATGTTATTTCAGAAATAGCATAAGTATTGCTGTTATCGTAAAATAAGGACCATACGCAAAGGTATCGGTCTTTTTTTTATGCTTGAACTTTAGCAGCAGAAAGGCTCCTATACCACCGGCAATCAATCCCATGGTTATTACATCGGCAAGCTGGTGAATGCCTAGCCATAAACCTAAAGCTGCAATCAATTTGATATCACCGCCGCCTATACCGCCGTGGGTAAGAAAGGTCAAAAGTAAGAACAGCGCACCGCCGCCTAATGCGGCAATCAGATGGTCGAAAAGGGGTAATCCGTTGAGAAGCAATGAAAACAACCCGAAAAGTGCAAAGGGAATTAGCATGACATCAAAAATAACCTGTTGTTCGCAATCTGTGATGGTAAAAAGGATGAGGAAATAGATAAACAATAAGTGGGAAATAGTGATCGGAACTGTGGTGGGGCTGAATAGCAGCCAGAAAGTAAAGAGAATTCCAAGACTCGCGACAAGATAAAGGGGCCTTTTTTGTGCTTGTGAAAAAGCTTGGTGGGGGAAAGTCAGGATCTCCTGTTTTTGCCGATAAAGTTTTGTAATCCAACGATTTCCCCAGAAAGAACCTAGGAGTGCAAAGCTTATTGCGGTTATAATTTTTAGTATAAACGCCATGAAATATCACCTCCATAATAGTTTATCGGTTATGGAGGCGATTTGCAAATAATAGGGGATTAGGTCCTGTTTTTTAATTGGCTTTAGTTTGTGTATTTGTATGAAATTTTACTGCAATTTACAAAAAATAGTAAATATGGATTGACTATAATCGAATAGTGGTGATATATTGTTACTGTAATTATTAAAAGACAATTAAAAACATATGAGGCGTATAATTGAGCGTTAGAGACCATAAACCTAATTGGTGTATAGAACGTTTTTCGGTTGCTCATGATGAGGGGCGGAGATAAATGAAAAAGTGGTTGTTAGAAACGAAATTTACGTATAGGCAGTGGGTGTCACTAGCTGTCTTAGTCAGTTCTTTGCTGGGAGTGCTGGTATATATGTCACTATCCGGGGCAGAAACGGCTGCACAAAATGCGCCTAAGCCAGAACTGGTGAAGGTGGTGATGGCCAAGCAGGATATTCCTGAGCATACCATCATCCAAGAAAATATGTTGAAAGTAGTAGAGATGCCGGTGGATGTAGTACCTGCTGAGGCAATACAGGAAATCAGGGAAGTCGCGGGCAGTCCAGCTAGTGTAGCGATACAACAGGGGGATATTCTCACTACAAAAAAAGTTTATGCTGATGTCCGCATGGCTGGATTTACGGGGATGATTCCACCAAACTGTCGTGCGGTTTCGGTAGCGATTACGGATATTACCGGTGTTTCCGGTTTTGCGAAACCAGGCGATTATGTGGATGTAATGGTGGTTTCAGGAACGAGGGAAACCGGTTTGCGAGGGGAAGTCCTCCTGCAAAATGTGCAGCTGTTGGGCATTAATCGGAAAGGTGGTTCAACGGCTGCTGAGGCTGACAAAAAGTCTACAAGCGAGGAGAATACTGATGGAGATATCAGTATTCAAGGCAGTCGCGATACTATGGCAACCGCTACGTTGGCCTTACCGTTGGATGAGGCGTTGAAAGTAGCGACGGCCTCTCAAAAGGGAATAATTTATCTGGTGCTTCGCCCTGTGGCACCTACGGATATCTTTACGGTTGATACGGAGTATAGGATTCCGGCTGAAGGGAATGCTGCCGTGACGCCTAAGGTCAGTGCGCCAGTGCCAGCACCTGCAGCTGCCCCTGCACCGACAGCTCCAGCGGTAAATATTCAACCGGCTCCGCAAGCAGTGCATAGGAGTGGCGTAGAAATCATTCGTGGTACGAAGAATCACAGGGAGGGCTAAATTGTATACTGGTAAGAAAATTGCATTGGGGCTGGCGGCAGTAACGGCAATTACGGTCCCTGCACCGGCCTATGCTTATGATCAACCCTTATGGCTGGGGGTCAATCAGTCTTATTATTTGAGCACGAACAGTGCCATCACACGGGTGGCGGTAGGAAATCCTCAAATTGCTGATGTTCAGGAATTAGGAGAGTTTGCTATTAATATTGTGGCGATTAAGCAGGGAACTACTACGATAAATGTTTGGACAGCGGATGGCATGCGGCAGGATTTTACCGTCAGCGTCAACAATGAGGACAAGGGACTGGCTAAAGCGATTGAACGTGCCATCAATTTACCGGGAGTAACGGTGCAAATGGTGGGGGAGCGGGTGCTTTTACGTGGCCAGGTGAAGAACCAATACGAAAAAAGCTTGGCCTTTAAGGTTGCTTGCCTTTATGTGGGCGATAATCCTACAGGGACCAAACAGGAAAAAATGCAGTTAGGCATTCAGGGAAACGTAAAAAGTAATGTGACGGCAGAAGAACAGGTGGACAGCAGTACCCGGGTCATTAATCTGTTGGAGATGGAGAATCCGGATCAAATCAATATGGAGGCTCTGGTCATTGAGATTAATTCCGATGAGGCTAAGAAGTTGGGCATAACGTATGCTTCTCCTGCGGTTAATACTACCGGCAGTGGTATTACATTGGGAGACCCGGGGTCTTTCTATGCAGGGGAGACTTATGGTGTGCAGCGATCCAAGGGAAGTCATTGGTATAATCGGAATTGGCTCTTTACACATTTTTCCCAGATTAATGCACAGTTGCGGCTGCTGATTCAACAGGGCAAGGCACGAGTGGTTTCTCGGCCCAATATAACCACCATGAGCGGCCGGTCGGCAGGGATTTTAGTGGGAGGACAAATTCCCTATCCTGTAGCTTCCAGTTCCAGTAATAACATTTCGGTGGAGTATAAACCCTATGGAATATCCTTGAATCTGATTAATCCGACAGTGGACCGTCAGGGAAATGTTCTAGCAAAAATCAAGGCAGAAGTCAGCCGGTTGGATTGGAATAACAGTGTATCGGCCAACGGGTACAATATGCCGGGATTATCTACCCGTTCAGCGCAAACTGAGGTGACGATTCCCTCGGGAATGACCATGGCCATTGGCGGCCTGTTGAATTCCGAGGATAGCCGAGTGGTGCAGAAGGTTCCAATTCTGGGAAATATACCCCTTTTAGGGGAGCTCTTTAAATATCATAATGATTCCCGGCAGAAATCGGAAATCATTATCTTGTTGACCCCCCGGGTGGTTAATGAACAGACGCCTGTTCCAATGTCCGATAAGATGGCAGAAACCTTCAATGACAGTCGTCGGGAGGTACGGGATATGCAAAGTGTGGATGTTAATGGTCCGGTTCCCGAAAAGCCATCCAAGCATAAAAGGTCTGTTCAGGTGCAGGATGAAGATCGTTCTTTAGACAATATCCTGCCCGTGGATGGCAGTCCGGATAAATAAGGAGATATCATGGCTGAGATTGCGCAGGAAATACATGGTGTGGTGATGTCTTTTTTCAGTACTGCCTCGGCAGTGGGAAAGACCCTTATCAGTATCAATATGGCATCGGAATTGGCTCGGCAGGGAAAAAAAGTCTGCCTGTTGGATTTCGATTTGCAATTTGGTGATGTAAGCAATTATTTACAGCTGTTGCCTAAGTATACGGTTTATGACTTACAACAGGCGATGAGGTTTCAAGGGGATGAGATACGAGCGGAGGAGTATTTGACCCCTTATAAATACCATAATGTCGTGTTTTATGTACTGGCAGCACCAACGAAATTGGAAGAAGCCTATAATGTGGATGCGGATAAAGCACTGATCATGGTGCGGCAATTGCAAAAGGTGTTTGATTATGTATTGGTAGATACGACATCCATGTTTAGCAAATTGAATCTGGCATTGTTGGATTTATCGACCATTGTCAGTTTTTTAGGTATTGTGGATTTTATTCCCACCATAAAAAACATGAAGATTGGTGCGGAAACGCTAAAAAATTTAAATTTTGATAAGAATAAGATTCGCTTAATTTTAAATCGCAGCAATGCCAAGACACGTATCAGCATTAAAGATGTGGAACGATTATTAGGTGAGCCGTTCTATCACATCCTGCCTAATGATTTTCAGGCAGCCAGCCGCTCTATCAAGGAGGGGGTGCCCTTGGTGCTCCGTTCGGGGGGCAGCGATTTGGGGAAAGCTCTGCAAGAATTAGTGGCGCGTTATACGAATCGGGCTTATGAGGAGCCAGTGGATGAGGATGTACCGGAATCATGGCTGGCCCGGATTTTTGGCTGAAAGGAGATAAGTCATGGATTATCGTGTGCTGTTGGTTGAGAGTGATCGTTTGCTGCTGGAACGAATGGCACAGGTGGTAAATGATACCCCTGGTTTCACGTTAGTGGCCAAATTTCAAAGTGTCAGTGATGCATTGGGGCAGGGGACGGTTTTTCAGCCGAACCTGGTTTTGTTGGATATCGAGCAGCCTGGGGGCATGGGGCTTATTGCAGAGTTCAGGAAAATCTATTCTGAGGCGGCAATCCTTTGTATGGGAGAAAAATGGCAGGCAGAACGTGCCAGTCAAAGTATAAAGTCTGGAGCCAAGGGCTATATCATTAAACCCTTTACGGGAATGGAACTTCAGGAGGCGGTAGAAACCTTTTCGCGACTGGGCAGTGATGCGGGAGCGGAAACCTTGGTGTTTTTCAGTCCGAAGGGAAAGAGTGGCAAGACCACTTTGCTGGCCAATTTGGCCATGGCTCTGGCTCGAAAGGTACGGGAACCGGTGGGAATTATCGATGCGGATTTGCAATTTGGGGATATGGCGGTTTTCTTCAATTTGGCCCCTCATACTACCATCGTAGAGGCTGTGCGGGATGTGAAATTTTTGTCCCCCGCATCGTTGAGTTCCTATTATATGTCGGTAGCGCCTAATGTCCGTGTGCTTTGTGGCACACCTACACCCAATATGGTTGATCGCATTGCTATTGATCGTTTGGAACAATTAGTTTCCATGAGCCGCAGTATGTTTCGCTATTTGTTGATTGACGTACCTGCTGGTTTTAATCCCACGTCGATTGCGATGGCAGAAAATGCCAATACTACCTTTCTAGTCAGCATGATTAATGGTGCTTATGAAATTGAGCATATGAAGCAGGCATTGACGGTGTTTCGGGATTGGGAAAATGTGGAAGAGCGGGCAAAGGTCATATTTACACGGGTAGAGCCCTGTGATGCCCGCTCGAAAATGGAGCTTTCGCAAAAATTGGGGTATCCTGTTACCGAGATTATTCCCAATGAATATGTTATCGTTTCGGATGCCGCCGATAAGGGAAAGATGGCTACGGATATTCGACCGGACAGTTCGTTGTCCAGACAAGTGGATAGATTAGCGGATAATATTATCGGACGGCATCACCGGATAAGGTGGGATAGATCATGAGGATAATGTTATCGGTAACTGTGGCATTGGTGACCTTTTGTCTGTTGTTTTTATTGATTCGCATTAAGCTGCGGCAGCATGACGAATTGGTCAATCGTATGGAGTATTTTTCAGGATCAGCAGCGGATTTTCCCCAACAAAACTTGTGGGCGGATAAGAAAAATGCTTTGCGTGGCAGTCTGCGCAGATTTGTGCGTTGGGCGGGCACTATGCTGCAAAAAATACAGCATAGTGGCAATTCGCTGGATTTGAAGATGCAACAGGCTGGCTGGCCATTATTGGGAGCGGAATTCCAGGTTATTTTGTTATGTTTAGGTGTGGCGTGTGCCCTGCTGGTTTTGGCAGCTACGCTGGAAGTAATATTAGCCTTGCTGACCTTGATCGCTGTGGTAATAGCCGGTTTTGTCTTTCTTCGTGTTTATATCAGGCGCCGGCAGAAGGCTTTTACCAATCAATTAGGGGATATGCTGACCATGGTGGCCAATGCTCTGCGGGCTGGATTCAGTTTTATGCAGGCCTTTGAGTTGATTGCTAAGGAAATGGATGCACCAGTGGGGGATGAGGTGCAGCGATTGGTTAATGAAGTCAATGTGGGGATAGAACTGGATGTTGCTTTTGACCATATGCAAAAGCGGGTACAGAGTCCTGATTTTGAACTGGTGGTTACAGCTGTGTTGATTCAACGACAAGTGGGAGGGAATTTGGCGCAGGTACTCGATACGATCAGTGATACCATCAACAACCGGATTCGGATGCGACGGGAAGTTATGGCATTGACCGCGCAGGGGCGTGCATCCGGAGTGGTGTTGGGCTTGCTGCCGTTGGGGTTATGTGTGATACTGACCGCTTTGAATCCGCATTATCTGGACCTGCTGTTAGCTGAACCTGTTGGACGGGTTTGTATAGCGCTGGCAGCGGTATTGGAGCTTATCGGTTATTTGGTCATTAAAAAGATTGCCGATATCAAAATGTAATGGTGTATGAAAATCCTAGGGGATTTCATAAATAAATATTTATTATTTTAAGGAGGATTTTTATCATGGTAAAAATCGAGAAGTTTTTCAGCCTGCGTTATCTGAACGAAAAGGCTCAGGGCATTGTGGAGTATGCCCTGGTGCTGGCTTTCGTAGCTGTGGTAGCAACTGCCTTGGGAACGAATGGGCAGCTTACGCAGAAAGTAAAGGGTGCGTTTGATTCGATTACCGCGGCTTTTGCAGTAAACGAGACCGCTGCAAATTCGACTTCGTCGAGTACTGACGGCAATAACTAAGGTGATTTACTAAAAATATGGGGGCAGGCTTATGCAGAAACAACAAAAAGGGCAGTCTATTGTGGAATTTGCATTGGTTCTGCCCCTGCTTTTGTTATTGGTATTTGGTATATTTTATACAGGGATGGTTATGGCGGATTATCTGACCTTGAGCAGTATTGCCCGCAGCAGTGCGCGGGAAGCAGCTGTAGCATCGGCAGAAGATTATCAGAATAATTATCAAAAAGTTCGCGATCGCTATAAGAAGCAGGAATTGCCTATGGATGTTTTTACATGGCAGGCAACAAATCCTGCGAATTTTAAGATTGAGTATAACAAGCCAAATGTGGTGGTAACCATGCAGGCTGATTTAAATACAAGAGGTAAAGGTTTGTTGGGGATTATTAATCATTTGGCGGGCAAAACCAGTCTGGCCAGGATTAATATAACCTATAAGATGTATAGTGAATATGAACCTTAATCGGTGGAGGTAATACCATGTCGTTATTAACGCGTTTGGGGCGTAATGATGGACAAAACCAGCAGGAAGAAATCTTTGCTGCTCAAAATAAAGCGCAGCAGCAGGTAGAAGAGGATATCTATCAGCGTTTGAAATATCACATTCATCAGCGCATTGTGGTGGAAATGACACCAGAGGAAAAAAATTCCCTTACCGTTGCCAAACACAATCCACGTGAGGTTGAACAGATTATTGCGCGTTATTGCCGGCAGTATCTCCAGGCAGAATCCTTTACGATTCCGCGGGGACAAAAAGATAGGTTGATTGCCGATATCCGTAACGAAATCATTGGACTTGGCCCTTTAGAGCCCTTATTGCAGGATGATCATATTACGGAAATTATTGTCAATGGACCGAAAAAGGTATTTGTGGAACGACAGGGAAAGTTAACGCGCACAAAAGTGGAGTTTTATGATAATAATCATATCATGAATATTGCCGCCCGGATATTGACTCCTTTAGGACGGCGGGTGGATGAGCTATCACCCTTGGTGGATGCACGTTTAGAGGATGGTTCCCGTGTCAATATCGTTATCCCGCCGTTGTCTCTGGTGGGGCCTGCCATTACTATCCGTAAGTTTTCCCGCAAGCCATTGACGGTGGATAATTTGATTGCTTATGGTACGCTGGATGAAAAAATGGCAGAATTTCTGCAGGCCTGTGTGAAAGCCAGGCTGAATATTTTGATTTCCGGAGGAACAGGGTCGGGGAAAACCACGACGCTGAATGTAATCTCTTCGTTTATTCCTGAGGATGAACGCATTGTTACGATTGAGGATGCGGCGGAATTAAAGCTGCAGCATGACGATCTGGTGCCCATGGAAGCACGTCCTGCTAATATTGAAGGACAGGGACAGATTACCATTCGTGATTTGGTACGCAATGCCTTGCGGATGCGGCCGGATCGGATTATCGTGGGTGAGGTACGCTCTGGTGAAGCTCTGGATATGTTGCAGGCCATGAATACAGGACATGATGGATCATTGACCACAGCGCATGCAAACAGCCCGCGGGATGTACTATCGCGGTTGGAAACCATGGTGTTGATGTCTGGTTTGGAAATTCCTTCACGGGCTATCCGAGAACAGATATCTTCGGCCATTGATTTGATTATTCAGCAATCGCGTATGCGGGATGGCAGCCGTAAGATAACGCATATAACCGAGGTACAGCGTTTAGAGGGGAATACGATTACCATGCAGGATGTTTTTCGTTACGAACAGCAAGGATACGATGAACAGGGAAAGGCCATAGGACGGTTCGTTTCTACAGGCTTACGGCCTGGCTTTATGGAAAAGTTTGCAGTCAATGGCGTCGATTTACCGGATAATTTCTTTGCGGCAGCGGCATCGAGGGAAAGAGGGGCATTTTCATGTTGATTGTCGTATTTTCCTTATGGATTGCATTGGTTTCTTTTGGGCTCTGTATGTGGGTTATCCGCAAGGTGATCTTGCCGAAGTCGGCTTTACAGCAGCGACTGCTGGCCTTGCAGGACATACAGAATCAAGAGGAAAAAGCGCAAAACGGACTGCTGACACTAAAGGATATTCCCTTTGTAGAGCGTGTGATTAAACCGCTTGAGAATTACATCGCCACCCAAATTAATCAACTTACACCCCAAAGAGTAAGAAAATATCTTGAGCACAGATTGGTAGTGGCCGGAAAAGGGGAGGAATGCAGTGCTCCGCAATTTATTGGTCTCTGCTTGACGAGTATGATTCTTACCATGATGTTGATGGTTATGATCTTGGACGGTGGTCAATATCTCTTTATCCAAAAATTGGTTTTTATATTGGGGGGAGGATTGTTAGGCGGGCTGATGCCTGTGGTGTGCCTGAATGTTACTGTGCAGAAGCGTCAGGCTGAGATTTCTCGTCAGCTGCCGGATGTTTTGGATTTACTTTGTGTCAGTGTACAGGCAGGATTTTCCTTTGATGCTTCCTTACGGCAAATAACAACCCGTATGCAAGGGGCTTTTATCGATGAATGCAAGCGTTTGCAGTATGATATTCGTATGGGCATGGAACGCCGTATAGCCATGAAGAACATGGCCGAGCGCTGCGAAGTACAGGATGTGGCATTATTTATGACATCGATTATTCAGGCAGAAAGTTTGGGGACAAGTATGGGAAGGGTATTGAAGGATCAGGCCGATAATATTCGGGACCGCCGGCGTCAGTATGTAAAGGCTGAAGCAATGCGGGCACCGGTAAAAATACTGTTTCCGCTGATCTTTTTTATTTTTCCGGCAGTATTTGTGGTGGTCTTAGTGCCCACATTGTTGGCCTTGATGAAGAGTATGTAGGAGGGCGGTGGCGTTTATATTTACCAGGATTAGAGAGCAGCGGGGAGCTGTTTTTGTATTATCCGCCTTGTTGCTGCCCATGTTGATTGTATGTACAGGTCTGGCGATGGACTTGGGACATATCTATGTTCAGTACAGTCGATTACAGAATGCCGCGGATGCAGCAGTCCTGGCGGGGGCACATGTCTATGCCGTCAATAATGAACAGGTTGATGCACATCCGCTGGCGGATGAAGAAGCGAAACAATATATTCAAGGTCAGTATAACAACCTGGATAAAAATGAAAAGATACGTCCCTTGCAGCAGAAAAATTTTCAGGCAAAAAAAAAGGGAGATGTGGTATATTATCGCGTCAAGTTGGTCAAGGATGTGCCGCTATATTTTTTAGCACGCATAAAGGAACTGATTGATGGTACCCATACCTTTGCAGTTCCCGTTGTCAGTATCGCGGCAATAAACTGTAGTGCTGAAAAAGGGGGATTTTTCAATAACCTGTTTATTTTCAAGGATGAGTTTGCGGCGGTTAATTCCTTAAATAATCCGGATAAATTATCTCCCAGTAATCCAAACTACGGTCAAGATGCAAAAAATATGATTACCACGGTTTTTGATGGGCGGATTGTTTATACTAAGGGGGATGGTCATAATAATCCTCAGTACAGGCCGAACAAAATCACGTATAGTACCCAAACCGCCTTATTGGATCGCTTTTTTACATCAGAAGCAAAAAAATATAATGGCGGTCATAACATTAAAGATTTAATGGAAAGTGAGGCTGTGGCAGAATTTTCTTCTGATGGTAAGTTGAACTCTGGCTATTGGAGTCAAGCCGAGTATTATAATTATGATTTTCAGGCGTTTTATGACTATATGAAAACCAAGACAGCAAGTACGACCAATAGAGCTGCTGGTCAGGATATCAAGACTTCAGAGGCGTTATTCCAGCAAGATATCATTCTGGTTCCCCATACGAATAGCATTTCTAATGTTACCATCACGGTCGATCAATCGCTGCCTGCATCCGATAAGCCGATATATGTGTATGTGGAAGCGGGAATGGGGATAGTAAACATCAATTTGAATGCGGATACGGGCAGGCCCCTGATTATTTGTATTGGTGGTATGGATACACAAAGAGCACAGGTACATTTTAATTTAAATGGACATACATTCAAAGGTGTTGTTTATGCACCTTATTGCAATGCAAATGAGGGCGTTTTGGTCAATGCTGATAATAGTACGTTTATGGGGACGATTGTCGGTTCTAAGATTGATTTGCGAGGAAATAATAGTACATATATCTATAAAGATTATATGGGAGATAAAGGGACTTCTGGCGGTAAGACATCCTTGCGTGCTGAAAATATAAAACTGGTTTCTCCTCCTGATGATATCAAGTGGGATTAAGGATAACCTTTCTTTTTAGGAGAGGTTATCCTTAATAAGATTGATAATTATAAAAAGTCTAAAATTATACACAATGCATCTGTATTGTCGGGGCTATTGTTTTTATTATACATATAGGGTATTATATATAATAGCTATTGATTTCAGATAATTTAACCATTTTATGCTATGAGATGATTGTTATGAGGAGTAAGAGACGTGAATTTTTTTGAACTGTTCCGCTATGCTGTAGTAGGAGCAGTTTCTTTTTTATTGGATTTGGGTATCTTAATGATTTTTTATCGTGTTTGGGGTGTGTATATACCTTATGGACTATATATTGCTACGGTATTGGGGTTTGTCGGTGGCCTGGCCTTAAATACATGTCTTTCCGTTCGTTTCGTTTTCCGGCATACAGGGAGGGCATGGCGATTTAGGTTGGAATGGTGTGATTATGTCTTTATTTTGCTGATTGGGCTAAGTGGATTGGGAATAACGGAATTAGGAATGTTTATAGGTGTTGAAATTGCCAATGTTTATTATTTATGGGTAAAGGTGCTAGTAACGGGGATTGTATTTTTATGGAATTATTGGGCGAGAAAAAAATTTGTGTTCTCCAGGGAGTGTAACTGACGTAATGAAAACGGCGATAATCATTGGGGCAGGTCCGGCTGGACTGACAGCGGCCTATTATCTACTAAAAGAAACCGATATACATCCTATCGTAATCGAAAAGGAGAATTTTGTCGGCGGGATAGCGCGTACAATTGAATTTAAGGGAAATCGGATGGATATCGGCGGACATCGGTTCTTTTCCAAAAGTCGGGAAATCGTCAATTTGTGGCATGAGCTGATGCCTGTGCAGGGAAAACCAGCCATGGATGATAAATTACTGGGGCGGGAAGCTGCATTGCAGGAAAAGGGACCAGACCCCGATATAGACGATAAGGTTATGCTCAACCGTTCCCGTATGTCACGCATCCTGTATCGAAAGAAATTCTTTGCTTATCCCATAACGCCAAGTTTACAGATGATTCACAACTTAGGCATACGGTGTTTGCTTGAAGTTATCATCAGCTATATGAAAACCATGCTCATTAAATTGCCGGAAAAGAATCTCGAGAATTTCATGATTAACCGTTTTGGCCAAAAGCTTTATCAGATGTTCTTTAAGGACTATACCCATAAGGTGTGGGGGCGCTATCCTGGGGAAATCGATGCAGATTGGGGGAGTCAGCGGATAAAAGGCATATCCTTACGTAAGCTTATCGGTCACCTGTTGGCGAAAGCATTGCGCATTCCTTCCCAGAAGGTTGAGACTTCCCTTATCGATCATTTTTATTATCCCAAATATGGACCAGGGCAGCTATGGGGAATCATGAAGGATGAAATCGAGTGGCGCGGTGGAGAGGTTTATCTGAATCACGAGGTGTTAGAGATTTTCCCTGCAGGTGGTAAAGTTACCAGTATAACGGTAAGGAACGGACAAAAGACAGAACTTATGCATGCCGATTATATTCTTTCCAGTATGCCCATTAAGGATTTGATTCCTGCGCTTAAAGATCATGCGCGTTCGCGACAGGTAGACGAAATTGCAGCCGGTTTATTGTATCGGGATTTTATCACGGTAGGCTTGTTGGTGGACAGGCTGAAGATAAAAAACAAGACGAAAATCAAGACTTTAGGCGATATTGTTCCGGATTGCTGGATTTATATACAGGAAACGGATGTTCAAATAGGGCGATTGCAGGTATTTAATAATTGGTCTCCCTATTTATTGAAAGATCCTGTCCATAAGGTATGGCTGGGATTGGAGTATTTTTGTCAGGAAAATGATGAAAAGTGGTCTATGTCTGATGATGAATTTATTGCCTTTGCCATAGGTGAATTGGAGCATATTGGTATAATCGAGCGGCAGGATGTTGAGGAGGGCACCTGTGTTCGTGTCCCCAAGGCCTATCCGGCATATTTCGGACGATATAAGGAGTTTTCGGTTGTAAAAGAATATCTGGATACCTGGGAAAATCTATATTGTATCGGCCGTAATGGTCAACACCGCTATAACAATATGGATCATTCGATGATGACTGCTATTGAAGCGGTAAAGGCCATTCGCAATAAAAACGATAATCGGCATAATATATGGAATGTAAATACGGAAAAAGACTATCATGAAAATTAAACAGTTGGAAGATTATATGATTCGTTATAGCTGCCTATTTGTGGGGGTATTGCTCATCTATAGCGGCTTGGATAATGATTGCTGGTTTCTGTTTAATCATGGACGGTATGTGATGGAGCAGGGGATTCCTTATACGGAGCCATTTACCATACATGAGGATTTTTCGTTTGTGATGCAGCAGTGGCTTACCGGTGTTATCTTTTGGTGGATTTATAGCAATTTTGATATTGCGGGGATGAGGGTCCTGTTATATCTTATGGGCTGTGTGACGATTTATGCTTTTTATCGCCTGGCTTATCTTGTAAGTAAGGGGAATAAAGATACAGCCTTTGTTCTGGCGAGTTTTGTAGGCATTTTTGTTTGTATTTTTTTCATCCGGACAAGACCACAGATATTCTCTTCCTTGATTTTTATCGTTGAGATTATGGGCTTGGAACTGCTATGTCGAACAAAGAATCGAAAATACATATGTTTATTCCCTGTCCTGTCACTGCTCCTGATTAATCTGCATGCTGCCATGTGGCCGATGATGTTGATTTTTTTGTTGCCGTATCTTCTGGATCACTTAATACGTTATGACCAAAAAAGATGGTTTACCGTTGACGATAAAATAGGAGTATCTTCTTTGGGAATGATTGCGCTCTTCATTGTCGTGTCTGGTTTACTTAATCCATATGGCTGGGAGGCAATGACCTATGTCTTCCGCTCATATGGTTATGATTTGATCTCTAACTATATCAGTGAAATGCACCCCATAACGATTAGGGATGGCGCAGGAAAAATTTGTGAAGTGCTGTTTTTCGGTGTAATTGTGGTTTATGCACGGCACAGGATTGCTATACGTCATCTGGCATTTACTTTAGGAACGATGGTATTGGCACTATCGTCTTTTCGGAGCCTGTATCTCTTTTTAGTTATCGGCTTATATCCATTAGCCTATGTATATCGGGATTGGCAGGGGTGGAAAGAACCAAAGCCGCAGACGGATAATCTTCGTTTGCGGAAGATATTGATGCTGCTGATTATTATTGCTTTTTTGTGGATCTTGATAAACAAATATGCATTCATATGGAGGATAATCGAATCTCAGGGAATAGTTCTGTTTTCTGCCGTGATGTTTTTGGTCATGCTGTTTGTGGCAATAGATTCTCGGTATGGACGGTTGCATTTTGTGAAAAATAAAGTTTTGCGCTGGGCCTATATTGGTGTGATCTTTATTATCTGCTTTGAAGGCCTGGTGGCGATAGCGTATAAACATATGAATGGGGATAGGCTGCCGGATTCGGTGCTGGCCATAGATTATCTTTTGGCACATGAGCGGAAAGAGGATGTGAGGCTTTGGACGAATTATAATGAGGGGGGATACCCGGAATTTAAGGGACTGCGGTGCTTTATCGATCCGCGGGCGGAGGTCTTTTTGATCAGCAATAATAAACAGCGCGACGTATTATATGAGTATTTGTCTGTAGAAAGAGGATATACGGATTATCGCACCTTTTTATCCTGGTATGATTTCAATTATATCCTGGTAGGTGAAGATGACATCATGTATACGTATTTACCAAGGGATGGTCATTATGAACTGGTATTGGATTACCGGACTGAAGATGGCGGGAAGTTTTGTTTATATCATAAAAAAGGATGATAACCTGTGTTGCAATTCCTATGGCTTTAGAACAGTGTTTATAAGGAGCGTTTCGCCTGTTTGCAGGTTGGCAGTATTTCCGGCAGTGACTTCAATCACCCCCCAGGCATTCCAGCACCAGGCAATTCCCGTCCAGGGCTTTACATTACGGGAAATCTTGAGTACATGGTAATCCTTGTCAATAAAGATTGCGTCGATGGCAAAGCGCATGAAACACATATGAATGCTGTTACAAGGGGCAATCAGGAGACCATGGCCTGCAGGCAATTTTTTGCGCAGCATCAAGCCCCGGAAGCGGGCAAAGAAGGTATCGGCTATTTCGATTTGTAATTGCATGTAGATCCTCCTGGTTAAAAGTTGTCATTTATTTTCATTATAAATGACAGCTTTTTTTATGGAAAGGAAAAATTACCGTTTACGGCGAAACTAAAATGAGATAAGATATTACCCGGGAGTGTAAACGATGTTGAAAGAATGGAAACTAAGTGCCGCTGTACCGGAGGCGGCTGATTTTGCCAGAGAACTGGGCGTGACCAGGAGTCTGGCTAATATATTATGGAATCGTGGAATCTGTACCCGGGAAAAAGCAGAAATTTTTCTGCAGCCGGACAGGCAGCCTTTTTATGATCCGTTTTTGCTGAAGGATATGGACCTGGCGGTGTCCCGAATTATTACAGCCATTGACAACGAGGAAAAAATCGTGGTCTATGGTGATTATGATGTGGATGGCATGACGGCTACCACCTTGCTGGTCCATAACCTCAGTGCACTGGGGGCTCATGTGGACTTTTATATTCCCCACCGGGAAAAGGAAGGCTATGGCTTTAATCTGCCTGCTCTGCAGAGAATTGCTGGTGGTGGTACGAAGCTCTTAGTCTCCGTGGATTGCGGCATTGCTTCTGTGGATGATGTGGCTGCCATGCAGGGAAAGCTGGATATTATCGTCACGGACCATCATCTGCCGGGGGAAGAACTGCCACCGGCGCTGGCAGTGGTAAATCCTCACCGAGATGACTGTCCTTATCCGGATAAGAATCTGGCCGGGGTGGGGGTGGCCTTTAAGCTCTGTCAGGCTTTATGGCAGAAGATGCATGGTCAGAACTATGAACAGGATTTAGAGATTGTTGCCTTAGGTACCGTGGCAGATATCGTGCCGCTTATCGGTGAGAACCGCAAAATCGTATCAGCAGGGCTCAAGCGGATGCGTCATTCTTCCTTTGCAGGAATGCGGGCACTGGTGGAGGTTGCGGATATCCGGGATGAGGTGTTAAATACCGGACATGTGGGGTTCCGGCTGGCTCCACGGCTTAATGCGGCCGGGCGGATTGGCTCTGCAAGGAAGGGGGTAGAGCTTTTACTGACGAAGGATGAAGCAGAAGCCGAATCCCTGGCCATGGAGCTGGACATGCTGAATAGTCAGCGCCAGACTATAGAACAGGATTTATTGGAGAAAGCAGAGGCAGAACTGGCTGGTCAGGACGTACATAATATGCCTGCCATTGTGGTGGCTGGGGATAAATGGAATCCCGGCGTTATTGGGATAGTGGCTTCCCGGCTGGTGGATAAGTTCTATAAGCCCACCATCGTCTTCAGCAAGCAGGAAAATGGGATCTGCAAGGGGTCCTGCCGCAGTATTGAGGGGCTGCATATGTACGAAGCCCTTACGGCCTGCAAAGAGCATATCCTGCAGTTTGGCGGTCATTCCCAGGCGGCAGGCTTATCGGTAAGTTTGGAGAAATTGGAAGATTTCAAGCGGGCCTTCGAGCAGGTGGCGGAAGCTGCCTTGTCGCCAGAGGATTACGTGCCAAAGGTCAAGGTGGAAATGGAGCTTCCGCCGGAGGAAATCACCTTCGATTTGGTGGAGGAATTGGCTAAGCTGGAGCCCTTTGGCATGGCAAATCCCAAACCCCTATTTGGAGTGCGGGGGATTCGGGGAACGGCGGCACAGGCCATTGGCAAGGAAGGACAGCATCTGCGCTTTCAAGTGGGACCGGAGGGACATACGCTTACTGCCCTGTTATGGAATCGCAGTGATTATGTGGGAATCGTTAATAGTGAACAACTGGATATGGTATACAGTCCTGCAGTAAATGAATGGCAGGGAAACCGCAGTCTGCAATGTATGGTGGACAGTATTGCCCCTGCTGATGGGGAACGTGTTTTCCCCGAGCGGGAACAATTGGTTCGTATCTATAAATTCCTCTATCAGATACAACAGCAGGAGGATTATATTCCCTATACGGCCGAGGAACTTACGGTGAATTTCTGCAAGCGGGGAATGCATATTTCCCTATATACCATGAGTTTGGGGCTGCGGATTTTTCAGGAATTGCATCTTTTGCGTATGGACTTACAGGAGAATTGTTATTACCTGCCTAAGGCAAGCGGACGCATGGATCTAGAAGCTTCGCCCACTTATCGAAACGGGCGGCACTGCTAGGGAAGGAGATGGGATATTATGAACGACAAAGATAAGGCACCGGTGACCATAGAATCCATATTGAAGGCAGTGCAGAGCTATGAGCCCAAGGCAAATACAGCACTCATTCGGAAGGCTTATGATTTGGCTGCGGCTGCTCATAAAGGGCAGGTGCGGGTATCCGGGGAAGAATACATTATCCATCCGCTGCATGTGGCAGAAATCCTGACGGAGCTGCATATTGACGATGTGACCATCAGTGCCGCTCTGCTCCATGATGTGGTAGAGGACACCATTTATACCAATGAGCAGATTGCGGAAATGTTCGGCGAAGAAGTAGCCATGATTGTGGATGGCGTGACGAAGCTGGGGCGCATCAAATATAAATCCAAAGAGGAAGTGCAGCTGGAAAATTATCGCAAGCTGTTTTTGGCGATGGCCAAAGATATTCGTGTAATCATGGTGAAGCTGGCGGATAGGCTGCACAATATGCGTACCTTGAAGTATATGCGGGAGGACAAGCAGAAGCGCATTGCCAAGGAAACCATTGAAATCTATGCGCCGCTGGCTAATCGTTTGGGTATATCCAATATCAAATGGGAATTGGAAGATCTCTGTCTGCGTTATTTGGAACCGGAGAAGTATTATGATCTGGTGGAAAACGTCAAACAGAAGCGCAGGGAGCGGCAGGCCTTTATTGATACCGCTATTGAGCAGATTGAAAACAAAATCAATGAAGCGAAGATCAAGGCTGAAATCAAGGGACGGGCCAAGCATTTCTACAGCATCTATAAAAAGATGCTGCGGGATAAAAAGGATATCAGTGAAATCTACGACTTGTCGGCTATTCGGGTGCTGGTGGAATCCGTGCGGGACTGCTATGGCGTCCTGGGGGTAATCCATGCCATGTGGAAACCGATACCGGGCAGGTTCAAGGACTATATTGCCATGCCAAAATCCAATGGCTACCAGTCTTTGCATACCACGGTCATGACGCGGGGTTATCCCTTGGAAATCCAGATTCGTACGTTTCATATGCACGAGGTTTCCGAGTTCGGTGTAGCTGCCCATTGGAAATACAAGGAAAATGGCAAGGGCTCCACGGCGGGGGGCGCCATGGACCAGAAGATGAACTGGCTCCGGCAGATGGTCAGTCTCCAGCAGGAGCTTAGCGATCCCAAAGAATATTTCGAAGCCCTGAAAGTGGATATTTTTTCGGACGAGGTATTCGTGTTCACCCCTAAGGGGGATGTGGTGGATTTACCTAAGGGGTCGATTCCCATTGATTTTGCTTACCGAATTCATACGGAGGTAGGCCATCACTGTGTGGGGGCCAAGGTCAACGGCAAGCTGGTTCCCTTGGAACACAAGCTCAAGAATGGCGATATTGTTTCCATTGTCACCAATAAGGCCAATAATGGCCCCAGTCGGGATTGGCTCAATATCGTGGCTTCGTCAGAAACCCGCAGCAAAATCCGTTCCTGGTTCAAGAAGGAACGGCGGGAAGAAAATATCGAGCGGGGCATGGAACTCATCCGTGAAGAAGCTAAACGGTTAGGGTATGCTCCTAAGGAACTGCTGAAGGATGGCCGCTTATTGGAGGTGGCCAAGAAGCTCAATATTCTCAGTGAAGATGACCTGCTGGCTGCAGTGGGTTATGGCGGACTGGCTGTTCATGGTATCTTGACCCGTTTGGTGGAATTCCACAAAGAGGATATCAAGGAAAAAACCCCTCTGGATGTGACCCAGATGCTGTCGGCTTTGAAACGGCCAGTAAGTGGCGGCCGTAAGAGCAAATCCAGCCATGGCGTACTGGTGGAAGGGGAAAGCGGACTGATGGTACGTCTGGCCCGTTGCTGTAATCCAATTCCCGGCGACCCCATAACGGGCTATGTGACCCGGGGGCGGGGGGTATCCGTTCATCGCACCGATTGTCCCAATGTACTCATGGATACGGATTTATCCCGAATGATTGAAGTGAGCTGGGATGTGGGACTGGATAAGCAGTACAAGGTGGAACTGGAAATCGTCTGCAACGACCGCAGTGGTATCCTGGCAAATGTGCTGGCTGTGCCTACGGAAATGAAAATCAACATCCACAGTATTAATGCCAATCCTAACCGCAATACGAAAACATCCACAGTCCTGTTGGGATTAGATGTAAACAGCAATACCCAGGTGAAGCAGATCATTACCCGTTTGCGGCGGGTTAAGGATGTTTATAGCGTAGTACGGAAAATGGGCAGTAATGCCAATATGTAGTTTGTCATACCGCATTTTTTCTGTTATAATGGGTGTATTTGATTAATAAAGTCAAACTGTGTGTTATAAGACGGAGAACAAGACGCATGATTTAATAGATGAAAGGGTTGGTTTTATGGCACAGACATTTACGATGAGCGATTTGAAGCAGCGTTTGCAGGCTCGTCAGCATAAGATGACACCCCAGCGACAGACGGTTTTGCAGGTTTTTCTGGATCACCCCAGTGAGCATTTGTCGGCTGAGGATGTGTATGGTATCCTGCGTCAGAGCAATTCTGAAATTGGACTGGCAACGGTTTACCGCAGCTTGGAGTTGCTGTCCGATTTGGAAATCCTCCAGAAGATGGAGTTTGGTGATGGCTGCAGTCGTTATGAAGTCAATACGACGGATCCTTCGGAACATCATCACCATCATCTCATCTGCACGTCCTGCGGGAAAGTGACGGAATTTGAGGATGATTTGCTGGATGAACTGGAAGGGGATATCCAGAACAAGATGGGCTTCAAAGTGCTCAATCATCAGGTGAAATTCTACGGTACATGCAAGGAGTGCCAAAAGGAAAATTGAGGGTAAGAACCTTTACACTGAATACGAAAAAAGAAATTATTTCCAAGATTACCCGGGAAGTGCTGACCCTGTTCAAGGTGGAAGTCGTTGGCCGGGATGGCGAGGCAGATTTTGCACAGCTATCGGTGGTCAATCATCGGTTGCCGGTGGAGGGAACCCCACATGAGGGGGCTAAGGTTTGCATGGAAACTACGTTGCTGCTTTTTGGCAGAGATGGTGACTGCAAACGCTTTATCCGCAGGGAATGGGGCAAGGAAGATGAACTGGAACGGGCGGCTGTGAACCGCACCATAAAGCTGAATCTCTATCGGATATTTTGTGAGGAACTGGGGTATTCACCAGCTCCTTGGGGAATTTTGCACGGTGTACGCCCTACAAAAATCGTACATCGTTGGATTTCTTATGGAATGACGGAATCAGCTATTGTGCAGAGACTGATGACGGATTTTGCCTGTAGTGAGGAAAAGGCCCGGCTTATTACGCCCATGGCTTTTCGGCAGCTGCCGTTCCTGAACACTTCGGATGAAAAGACCATCAGTATTTACGTGGGCATTCCCTTTTGCCTGACCCGTTGCCTCTATTGTTCTTTTCCGGCCAATGTGCTGCCCGGGAAGAAAAAACTGGCCGAGTTTATGGCGGTGCTCAAAAAAGATATCGAGGGTGCTAAGGCGGCGGTGCAGGCCCATGGCCTTAAGGTCCAGAATATCTATGTGGGGGGCGGTACTCCTACAGCACTGCCAGATGATGAGTTTCGCATGATGCTGGGCTGGGTATGTGATGCCTTTTATCACGATGGCCTGGTGGAGTTTACCGTGGAAGCCGGGCGCCCGGATAGCATTACACCGGGTAAGATTACCGCGATGCGTGACTGGAAGGTAACGCGGGTCAGCGTAAATCCCCAGACGATGCAGCAGAGGACACTAAACATCATTGGCCGTCAGCATACGCCAGAAGCGGTGGTGGATATGTACCATGCTCTGCGGGAAGCAGGAATACCGCATATCAACATGGATTTGATCTTGGGCCTGCCCGGTGAAACGGCAGCCGATGTGGAAGATACCCTGTCCAAGGTTACGGCTCTGCAGCCTGATGATATTACCCTGCATGCGCTGGCGCTGAAGCGTGGCTCCCGTCTAAAGCTCATTATGGAAGAGCGGCATGTGGATTTGCCTGGCGCAGAAGAAACCCGTCGAATGGCGGATGTGGCCATGGCCTACATGGACAGATTTGGCTATGAACCCTATTATCTCTATCGTCAGGGATATATGGCTGGAGATTTGGAAAATATCGGCTGCTGCCATAAAGGAGCCGAGGGGATGTACAACATCCAGATCATGGAGGAGCATCAGACCATTATTGGCATCGGTGGTGCTGCCACCAGCAAGGTGGTTGATTTTAAGAACAAGCGCATGAAGTCCTCCTTCAATGCAAAGGATTTGGTGACTTATCTGCGCGATATTGATGGTTATATCGAAAAAAGGCGGGTTCTTATCGATGAGGCCTGTCGAGCTTAGGGGGAGTAAGACGAATGTTAACCAATGCCCCAAGAGGGACAAAGGATATATTGCCTGATACTGTCGGGCAGTGGACCTATGTGGAAGAAAAAATCCGTGACTTATGCGCACGTTATGGTTACAAGGAAATCCGTACGCCGATGTTCGAGCATACGGAACTCTTTCATCGTGGTATCGGTGAGGGGACGGACGTGGTGGATAAGGAAATGTATACCTTTACCGACCGTGGTGATCGCAGCATTACCCTGCGTCCGGAAAATACGGCTTCGGCGGTGCGGGCCTATCTGCAGAATAAGCTCTATGGTGACAGCAGCCTGACTAAACTGTTTTACATCGGTTCCATGTTCCGCTATGACCGTCCTCAGGCTGGCCGCATGCGGGAATTCCATCAGTTTGGTGTAGAGGCGCTGGGTGAGTCCAATCCGGCAGTGGATGCGGAAATCATCATGCTGGCCATGGATTTGCTGAGTGGTTTAGGGTTAAAGGACCTAAAGTTGTCCTTGAACTCCGTGGGCTGCCCGAAATGCCGTCCGGTGTATCGCAAGGTGCTGCAGGATTATTTCCGGGATAAACTGGATGATCTCTGTGGGGATTGTCAGGACCGGTTTGAACGCAGTCCTTTGCGCATTCTGGATTGCAAGGCAGACGCGGATAAGCCCTATATGGCCGATGCACCGAAGATAACAGATTGTCTCTGCGAGGAATGTCAGGATCACTTCCATAAGGTGCAGCACTTCCTCACAGAAGCTGGCGTGGAATTTGAATTGGATGCCCGTTTGGTGCGCGGTCTGGATTATTATACCAAGACTGCCTTTGAGATAAAATATCCGCCGCTTGGTGCCCAGAGTGCCGTGGCTGGTGGCGGCCGCTACGATGGACTCATTGAGGAAATCGGCGGCAATCCGACTCCGGCTGTGGGGTTTGCCACGGGTTTGGAGCGTGTCCTGCTGGCACTGGAAAAACAAAACCTGCTGCCGGAGATGGATACGAAAACGGATGCCTTTGTGGTAGCCTTGGGTGAAGAGGCCCAGGGGGCAGCCTTTAAGCTCCTGACGAAATTGCGTCAGGCAGGGCTGAAAGCTGGCATGGATTATGCCGGCCGGAGCATGAAGGCCCAGATGAAGCAGGCAAATAAGGCCAATGCCCGTTTTGCGCTGATCATTGGTGAGGATGAAGTCAAGGAAGCTTGCGTACAGCTCAAGGACATGGAGAAGAGCGAACAGCAGAAAGTTTCTTTTGATAAAATTGTAGATAAGCTATGTGCTGAGGTGAAAGGTTAATGGAAACATTACAAGGCATGAAGCGCGACCATCATTGTGGCGAGCTTCGCAAGGAAAACGTAGGCAATGACGTAGTGCTGTGCGGTTGGGTGGCACGTCGTCGCGACCATGGTGGTCTGATTTTCGTGGATATGCGTGACCGTTCCGGTTTCGTTCAGGTGGTATTCGATGAAGCTTCCATGACGGAAGGTACATTCCACAAGGCTGAATCTCTGCGTAACGAGTTCTGTATTGCTGTCCGTGGTACGGTGCGCGCCCGCAGCGAAGAAACGGTGAACAAAAATATCGAAACCGGTGAAATCGAAGTGGTCTGCACCGAGCTTCGCATCCTGAACAAGGCGAAGACGCCACCTTTCTATATTCAGGATGGTATTGATGTGGATGAGATGCTGCGTTTGAAGTATCGCTATCTTGATCTGCGCCGTCCGGAAATGCAGAAAAACATCATTCTGCGTCATCGTGTGACGAAGGTTATGCGGGATTATTTTGACCGCAATGGTTTCCTGGAAATCGAAACACCGATGCTTTGCAAGAGCACGCCGGAAGGTGCGCGTGACTTCCTGGTGCCCAGCCGCGTAAATCCTGGTGAATTCTATGCACTGCCCCAGTCCCCGCAGATTTTCAAGCAGATTCTGCAGGTGGCAGGTTTTGAAAAGTATTTCCAGATTGTCCGCTGCTTCCGTGATGAAGACCTTCGCGCTGACCGTCAGCCGGAGTTCACCCAGTTGGATATTGAGATGTCCTTTAAGAGCCAGGAAGAAATCCTGACCATTATGGAAGAAATGGTTAAGGAACTCTTCGATAAATCCATCGGTGCCAAGGTGGAAACGCCCTTTGAACGTATGGATTGGGATACGGCCATGGACAAATATGGATCCGATAAGCCGGATCTGCGCTTCGACATGCCCCTTATGGATATCTCGGAATACGTTAAGGGTTCGGATTTCAAGGTGTTCAATGCCGTTATTGAAAATGGCGGTATGGTCAAGTGCATCAAGGTGGACGGCTATGCGGATATCCCCCGCCGCCGCCTGGATGAACTGGTTAAGTTTGTGCAGGTATATGGCGCTAAAGGCCTTGCCTGGATTCAGTACAGCGAAGAGGGCATTAAGAGTCCCTTCAAGAAGTTCTATACCGATGAGACCTTTGCAAAGATTGCAGAAGCTACCGGTGCTAAGACCGGCGACCTGCTCCTCGTTGTGGCAGATAAGCGTCTCGTGGTTGACACGGCTCTGGGTCAGCTGCGTTTGGAGATGGGCAAGGAACGCGATCTTATCGATCCGGATAAGCTGCGTTTCCTCTGGGTTGTTGACTTCCCCATGTATGAATGGAGCGAAGACGAGAAGCGTTGGAAGGCTATGCATCATCCCTTCACGGCTCCGCGTGATGAAGACATTGAATTCCTGGCTACCGACCCGGGCCGCGTAAAGGCGAATGCTTACGATATGGTTCTCAATGGTGTTGAAATCGGCGGTGGCTCCCTGCGTATCTACAATGCTGACCTGCAGGAAAAGGTGTTTGAATCCCTTGGCCTTACCCAGGAAGAAGCCCATACGAAGTTTGGCTTCATGATGGATGCCTTCCAGTATGGTACTCCTCCTCATGGCGGCATTGCCTTTGGTCTTGACCGTCTGGTTATGCTGATGGCTAAGCGTGCTTCCATCCGTGACGTGATTGCCTTCCCGAAGACCCAGAGTGCTCGTGATATGATGTCCAACGCTCCGTCTGAGGTTGATGATAAGCAGCTCCGTGAGCTGTCCATCCGTACGGCAGTAAAGAAAAAAGAAAATAAGCAGGAAGAGAATGCTTAATTCATGAGTAAATCCCCTGTTGACTGGTTAGTCTGACCGGTCAACAGGGGATTTTTGTCTTAATATCGTCAGAGATTTGCCGATATACATATAGAGGAAAAAAGACCAAGGGGAATAATGAGGGAGGATGAATCTATGGAAATCACCGCCTTGCAGAGTACAGGAGCCTGGATAGAGCCGGAAAAAAATACGGATAATAGCGGAGATAGAAGCCTGCAGGCTAAAGGGCAGTTTAGTAAGATGCTGCGCCAGTTGGAAACTGGTGGCGGGATTACGGATACTGGGGAAGGCCAGGGGGATGAGGAAACCACCACGGTAATTCAGGTGATGTCCGATGGTTCTGTGCTGATTACGGTGTATGCAGGAGATAAGCTGGTATCCCAAACAAAGACCCATGCCGCTAATGCGGAGGAAAATCCTACCATATTGAGTACGCAGGTGGAAAAAAGCGGTCCGTTAAAGGATGGAGAAGCGCAGGCCAATCTTTTGGAAACACAGGCAGCCGGCTTGTCCGCTGTGCAAATGCTGAATATGCTGATACAGAAGTAAATATGCTGCAGGTGATAAAGAGAGCAGTTGACGCTCTCTTTTATTTGTAGTACACTTGTCTAATGAGTGTTTTGATGCGTTTTGGGGAGGTAACGGCGTGGCCGAAAAGATTGATATACTGGGCGTGAAGGTGGATTCCGTCACCATGGCGCAGGCAGTTGCGCAGGTGGAAGGTTATATGGATGCGCGGAAGAATGTCCTGATTGCCACCGCTAATGCTGAGATGATTATGCGGGCAACCCATGACAGGGAGTTAAAGGATATCTTGAATGAAGCGGCGTTGGTGGTTCCGGATGGGGCAGGTACGGTATGGGCAGCCCATCATCTTGGACATGAGATGCCGGAGCGGGTAGCAGGCTATGATCTTGCGCAGGAGTTGATGCGCATTGCTCCCAGCAAAAAGCAGAAAGTGTTCTTCTTTGGCTCTGCGCCTGGCGTAGCAGAAAAGGCCAAGGCAAAAGCGGAAGCGCTGTATCCTGGCATTGAGATTGTTGGTATCCGGGATGGTTATTTCAAGCCAGAGGATGAGCCAGCCATCATCGAAGAAATCAAAGCAGCAAAACCGGATCTGCTGCTGGCAGCATTAGGGGTACCTAAGCAGGAAAAATGGCTGCATGCCCATCTGCAGGAACTGGGCGTTCCCGTTTCCATTGGCGTGGGTGGTACTCTGGACGTTATGGCAGGAGTGATGAAGCGGGCGCCCTATTGGATGCAGAAAGCTAAATTGGAATGGCTGTTCCGTGGGCTTTTGCAGCCAAAACGTGCAGGTCGTTTGCTGGCACTGCCGAAGTTCGTATTCAAGGTGCATGATTACAAATCGCGTCGTGCGTGATGATTTATCGATTTTATCAGGAGGTGGGAGCTTGACTCCTATTATTTCCGAGGGTTATCCCTTTATTGGTGCCTGTTTTTTTCTGGCGCTCTTAGTGGGCTTTTCCATCAGTCCCTATGCGGCGGTGATTCCCCTCGTACTGATGTTTTATTTTTGTTATTTCTTTCGTAATCCCAAACGGGAAATTACCCAGGATGAAGATGTGATTCTCTCGCCTGCGGATGGGACGGTAACGGATATTGTGCCCATGGAGAGTGATGAGTTTGTCAAGGAGCCTTGTAATAAGGTAGTCATCTTTATGTCCGTATTCAATGTCCATGTGAACCGCAGTCCAATCCGCGGGAAAATCAAGCTGCAGAAGTATTTTTGCGGCCGCTTTCGTCCTGCTTATAAGGATACTGTGGGCTTTGAGAATGAACACCATGTGCTGGGTATAGAAAATGAACGCATCCGCATCAGTGTGAAACAGATTGCCGGCATTTTGGCCCGTCGCATTGTGTCCTTTGTGACCTTGGATGATGAAATGAAGCAAGGCGAGCTCTATGGGATGATAAAATTCGGTTCCTGCCTGGAAGTGGTTATGCCGAAAAATGTAGAAGTCACCGTAACCAAAGGGCAGAAGGTCACCGGCGGCCAGACGATTTTGGGGAGGATAAAAGACTGATGGATTACAGACGTTTTCTACCGAATTTATGCACATCAATGAATCTTGTGTTTGGGATGTGTTCGATACTTTCCACCTACCAGGGGGATTTGATTTGGGGGTCTCTGTTTATTCTGCTGGCCCTGGTGGCAGATGGTCTTGATGGCCGTACAGCCCGCTTCTTTGGCGTGTCCAGTGAGATGGGCAAGGAGATGGACTCTCTTTGTGACTTGGGGTCCTTTGGGATTGCACCGGCTTTTCTGGCCTGGGTATTTGTCCTGCAGAATCATGGCCTGCTAGGTTTGGCAGTGGTGATTCTTTTCGCTGTTTGTGGCATGTGGCGGTTGGCCCGCTTCAATGTCAATGCGGATGTGGTGCATGGCTATTTCATGGGCTTGGCTATTCCTGCGGGGGGCAATATCGTGGCGATGACCACACTGCTTTTTGTGGTGTTAGGCGTTGATCCCCTGGGCTTTGGCGTTGCCTATCCCGTCATCATGGCAATTGTTGGCTATCTGATGGTCAGCCATGTGCATTACCCGAATTTCAAAGGAGATGGGGCAGAACCCATCTATATGATTACGAAAATTTTTGCGCTCGTGATGTTTGCCGCCATTCTTTGGTTTGGCAAAGATGCACTGCTTCCTGCCGTGGCAGTGGCTGTATTCTGTACCTATGGAGCGGCAGGTATTTTGAACACTGTAATTGCTTTGTTTGCAAAGGAAGGCTGATGATTTTTGACACATCCATTTGACATCATCATGGTGCCGATGCAGATTTTGATTTTTCTCTTTACCCTGTATTTCTTTATCATTGGTTTCTGCGGCATGTGGCGGCGGAAGGAAAACAAGGTCAAGACACCGAAAAAGACCTTTGCTCTGGTGGTGGCGGCCCATAATGAATCGGCTGTTATCGGTCAGCTGGTGGAAAACTTAGGTCAGCTCAATTATCCGAAGGATATGTATGATATCCATGTAGTGGCGGATAACTGCGAAGATAATACCGCTCAGGTAGCTGCTGCTGCCGGCGCTATTGTCCATGAACGCACCCATCCGACGAAAAAGAGCAAGGGTTATGCTCTGGATTGGATGTTTGATCGGTTGTTTAAGATGGACAAGGAATATGACGCAGTCTGCGTTTTTGATGCGGACAATCTGGTCCATCCCCAGTTCCTAATGGAAATGAACAACCGCCTTTGCAAAGGCGATAAGGTCATTCAGTGCTATATGGATGCTAAGAATCCATACGATACCTGGGTGGCCGGCACCTTTGCCATTGCCTTTTGGGTAATCTGCCATATCTCCCATCTGGCCAAGTCCAATATCGGTCTCTCGGCCTGCTTGGGCGGTACAGGCATGTGCTTTGATATGGAAATATTGAAGCGCCACGGCTGGCAGGCAACCTGCCTTACGGAAGATATGGAATTTACCATGAAGTGTATGGCCGAAGGCATCAAGACCAGCTGGGCACATGATGCCATCATCTACGATGAAAAGCCATTGACCTTTAAGCAGTCCTGGAATCAGCGCCGCCGTTGGGCCCAAGGCCAGTTCGATGTGGGCAACCGCTTCATTCCCAAGATGCTGAAGGCGGGCTGGAAGCACAAGGATATCCGTATGTGGGATGAATGCATCTATCTGATGCAGCCGCACTTCCTGATGATTTCGACCATCTTCATCATCATCAGCTACATTCAGTTGGCGTTCCCACCCTTCTATACCAACATTTATAACTTCATGCCCTCCCAGCTCATGACCGCCATTATGCTGGGGCAGTACATTCTGCCGATGATCATCCTGATTAAAATTCGGGCAAAATGGAAATCCTGGCTTTACATGCTGCTTTATCCTGTGTTCATTTACTCATGGATTCCCATCATCTTCCTGGGCTTCATTCATCGTAACGAACACGAGTGGAGCCATACAAAACATACAAGGGCTATGAGTATGAACGATATTGTGGGCAATGTAAAGAATACCAAGGATATTGTGAAGTAAAAAAATAAGCCTTCTCCAAAAGGGAAGGTTTTTTCTTTATGAAGGAAAGGAAATTGAACGATGTACACGTTAAAAGTCGAGGGCGCCTTCGAGGCGGCCCATCATGTAAATGGTTATCCCGGCAAATGTGCCCGTCTGCATGGGCATAACTGGGTAGTGGAAGCAGTGGTCAAAGGCAAGGAATTGGATGAGCTGGGGATGTTGGTGGATTTCAAGGTGATTAAGCAGACCTTGAAGGAGACTTTGGAGCGCTTTGACCACCGTTATCTGAATGAGTTGGAACCCTTTAAGGAGGGTGTAAATCCTACGGCGGAAAATCTTTCCCGGATTATCTTCGAGGAGCTTTCCGGTCATGAAATATTCCAGCGGGACAGTCAGCTTGCCGCCATAACGGTTTTTGAATCGCCGAAGTCCAGCGTGACTTATACGAGGGATTAAACCATGAAAGAAAATCTGATTGAAATTTTTTCCTCTATTCAAGGGGAAGGAAAATACGTGGGCTGCCGTCAGGTATTCGTTCGTCTTGAGGGCTGTAATCTGGACTGCAGTTACTGTGACACGGAGAATGCGCCAGGGAGTCATTCCCAGTGCGAAGTGGAAACCTATGCAGGCAGCCGGGAGTTTGCCAAGCTCCCCAATCCCCGTTCCGCCGAGCAGGTAGCCATGGAAGTCAATCGTCTCTGCAAGGAGGTGCCTCATCAGGCAGTGAGCTTTACGGGGGGAGAGCCGCTCCTGCATGCTGACTTTATCCGGGAAGTGGCTGAGAAAGTAGATGTGCCTGTCTTTTTGGAAACCAATGGCACGTTGTACAAACAGCTGGAAAGCATTATTGACATCACCGATATCATCAGCATGGATATCAAACTGCCCAGTATCGTGAGCCAGCCACAGTGGGAGGCGCATCGGAAGTTTATCGAGATTGCCAAGGCCAAGGACCTCTATATCAAATTGGTGGTGGCGGAGGAAACCACAGAAGAAGAATTCCGCAAGGCCATCGACCTGGTGGCTGAGACAGCGCCGGACAATCTCTTTATCATCCAGCCGGTGACCCCTTACGGCGGTTGTCAGGCCGCCAGCCCAGAAAAAATCCTCATGTGCCAGAATTACGCGCTGACGAAGCTTAAGGATGTGCGGGTGATTCCGCAAACCCACAAGATGATTGGGCAAATTTAACGGGAAAAGAAAATCAAAACAGGCGCGGGCTTATTGCCTGTTCCGTTGATATAAGACTCCTTAAGGCCGGTGGCGAATCTGTCTTAAGGAGCTTTTTCTTTTTCCGTTTATTTTGAAGAATTCTTGGGGAATGACGGGGGTTGAATGCTTGCATTTTCATAAAAAAGACATTACAATAATATTTATGTAGCTTATTATGTTTACAAATGAACAAATAGTCTGGAGGCAGCCTATGAAACGTGTATCCGTGGAGCTGATTCCCCGTGATGAGGAAACCTTGCGCGGCGAGTTACAGCTTCTTAAGCAGTACGAGGGCAAGATTGACGTCATCAATATTCCGGATTTATTGCGGTTTGATACCCGCAGCTGGGAAGGTTCGGCCATTGCGCAGGAGTATTTTGTTGCATCCATGCCCCATATTCGGGCTATGGACATTGACCTGGATAAAGAGCTGCCCATGAAGGATTATTTGCGGGAAAAGGGCATTAAGGAAGTATTGGTGGTCCAGGGGGATCCTCCGCAACGAATGACCCATGAGGTGTATCCTACGGAATCCACAGATGTTATTCGCAAGTTCCGGCAGGAAATGCCTGAGGTCAAGGTTTATGCAGGCATTGATCAGTACCGCAGCTCCATGCGTCATGAGCTTTATCGTACCCGCCGCAAGGTGCAGGCAGGGGCAGCGGGCTTTTTTACCCAGCCGTTCTTTGATTTGCGGCTTTTATCCATCTATATGGATATGCTGGATGGGTTGGATGTCTACTGGGGCGTGTCACCGGTGGTGACGGCAGCTTCGCAGAGCTATTGGGAACGTAAGAATAATGTCATTTTCCCTAAGCGCTTTACGCCGAACATGGAATGGAGTGTGGATTTCTCCCGCCAGGTCATGGATTTGGCAGGTAAGCAGGATGCCAATGTTTATCTGATGCCGATAAAGACTGGTTTGGAAGAGTACTTGGCAGGTGTGCTGGCTTGATTGCGCGGTTAACCCTTGCAGAATCGCGCCAAGTGGTGCAGTCTTTTCAGTAAGGCCGTGCCATCCTTTTCGATGTGGAGCGGTGTTTGGTAAAATTTTTCATTGTGTGTAGGAGAGTGAATCATGTTTAAGATTCTGAAAAAGGAAGAGCTGTCTCCCAGCGTCTTCTCCATGGATATTGAAGCCACTCGGGTGGCAAAAAAATGTCTGGCCGGTCAGTTTATCATTTTGCGGGTGGATGAGGAAGGTGAGCGCATTCCGCTGACCATTGCGAATTTTGATCGGGAAAAGGGCATCATCAACATCGTGTTTCAGGTTATCGGTGCCTCTACCATGGCGCTGTCTGCCAAGGAAGCCGGTGATACGATTGTAGATTTTGCTGGTCCTTTGGGGCAGCCGTCTGAGATCAAGAAGTTTGATGGTACGGTGGTTGTCGTGGGCGGCGGCATCGGTGTAGCGCCCACATTCCCCATTGCCCGGGCGATGAAGGAAGCAGGCAACAAGGTTATTGCCATTATGGGCGCCAAGACCAAGGACATCCTGATTATGGAAAAGGAGATGTCCGAAGTCACCGATGAAATTCTCATCACCACCGATGATGGTTCCCGTGGTATTAAGGGATTCGTTACGTATGCCGTTCAGGAATTAGTGGACCGTGGGGAAAAGATTGCCCAGATTACGGCTATCGGCCCGGTGATCATGATGAAGAGCGTTGCCGATGCTACCCGTGAACTGGGGATTCCTACGGTGGTCAGCCTGAACCCCATCATGGTGGATGGCACAGGTATGTGCGGTGGTTGCCGCGTAACCGTGGGCGAGGAAACGAAGTTTGCCTGCGTAGATGGACCGGAATTTGACGGTCACAAGGTGGATTTCCCTGAACTCATGAGCCGACAGCGCATGTACCGCGATCTGGAGGCTGAGGAAAAAGACCATATTTGCCGCATTGGTTTGGGGAGGAAATAAACGATGGCTCTGTCTTTGAAAAAACACGAAATGCCGGTGCAGGATCCAAAAGTCCGTGCCCATAACTTTGACGAGGTGGCTTTAGGCTACGATGAGGAAACGGCGGTAGCTGAAGCAGAACGCTGCCTGCACTGCAAGGTGCCGCAATGCCGCAAGGGGTGTCCTGTATCGGTAAATATCCCTGAATTTATTGGCAAGATCAAGGAACGGGATTTTGATGGTGCCATTGAAAAGATAAAGGAATCTAATGCTCTGCCTGCTGTTTGTGGCCGTGTATGTCCCCAGGAAAATCAGTGTGAAAAGTATTGCGTACTGGCTAAAAAGGGTGAGTCTGTTGGCATTGGTCGTTTAGAACGCTTTGTGGCGGATCGTTATATGGCGAAGAATGAAGAAGTTAAGCCCATTGCTTACGCTGACGATGCTCAAAAGGTGGCGGTGATAGGTTCTGGCCCTTCGGGTTTGTCCTGTGCTGGCGATTTAGCCAAGAAGGGATATAAGGTAACGGTGTTTGAAGCCTTGCATAAAGCTGGCGGCGTATTATCCTACGGTATTCCCGAGTTCCGGCTGCCTAAGGATGGTGTGGTCCAGAAGGAAATCGATAATATTGCTAAATTGGGCGTGAAGTTCGAATTAAACTCTGTGGCTGGCCGTTTGTTTACGGTGGATGAGCTCATGGAAGAGGAAGGCTTTGATGCGGTATTTATCGGCACTGGCGCCGGACTGCCCCGCTTTCAGGGGATTCCAGGAGAAAGTCTCAGCGGGGTGTATTCTGCTAATGAATTCCTGACCCGCTGTAACCTTATGAAAGCTTATAAATTCCCAGAATATGCAACGCCCATTAAGATTGGCAAACATGTAGCCGTTATTGGCGGCGGCAATGTAGCTATGGATGCTGCCCGTACGGCACTGCGGCTCGGTGCAGAGAAGGTATATATCGTTTACCGCCGCAGTGAGGCGGAACTTCCTGCACGTAAGGAAGAAGTGGAACATGCTAAAGAAGAGGGCATTGAATTCAAGCTCCTCAACAACCCGGTGGAAATTCTTGGGGATGAAAACGGCTGGGTGAACGGCATGCGCTGCATTAAGATGGAATTAGGGGAGCCGGATGAATCCGGGCGTCGTCGTCCGGTGGCAATCGCTGGTTCAGAGTTTGATTTGGAAGTGGAAACGGTTATCGTGTCCATTGGTACGGGGCCGAATCCCATCATTTCCCAGACCACTCCGGGACTGGACACTACGAAACGCGGCAATATTGCTGCAGATGAAGAAACCGGTGCAACATCCAAAGAAGGGGTTTTTGCTGGTGGCGATATCGTTACTGGTGCGGCGACGGTTATTCTGGCTATGGGGGCTGGTCGCAAGGCGGCTGCTGCCATTGATGAGTATCTGCAGAGCAAACGCAAGTAATATTTGAAAAAGAATATATATGTTGGGGATCCACCTTGGCGTGAAGCCGAGGTGGATTTGTCCATTTTTAATTTAATTTATGTGATTTATAATTTTTAAGCAAGAAGGAACGATTGATTTATGATGAATTTTGCCGCCATTGATTTTGAGACGGCTACGGGTTGTCGTAATTCGGCCTGCAGTGTGGCCGTTACTGCTGTGGAAGATGGCAAGATGAAGGATGTATACTACACGCTGATTCAGCCTCCAATGAATAAGTACAATTATTTCAATGTACAGATTCATGGTATTACGCCTAAGGATACGCAGGGGGCACCTGTTTTTGCGGAAATTTGGCCAGAGCTTAAGCGTCATTTGGAAGGAAAACTGGTGGTGGCGCACAATGCCCGTTTCGATATGGGGGTATTGAGCGCCTGTCTGGCTGATGCAGGCTTGCGGGCACCGGAGTTTGCCTATTGTGATACCGTGGCGATTGCCCGCAAAGCATGGCCCTTTTTGGAAAACCATAAACTGGACACGGTGGGTACGTATTTACAGATTGACTTCCAGCATCATAATGCCATGGATGATGCGCGGACTTGTGCGGCAATTCCCCTTCATGCCGGGCGGGAGTTGGAAGAGGATTCTTTGGAGTCTTTGGCGAAGAGATTAGGCATAAATATGTGTGTGTTTGGGAGAAAGGGGTATCGACGATGATTCTGGTAAGTGCCTGTTTGCTGGGCCATAAGGTGAAATTCAGTGGAGGGACGAACACCCATGATTTACTGTTGAAGTATAATGAACGGGGCCGGTTTATCGCTGTCTGCCCCGAATGTTTTGCTATGCTTCCCTGTCCCAGACCGGCTATGGAGATACAGAATGGCACGGGAAAGAAAGTCCTTTCCGGAAAAGCCCGGGCTATGGATGAGAACGGCATGGATACCACCAAGTATCTGCTGATGGGGGCGGACAAGGTGCTGAAGATTGCCGAGGCCTACAATGCGAAGGTGGCCATTCTCAAGGAAGGCAGCCCATCCTGCGGCGTCAAGAAAATACACGGTGGTAACTTTGACGGCAAGAAGATCAAGGGACAGGGGGTTACCACTGCCCTGCTGCAGAAGCATGGTATTACCGTCTACTCCGAAAAGGACATGACCGTGGGGCGCTTGGAGGAACTTATTGCAGAAGATGTGAAGCGGGACAGAATTTGATTGCTATAATCCCTGGGAATATGGCATAATATCTTTGGAGGGGTTATTATGTCTAATGTGAAGATTGTGTTTTCGGATATTGACGGGACGGTTTTGACCAGTCAACATGAGGTGACTGGTCAAAATAAGGAGGCTATCCGGAGTCTGGTGGCGCGGGATATTCCTTTTGTACTGGTGTCGGCGCGGATGCCGGAGGCCATTTATCCCATTACCGATGATATTGGCATAAAGATGCCCATCATCTGTTACAGTGGCGCTTATGTGCTGGACAGAGAAGGGCAGGAACTGGCCAGCGTCTATATGGAAAAGGATATGGTGCAGCAGCTACTGAGGGATGTTGCTGTAGCTTTTCCTAAGGTGACGGTGAATTTTTATAGCGGTCACCAATGGTATGTGACGGATAAGAGCGATGCCCGAGTGTGCCGGGAAGAGGCGATTACCTCGGCCAGTGCGGAACTGGCCGATTTTGATGAGCTGCTGGCGGGTGGCATACTTCCCCATAAAATTTTGTTGATGGCAGAGCCTGCGGATTGTGCGGCAGCCGAAAAATATTTACAGCAGCATTATCCGCAGTTCCAGGTAGCTCGTTCCTCGGATATTTTACTGGAAATCATGGACGGGGCCGTGTCCAAGGCAGTGGGCATCGAGGTACTTCTGAAGCATTACGGCTTAGATAAGGCGGAGGCCCTTTCCTTTGGCGACAACTACAACGACCTGGCTATGCTGCAGTATACGGGCATGAGTGTAGCTATGGGCAATGCTCCGCAGGATGTGAAAGCTGTGGCCAAGGCTGTCACAAGCAGTAATAACGACAGCGGTATCGCCGTATTTTTACAGGTGAAAAAAATAATTTAACTTTTTTTGAAAAAAAGTTAAAAAAGGGGTTGCATTATTGCAAAAGATATCGTATAATAATTTTCGTTGGTGACACACACCAAGGAATTCCCCGATAGTTCAGCCGGTAGAACGGTGGACTGTTAATCCATATGTCGCAGGTTCGAATCCTGCTCGGGGAGCCATGGCGCGTTGGTCAAGTGGTTAAGACACCGCCCTTTCACGGCGGCTTCATG
>NZ_JAILPX010000014.1 GCF_024699275.1 Selenomonas sp.
TTAGTTTAGCATATAAAATAACCCTACCGCAACTGCGATAGGGTTATTTTATGATATATCAGCTTTTGGTGATATTTATGCGCAAATTAAAGGGCACGCTGAACCTTACCAGAACGCAGGCAACGCGTGCAGACGTTGACACGTTTTACTTCGCCTTCAACAACAGCGCGTACACGCTGGATGTTCGGCTTCCAAGTGCGTCTCGTCTTCAAGTGGGAATGGCTGACATTGTTGCCAGACAGTTCGCCTTTAGCGCAGATTTCGCAAACACTTGCCATGTGTTACACCTCCTTAAACCTGTGGGAGCCTACTGCTCCTAACACACAATAATGGTATTTTAGCATAAAAAGGGAGGGGGTGCAAGTATTTTTACTTGACAGGTCAGAAAAAATTTTACCCGTCATGCACTTCCTGCCAAAATTTGCGAAAAAAGCGCTTTTCTCTTGATTTTTGGTTGTGGAATTATAGTGGATATATTACAATGTAGCCTATAGGATGAACGGTTGGTGCTTCGTCCTAAATAAAAATTGGAATGGGTTGTGTTATGAAAAATTTCAGACTTAACGAAAAAGAAGTAAAAACGCTGTCGGAGCGTTTCCCAACGCCCTTTTTGGTGGCTTCACTGGACAAGGTTGAGGAAAACTACCAGTTTATGCGCCGCCATTTGCCCAGGGCTGGGGTGTTTTATGCGATGAAGGCGAATCCTACGCCGGAGATTTTGTCCTTGCTGGCAGGTTTAGGGTCTCACTTTGATGTGGCCTCGGCAGGAGAAATGGATATTCTCCATGAGCTGGGCGTAGATGGTTCGCAAATGATATATGCCAATCCGGTAAAGGATGACCGTGGTCTTAAGGCAGCAGCGGAGTATAACGTGCGCCGCTTTACATTTGATGACCCGTCAGAAATTGACAAGATGGCCAAGGCGGTACCGGGAGCAGATGTATTGGTGCGCATTGCGGTGCGCAATAACAAGGCGCTGGTGGATCTGAATACCAAGTTCGGTGCGCCGGTGGAGGAAGCACTTGACCTCCTGCAGGCTGCGCAGCAGGCGGGGCTGCATGCCATGGGCATCTGCTTCCATGTGGGGAGCCAGTCCCTGTCTACTGCTGCCTATGAGGAGGCCTTGCTGGTTGCCCGCAAGCTCTTTGATGAAGCCGAGAAATTGGGCATGCATCTGACGGATCTTGATATCGGCGGCGGGTTCCCCATTCCTGATGCGGAGGGTCTTAATGTGGATTTGGCGGCCATGATGGAAGCCATCAATAAACAGATTGACCGTCTGTTCCCGGATACGGCGGTCTGGACTGAACCGGGGCGCTATATGTGCGGTACGGCGGTCAACCTGGTGGCCTCCGTTATTGGTACCAAAAAGCGCGGGGAGAATCCTTGGTATATTTTGGATGAAGGAATCTATGGCTGCTTTTCCGGCATGATGTATGATCACTGGACTTATCCTTTGCATTGCTTTGGCAAGGGGAAGAAGCGTCCGGCCACCTTTGGCGGTCCCAGCTGCGATGGCATCGATGTTCTTTACCGGGATTTTCCCGCGCCGGAGCTATCCATTGGCGATAAGGTGCTGGTGACGGAAATGGGTTCCTATACCAGTGTCAGTGCCACGCGGTTCAATGGGTTCTATTTGGCACCTACCATTATCTTCGAAAATCAGCCAGAGTATGATGCTCGTCTGACTGATGATGATGAAATCAAGGATAAGGCGGCTGTGTAATGGAAATAGCAGAAATTAAACATATGCTGCTGCATGCGCTGACGGAGGAAAGCTTGACCGAGCGATTGGATCAGGCCAAATCCCAGCAGGAAGTCTATGGCATCTTGCAGGAGTTATCCTACTTTACATTGTCCATGGATGAATTCAAGCAGGGTATTGAAGCTTTGCAAAAAGAAGAAGCCTAAAAAGAGGGGCTGACCAGTCACAGGTCAGCCCCTCTTGTTATGCTTATTTTCCTTATAGGTTTGTGGTGGCCGCTGAGAGTTTAGCATTATAGCGTTTAGTGGAAAGGTAAGCCCAAAGAATGCATAAGGGCCAGGTTATGATAAGACTTACGCCTAATGTGATGAGTGCGCCCACGAAGGAGATGACCAACATGATAAAACCGCCGATGATGGATGAGTAGAAGAGGCCCAAGGGGCCAAAGAGAGCAGTCAGCACGATGGAAAGGCCCATGTTTTTCTCGGATTTTGTGATGACTACCTGTACTGGTGTCTGTGTTTCCGTTGTGTTTTCCATAAAAATATCCTCCCTAGATCAATGATAAAGTATTCCGATTGGTATTATAATAGTTATCTTGAATATGAGCAAATTATTAGAAATTAAATGATTAATAAAATATAGATAGTTTATTAACTGATGATTAAGTATATAGATACCATTAAAATACGATTATAAAATTATTAAAGAAAAATTAAGTTTAGAACAAATTATTTTATGAAGGTTAAGTAGAAGGATGCGGTTGACTGGTCATTTTTCGACTAGTCAGCCCCTTGTCATCCATGCTATACTAATAAGGTTACAAGTTTTCTTTGCGATATTGGAGTGAACCTTTTCATGATTGGATTTTTACGGGGGCAGGTGGCGGCGTTAAAGACGGATTACTGCCTGCTGGATGTAAATGGTGTGGGCTATCGGGTGTTTGTGGCGGGTTCTACCCGGAACAAGCTGCGGCTTAAGGAAGAAACCCAGCTCTTTACCTATATGAATGTCTATCAGGATGGCATTACCCTTTATGGCTTTGCCAGCGAGGAAGAATACGATATTTTCCAGCTGCTTATTGGTGTTTCGGGGATTGGCCCCAAGGTGGCGCTGGGGATTTTATCTGCCATCACGGTGGATGGCTTGTGCAAGGCCATTCAGAATAAGCAGGCCACGGTGCTGACAAAATTGCCCGGCATTGGCAAGAAATCAGCTGAACGGTTGATTCTGGAACTGAAAGATAAGGTAGGCTTTGCTGCTGATGGTGATGATGAAGTGCTGACACTGGAAATGGAAGGTCCCCTGGGGGATGATATGATCAGCGAAGCCCAGGCAGCATTGGTTGCTTTGGGATATAGCCAGGCGGAGATTGCACCGATTTTGAAAAAAGCCACAAAATGTAAGTCAACGGAAGAAATCATCAAGCTGGCACTGAAGCAGCTGAACAAATTTTAAGGAGGGGTGAGGCTTGGCTGAAGAAGATTTCAACAACATGAATATCGATGATGGCCGCATTGTGGCCATGGATGAACAGCGGATTGATGACTGGCAGTACAGCCTGCGACCCCGCAAGCTGAACGAATACATTGGTCAGGATAAGGCCAAGCAGAATCTGGAGATTTTCATTCAGGCGGCCATGAACCGGGGGGATGCTTTGGATCATGTACTGCTTTATGGGCCACCGGGATTGGGCAAAACCACGCTGGCGGGAATCATTGCCAACGAAATGGGGGTAAACTTTCGGCAGACCTCCGGCCCTGCCATTGAGCGGCAGGGAGATTTGGCAGCTCTGCTTACGAATCTGCAGGAGCATGATGTGCTCTTTATCGATGAGATTCATCGTTTATCCCGCAGCGTAGAGGAGGTTCTTTACTCTGCCATGGAGGATTTTGCCTTAGATATCATCATTGGCAAGGGACCCAGTGCCCGGTCCATTCGTTTGGATATTGCCCCCTTTACCCTGATTGGGGCGACCACCAAGGCAGGTGCCTTGGCTGCGCCGCTAAGGGATCGTTTTGGCATCATCTCCCGTCTGGAGTATTATACGCCGGAGGCCTTGGTGACGATTGTCAAGCGGGCTGCAGAGATTTTAGAGATTCCCATTGAAGATAAAGGCGCTTTGGAGATTGCCCGCCGTTCCCGGGGCACCCCCCGTATTGCCAACCGTCTCCTGAAGCGGGTGCGGGATGTGGCGCAGTATGAGGGGCAGGACAGGATTACCGATGAGATTGCGGACAAGGCTTTGACCTTGTTGGAAGTGGATAAGGCAGGCCTTGACCATACGGACCGGCGGATGCTTCTCACCATGATCAAGAAATTTGGTGGTGGTCCGGTGGGCTTAGATACGCTGGCGGCAGCCATCAGTGAGAGCACGGATACGGTGGAGGATGTGTTTGAGCCCTTTTTGATTCAGCTGGGCTTTATCAACCGTACCCCCAGGGGGCGTGTGGTCACGAAGGCCGGTTATGAACATTTGGGCATTGCTTATCCCGAATAGGAGAATATTATGAAGTTATTGTTACATATGTGCTGCGGACCTTGCTCCTGTTATCCGGTGAAAAAACTGCGGGCAGATGGCATTGAACCGGTAGGCTATTTCTTCAATCCCAACATTCATCCCTATAAGGAATGGGAACAGCGGTTGGTTACAGCCCGGGAGTTTGCAGAAAAGGTGCAGATGGAATTTTTCGCCGATGAAAATTACCGTTTGCGGGATTTCCTGAAAAAAGCGCTGCCAGCAGAAGCGATGCCCAATGGCCGTTGTACCATGTGCTATACCTGGCGTTTGGAGGAAGCGGCCCGTTTCGCGGCAGAACACGGTTTTGAGGCCTTTACCTCCACCCTGTTTTACAGCATCTATCAGCAGCACGATCTAATGAAGCGGACAGCAGAAAAATTTGCCCAGCAGTATGGCGTAAAGTTCTATTATGAAGACTTCCGTCCCGGCTGGCAGGAGGGCATTGATATCAGCCACGAACTGGAGCTCTATCGCCAGCCCTATTGCGGCTGTATTTTCAGTGAAGAGGAACGGTATAGCAAGGCTATCCGCAAGCAGCGCAAGAAGGAAAATAAGGCGAAAAAACGTGCACGGCTGGAAGCAGAAGCCAAGGCCAAGGAGGGAGTGCTGGCGTGATGAAAAAGCAGTTGTTGGTGCTGTTGAGCGTATGCTTCCTGCTGCTGTCCACAGTCGGTTTTGCCGAAGCGGCCTGGCAGCCGGAACTATTGGTTTCCCTGGGGACGAAGAGCACAACCTTGCGCCTGTCCGGGAATAGGCCGGTGGTTTTGAAAAGACTGGACAATAAAAAAGTGGTCTGGAAAGGGAAGGCTAAAGAATTTGCCACCCTTACCTTTGGGGACAAAGGCTGGGAACTCAACGGCAAGAAACTAAGGAAAGCAGATGCCTCTACCTTGGAGCTTACGGTGGAGGATGAGCGCAATTTGGCGAAATTGGTCAGCACCTATGACAACAAGTCCTATCGCGGGGCTTTGCGGCTGGTGCCCCACAAGGGCAGCCTGCAGCTCATCAATCGGGTGCCTGTGGAGGAATATCTACAGGGAGTGGTGCCGGAGGAAATGCCTGCTGAATGGAATCCAGAAGCGGTCAAAGCCCAGGCTGTGGCGGCCCGAACCTATGCTCTGCGGCAGCGCAAGCGCCATGCAAAGGAGGGCTTTGATGTCTGTGCCACCACCCACTGCCAGCAGTATGGTGGTGTAGCAGTGGAACGGGCAGCGGCCAATCAGGCCATCAAGGCCACTTATGGCGAAGTCTTGCAGTATCGGGGCGCTTTGGTGGATGCCATGTTCCATACGGATTCCGGCGGCATGACGGAAAACAGTGAGGATGTATGGGGTGGCCGGGTGGATTGCCTGCGGGCGGCGAAGGAAGTGCGGACAAAGACCTATCCCTGGGAGAAGAATATCACGGCCCAGAAGTTCAGCGAACTTTTAGCCAAGCGGGGCAAGAATATCGGTGACTTGAAGAAGGTTGAGCTTTCCCCCATCAAGATTGGCAAGGCTGGCAGGGACCGCACCATTTCCGGCCGGGTAAAGAAGGTCACCTTTGTGGGCAAGCGTGGCATGGCCACCATGACGGGCAATGACTTGCGCAATATGCTGGGGCTTAAGAGTACCCTCTTTTCCATGAGCTTGAATCGTCATGTAATCTTCATTCAGGGCTATGGCTGGGGCCATGGGCTGGGCATGTCCCAATATGGGGCCAAGGCCTACGCCGACAGCGAGCACTGGGATTATCAGAGAATTTTGCACCACTACTATCAAGGTGCTGAACTGAAAAAATTATATTGATATAGAAGGATTGAATCATGTTATTACTTTCGGATTTTGATTATGAACTGCCAGAAGAACGGATTGCTCAGGTACCGGTGGAGCCGCGGAACTCTTCCCGGCTGATGGTGCTGAATCCGGTGGAAAAGACCATGGAGCATCGTCATTTCTATGACCTTAAGGAGTATGTGGAACCGGGCGATACCTTGATCTTTAACGATACCCGGGTTATGCCTGCCCGTCTGATTGGTCATCGGGACCAGACTGGGGGCAAGGTGGAAGTATTCCTGCTGCGGCGTTTGGATGCCAATCGGTGGGAAACCCTGGTAAAGCCGGGCAAAAAGGCCAAGCCGGGCTATAAGATCAACTTCGGGGATGAGCTCAGCTGCGTGGTCATGGATCATACGGATTTTGGCGGCCGCATTGTGGAATTCCAATATGAGGGCATTTTTGAAGAGATCTTAGACCGTTTGGGGGAAACGCCGCTTCCTCCCTATATCCACGAAAAACTGGAGGATAGTGAACGCTACCAAACGGTGTACAACCGGGAGCAGGGGTCAGCGGCAGCGCCTACGGCTGGCTTGCATTTTACCAAGGAACAGATGCAGGAACTCAAGGATATGGGGGTAAACTTAGGCTTTGTTACCCTCCATGTTGGTTTGGGGACATTCCGCCCCGTCAATGTGGAAGATATCCAGAAGCACGATATGCACAAGGAGTTCTATCATGTGCCCGAGGAAACGGCCCAGCTCATCATGGATACGAAAAAGGCTGGTCATCGCGTCATTGCCGTAGGCACCACCAGTATCCGCACTCTGGAATCGGCGGCTGATGGTGTGGGAGAGATTTCCGCTAAGAGCGGCTGGACCCAGATTTTCATTTATCCGGGCTATGACTTCAAGATTGTGGATGCCATCATCACCAATTTCCATTTGCCAAAATCCACGTTGATTATGTTAATCAGCGCCTTTGCTGGCCGGGAGTTCGTTCTGGAGGCCTATAAGAAAGCCGTAGAGATGAAATATCGGTTCTTCTCCTTCGGTGATGCCATGATGCTGACCGTAAAGCAGCCAGTGGCGGAACGGGATGCAGAACTTAAAACCTTGGAAGAATCCCATCAGCAGGAAGAATAAAGGGCAAAAGCACCGATGATTTTAGGATTGTCGGTGCTTTTGCTGTATTATTTACATCGATGTGGGCAAATGCTAAAATAAGGAAAAGGCGGTGAGTGGGATGAAACAAGGATATTTTATGGCCATGTGGCTGCTGGCTGGCATGCTTGCCGGGCTGCCTGTGGGGGAAGCTGCCATGGTTACGGTGACCGGTCAGGGAAGTTCTGAGCGGGCGGCAGTGAAAGCGGCTCTGCGGCAGGCTATTGAACAGCAGATTGGCGTCCTGGTGGACAGCCGCAGCTATGTGCAGAATTACCGGCTGATCAATGACCGGATTTATACCCAGTCGGAAGGGTATATCAAGAGCTATAAGCTGCTGGAACACAAAGCGGTCAATGGCATCCATACGGCGAAAGTACAGGCCGATGTACAGGAGCAGAAACTGACGGCAGCCTTGGGGACACTGGCTCAGAAAAAAGCCGTCATTGGCATGAATATGCAGGACCCTCGCATTGGGGTGCTGGCTGCAGACCGGCAGGGCCGAGCTTATCCTGTCGTGGAAAACGCGGTCATCAGTGGCCTTACCGGTCAAGGTTTCTCCCGGGTAGTGGATATGGGACAGATTTCTTCCGTTCAACGGCGGCAGCTGCTGGCGGCCCAGTTTTCCGGGGATAAGTTCCTTTGGCAAAGCCTTAAGATACAGTCCCCGGTGGATTATCTGGTAACGGTTCAGGTGGATATGACCACCAGCAGTATAGCGGATTATGCCCCACTGCCCCAGCTGGCTCACCTGAAGAAAGCTGCGGCAGTCGTTGCGGTGCGTATGGTAAATACCAACAATGGCGAAGTTATCTACGCCGGTAATTTTCATGGCAAATCCCAGCGCCGCAGCATGGAGGCAGAAAATGAAGCCCTGCAGGCGGCAGCCGCCGGAATAGCCAAAGCGGTGGGCGAAGCAGCTCTCAATAAAGCGGCCAATCCCAGTCAGCACGTTACCCTGATTGTTACGCAAGGCAAATGGGGAAGTGTTGGTGAAATCACTAATTATTTAGAGACTGTTCCCGGCGTTAATCATGCGTATGTGCGGGCTGCATCCTTTGGCAATACTACCGTTGATCTGGACTATAACGGAACAGCTTATGATTTAGCAGCGGCACTGGAAGCCGATGGGCAAAAGATACAGGAAATGGGCTCAGAATACGTGAAAATCTGAAATTTTTTATAGGTGCCAAGGAAAAACACTTGACAGGCTATAGCTCCTTCGTTATAATAGCCTATGTCAAGGAGAAAACCTTGGCACTTAATAATGAAGCAGGTGATAGCCGTGATGGAGCAGTTCTTATATTTGTCCACGCTTTTTGACCTATATGGGGCGCTTCTGACGGAGAAGCAGCAGGAATGCTTGCGCCTGCATCTGTTCGAGGATTTTTCCTTATCGGAAATCGGAGAAGAGCTGGGCATATCCCGGCAGGCGGTTTACGATAACATTCATCGCAGTGAAAAGGCGATGGAATCCTATGAGCAGAAGCTGGGACTGGCGGCCCGCTATCAACAGGAGCGTCAGGAACTGGCGAGAATTTACGAGTCAATCAAAGGGCTAAAGCAGCCGGGCAATGCCAAGGCTGTCGATGAGGTCCTGGACCGATTGGAACCTTACATTAGTCAGGGTCACGGTCAGGAGGTATCCGTTTGATATTTGAGAGTTTATCCGACCGTTTACAGGAGACATTCAAGAAGCTCCGAGGACATGGCAAGCTGACGGAGGATGATGTCAACGAAGCCATGCGGGAAGTGCGAATGGCACTTCTGGAAGCGGATGTCAACTTCAAGGTCGTTAAAAATTTCATTAAGACCGTTAAGGAACGGGCCATTGGTCAGGATATATTGGAAACCCTGACGCCGGCTCAGGTGGTGGTCAAGATTGTTGATGAAGAGCTCACGAACCTCATGGGAGGCACCCAGAGCCGCATCAACATGAGTCCTAATCCACCCACCATCATCATGATGGCTGGTTTGCAGGGTGCTGGTAAGACCACTTCCGCTGGTAAATTGGGCTTGTCCTTAAAGAAGCAGGGCAAACGGCCCCTACTGGTTGCCTGCGATATCTATCGCCCAGCTGCCATCAAGCAGCTGCAGGTGGTGGGCAAGCAACTCGATATCCCCGTGTTTTCCATGGAAGAAGGTACTGACGCGGTAACCATCGCGAAGTCTTCCATCGCTTACTCCCAGAGCCATGCCAATGATGTCATCATCATTGATACGGCAGGCCGCCTGCAGATTGATGAAGCGCTGATGCAGGAGTTGCGGGATATCAAGGCGGAGGTTAAACCCCATGAAATCCTGCTGGTTGTGGATGCCATGACCGGTCAGGAATCGGTAAATGTGGCGCAGACCTTCAACGATAACCTTGGCTTAGACGGTGTCATTATGACGAAGCTGGACGGCGATGCCCGCGGTGGTGCGGCTTTGTCCGTTAAAGCGGTCACCAATGTTCCCATAAAATTTGTCGGTATGGGCGAAAAACTGGAGGCGCTCCAGCCCTTTCATCCCGACCGCATGGCTTCCCGTATTTTGGGCATGGGCGATGTGCTTTCCCTGGTGGAAAAAGCCCAGCAGACCTTCGATATGGAAGAAGCCAAGAAGATGGAGAAGAAGCTGCGCAAGGATGAATTTACCTTGGATGACTTCCTATCCCAGATGCAGCAGGTCAAGAAACTTGGCTCGCTGGAAAATATCTTAGGCATGATTCCCGGCATGGGGGGCATAAAGAAGCAGCTGGAGGGTCAGGATATTGACCTGGATGGCAAAGAGATGCGCCAGATTGAGGCCATCATCCGCTCCATGACGCCGAAGGAACGTGCCGATATCGGCATCATCAACGGCAGCCGCCGCAAGCGTATCGCCATGGGTTCTGGTACCCGGGTGCAGGATGTCAACAAGTTGTTGAAACAATTTGCGGAAATGCGCAAGATGATGAAGAAGATGAAAAAAATGCAAAAGGGCAAGGGCTTCCCTGGTTTGGGAGCTTTGGGCAATCTGGGGAATTTCCCCAAAATGCCTTTTATGCGTTAGTTAAGTTTTATCCATTTTATTTGCGAAAGGTGGTGAATTTTCATGGCAGTAAAGATTCGTTTGAACCGTATGGGTGCAAAGAAGAACCCGTTCTACCGCGTTGTCGTAGCTGATTCCCGTGCTCCGCGTGATGGTCGTTTCATCGAGATTCTCGGTAACTACGATCCCTCCAAGCAGCCGGCAGTCGTTAACCTCGACGAAGCAAAGGTTCTTGATTGGATGAACAAAGGTGCTCAGCCGACCGATACCGTTAAAAATCTGTTCAGCAAGCAGGGCATTATGGCCAAGTTCGCTGAATCCAAGAAGAAGTAATTGGAGAGAGCGACATGGAAAAACTTGTTGCAGTAATCGCCAAATCCCTGGTGGAGCATCCAGAGGCTGTGGAGGTTTCTTCACGGCAGGAGGATGGGCAGACCGTGCTCAGTCTCCATGTGGCGGAAGATGACATGGGTAAGGTCATCGGCCGTCAGGGGCGCATTGCCAAGGCTCTGCGTACCGTGGTCAAAGCCGCGGCCACTCGGGAAAATACGAAAGTCACGGTTGAGATTATTTAAATGAAAAGCGGCAGGATTACCTTTTCGGTGTCTTGCCGTTTTTTGCATACTTATGAAAAGAAAAGAGGAACTGTCATGGATTCTATTTCACTGAAAGTGCCGGTTACTATTAAGGCAAAATTAACAGAGAAACTCAAGAACAAGATTTTGACGGATCTGGATGAAGCGATTAAGCGTACGGATTTGGAGCTTCAGCAGATGGACATTCAGCAGAAACGCGTACTGCAGGAAAATCAGCCGGCTAATCCGGAGCAGCCCACTGTGGAAGAAGTACAGCGTTATCAGGCTATTCAGGCCCACTTTGGCGAAGAACGTCAGAAACGCCTGCAATTTAAGGCGGAATCCGAAGCGCGCAAGGAAGAGATGGAACATATGGTTATCGGTGCAGAAATCGTACAGGGCACCCTGGAACATCAGGTAGAGGTGCATGTGGGTGACGATATGCGCGAGATCATGAATGTGGAAGTGCTGGTAGAAGATGACAAAGTTATCGCCATTCGCAGCTAAAAAAAATAAGCGGGATAAGAACCGGGTTACCATCGGTAAAGTGGGTGCCCCCCATGGAATCCATGGGGAAATGCGGATTATTCCCCTGACGGATTTCATGGAGCGCTTTGAAACCATGACGGAGGTCATGGTGGGCAGCGAGATGCTCCATATTGAAAGCTGTAAGTATCATAAGCAGTATGTGCTGATGAAGTTTAAGGAATATCCTGTCCGGGAAGCAGCCATGAGCCTTACGGGGAAACTCCTGACGGTGGACCGCAGTGAGGCGGCTCCCTTAAATGAAGGGGAGTATTATACTTTTGATATCATTGGCCTCAAGGTATATGATCCAACAGGACAGGAACTGGGCACTGTGGAAAATGTACTGCGTACCGGCAGCAACGATGTGTATCAAGCCCGCCGCATCGATGGTGGAGAACTCTTGATTCCGGCACTTAAGGCTGTGGTCAAGGAAATCGATGTGCCGGGAGGACGCATGGTGGTGGATATGCCTGAGGAGATTTCCGATGCGCATTGATATGGTGACCATCTTCCCGGAAATGTTTTCCGGTCCCTTTGGTGCCAGCATCACGAAAAGAGCGGTGGATAAGGGAATCTTAGATATCCATTTTACCAATTTTCGAGATTTTGCCGAGGATAAGCACCATCATGTGGACGACAGTCCCTTTGGCGGTGGTGCGGGGATGGTGTTAAAGCCCGAACCCATGTATAAGGCGGTGCGGGATGTATTGAACCGCACCGAGGAATACGCAGATAGCCGTCGGGTTTTGATTATGGACCCTTCAGGACCTACATTCAATCAAGCCAAGGCCAAGGAGCTGGCGGGATATGATCAGTTGGTTTTCATCTGCGGTCATTACGAAGGTTTTGATGCCCGTATTTACAAGCTAGCCGATGAGGCAATCTCCATCGGTGATTTTGTTTTGACGGGGGGAGAACTGCCGGCAATGGTGATAACCGATGCGGTATCCAGGATGCTGCCTGGCGTTTTGGGCCATGAGGATTCGGCACCAACGGATTCCTTTTACGAGGGACTGCTGGAATTTCCCCAGTATACCCGCCCCCGGGAATTTGAGGGCATGGAGGTGCCAGAGGTGCTCTTAAATGGTGATCATGCCAAGATTCGTCAGTGGCGCCGGGAGCAATCCCTGCTGGTGACGAAAAAGTATCGGCCGGACCTATTGAAGAAGGCTTCGCTTACAGATAAAGACCAGGCATTTTTAGCAGCGCATAGAGATTGAATCAAGAAGCGAAATTTTCTGAAATGGATAAAATCCAGCAGGAAAATTTCGCTCCTTTGGCGTATATCAACAATGGGTACTAAAGACTAAGGATGGGAAAAGTGCTTAAGAGAAGAGGAGATGAAGGAAAATGAGTGGTCTATTGGACAGACTGAATGTCAAGCAGAAAATTATGGTGTCGGTTTCCGGGTTATTTATCGTTATTATGCTGGTATTGGGTATCGTATTGGATCGGGTGATTACCAGCAATGAAATGGCAAACTTTGAGGAGGAAACCGTTCTGCAATCTACCCAAGTGGACAATGCCATGAATTTATTCTTGAATGGCCTGCGGGATGGGTTGATCAACATGGCCAATGATCCGGTATTGCGCAATGGTGGTGAGATTACCCGCTACATGGATGAAGGGGTAATGGCAACGGCATCATCAGATGGTAATATCGTCATGGATCCCCAGGCTAAGGGTGGCTTTGAACTGGCCGCCTATCAGTTGTTTCAGCGCTTTGGAGAAGCCAATAAGGAAAGTGTGTCGGTAGTCAGCTATGGTACCGCAGATGGTGGTTACCTGCAGTATCCGGCAGTCAAGCGAAAAAAAGGCTATGATTCCCGGGCCAGAAGCTGGTTTAAGGATAGTATGGCTGATGTAAACAAGGTGCGCATCACAAAACCCTTTAAGACTTCCAAGGGTACGCCCACTGTTGGTATCTTTGCTACAGTTAAGAGTATGACGGGAGAACCTCTAGGCGTTTTGGGGTTGAATATCGATCTGCCCGTTGTTACGGATATGATTTCCGGCATCAAAATCGGTCAGACTGGTTATATTATGATGCTGGATGCAGATGATGTAATTATCGCCGATCCTAAGCATCCTGAAGCGGACTTCAAAAAATTGTCGGAATCGGAGCTGGGGGATTTGGCCAGCGTGAATACGGCAACCAAGGGGTTACAGGAGATTTCCCTGGACGGTACCACGAAGATGGTCAATGCGTACGTATCCGAAACTACTGGCTATAAATATCTGACCGTTGTGGACCGTTCCCAGCTGATGGCCAGCGTAAATCATATGCGTATGATTTTGGCAGGTGTCCTGGTGGTGGCACTGGTGCTGCTATTCTTTGCTACTTATACTATTTCCAATATGATCGTATCTCCGTTGCGGGGCTTGCAGTCCTCTGCTGAACGGCTGGCCGATGGCGATTTGCGGGATACGGATGTGACGGTGGAATCCGATGATGAAATCGGCAATCTGTCCCGTTCCTTCCATACCATGACCAAGGAACTCACTAATCTGCTCAAACAGATTAAGGGCAGTGCAGACGAGGTTTCCAATTCCTCGGGGCAAATGTCTGGCGGCGTGGAACAGGTGGCGGAAACCATTACCCATGTGGCCGAACAGGTAGGGGATATTGCAGAAGCTGCCAGTCATCAGAGTGACACCATGGATAACGTGGTGGGCAATATCCGGGAAATGACGGAACACGTCAATGGCATTGCCGAAAAATCCGCCAATATCAGCAAGACCTCCAGTATGGCAGGTGCTGCCGCCAAAGAAGGTGTATCTGCCATCGAAGGGGCTGTGGAGCAGATGAAGATTGCCCATAAGACCGTGGTGGAATCTGCAAAGAATGTCGATGAGTTAGGTAAGAGCTCCGAGCAGATTGGGGAAATCATCAATACCATCCAGAGCATTGCAGAACAGACAAACCTGCTGGCCCTTAACGCCGCCATTGAGGCAGCCCGGGCTGGAGAACAGGGGCGCGGGTTCTCTGTGGTGGCAGATGAAGTACGGAAGCTGGCTGAGCAGTCTTCGGAAGCAGCTACGGAAATTGCCCAGATGATCAGCGGGGTACAGCAGGTGACCAAGCGGGCCGTGGAATCCATGAACGCTGGTACCGAACAGGTCAGCACCAGTGGCCGTAAGGTAATCGATGCCGGTGAAAAATTCCGCCAGATTGCTGCTCATATTGAAGAAGTGGATACCCTCATTAAAGATGCGGAACAACGTGCTGCTAAGGTGGCCGATGACGGTGTAAGTGTATTGCGGGATGCTGAGGATGTGGAGGAAACCACCAAACAGATCACCCAGAATATCGCTTCGATTTCGGCGGCTACGGAGGAACAATCTGCATCCATGGAAGAACTGGCTGCTTCCAGCCATAGACTGGCTAATATGGCCGAAGAGCTCCAGCAGGAGAGTGCTCGATTCAAATTCTGAAACCTGCATGAAAGTTTTTTTAATAAAAGTGAAAAAAAGATTTGACAAGGGCGGATATATCTGTTAATATATTATCTGTCAGCAACACAGAGTTGCTAACGCCGGTGTGGCGGAATTGGCAGACGCAGCAGACTCAAAATCTGCCGTTGGCAACAACGTATCGGTTCAAGTCCGATCACCGGCACCACTTGTAAATCAAGGCCTCGTGAGATTTTCACGGGGCCTTTTTTGTTGTTCATTTTTTGAAATTTGACTACCACTTGACTACCACTAGAATTTAATCGGTAGTATCAAATTTATTTAATTACCCCTGCATTTTTACAGGGGCAAGTAATTGTCATTTTGCCGTGTACTGCGGAGTACGACCGCGGCTGCTTTTACGCACCGGTGTACCACGTCGGAGTTCGTAAAATACAGTTGTGTGAGCACAGCCGACTTCAGCAGCGATTCTGCGGAGCGATAATCCTTGCCGATGAAGCGCCTGAATCATGCCGCGTTCTTCCAAGGAAAGGTGGCCTTAGTGTAAAATATTTCTCGGTCGATTGTTTGCAATAGAAAAGGAAACCCTGTATCATGGTGTATGCACTAAAAACACAAGAAACAGGATTCCCATGAACAATATTTTAACAGAAATAATCAATATAGTAAAGACCGCCACTAATAATATTGACCGAGAAGATAGGCTGAGAAAATATTTCGAGTCAATGGCGTGCAGAATGGTAAGCGAGGCCCTTGAGGCAATAGACCGTGAATTGGTGGGAACGCACTATATCGCAGACTTTGATCATAGGAAAGCAGTCAAAGCCATGACGGATTACCTGTCCATGCATTACGATTTAAGCAAGACCATAGTGATGAGCAATAGTGACGGCGGCCCCGTCTATACCCAGTCCGTTTTTGAAGAAATCCTTGGCAGGACTAAAAGACATGAGCATTTTATGGATTCCTACCATGTAAACAAGAAGATAAAAGACCGGATTGCCTGGGCAGGCAAAGAACTGACCGATGAGCTCCACAAAGC
>NZ_JAILPX010000023.1 GCF_024699275.1 Selenomonas sp.
CATATCACCGGGGGAACAGTTGTTGTGGAGGCGGTGTTCAATTATCCGGGCATTGGCAATCTGGCTGTGGAGAGCGCCAAGTATCACGATTATAACCTGCTGATGGTTACGGTACTGATCACCGGATTGGCTGTGTTTGTCAGCAGCTTTCTGGCACAGACCATCAATGAAGAAATTGACCCGCGCATGAAGGATATGGAGGCGGTAAGATGGTAGAGGGAGCAGGAACGGCAAATGAGCTCTTCACCGTTGTAGGTGCCACAGTTTATGATGAGAAGATTCAGAACAAGAAAAATCATAGAAAGATTCCGCATAGGAAAAAGCCGGTTGTGTCCATGTTGATTTTGGGACTGATTGTAACCGGTTGTCTGCTGGCACCCTGGGTGGCTAACCATGACCCGGCTGGTTTTTACCTCACGGCATTGAATACACCACCTAACGGCGAGTTCTACTTTGGTACTGATGCGTTGGGGCGTGATTTGTATTCCATCATGTTTTATGGCGGGCGAACGTCACTGGCTATCGGTATTCTCGGGGCGGCTATCATTGCGGTGATTGGCACCGCCTATGGCTGTTTGAGCGGCACACTGCCGGACCGTGTGGATGCCGTGATGATGCGCATTGCCGAGGCTGGCGGCAGCATACCTACGCTGTTGATGGTTCTGATTTTATCCGCCATCATACCGGAGAAGAATATTTTTACCTTGTCATTTATCATCGGAATAACGGGCTGGTTTGGTATGGCCCGTATCGTGCGCAGTGAGGTGCGTCAGATTCGCAACTGTGAGTATGTGCTCTACGCGCGCTGCAGCGGTGGCGGCTTTTTCTATGTGATGTGGCGTCATCTGTTGCCCAATTTCTTGTCGGCCATTATGTTTGTGGTGGTGTCCAACGTCAGTACCTGTATTACCATGGAGTCCACACTGAGCTTTTTGGGACTGGGCCTGCCCGTGGATGTATTGTCTTGGGGCAGTATGTTGTCGCTGGCCAATCGGGCGCTGATTATGAATACCTGGTGGGTGATTGTGATTCCGGGGCTGTTTCTCGTGGTGACACTTCTCTGTATCACCAATGTGGCTGACTATCTGCGCCGCGAGGTCAATCGTCAGCCTAGCCACTTGTGAGGTTTTACTAAAATTATCTTATATTAGGAACACATGAGGAGGAATTATTTATGCGGAAATGCAAACTCTGGGCAGCACTGGCCTTTGTCCTGCTGTTATGCTTGAGCCTTGTCGGCTGTGGAAAGCAGGACGGTGCGGGCATGGAGAGGAATGAGCTCAGTAATACGCTGGTCTATGCCGGGGAAAATGAGAGCACCATCAATCCGGTGCTCAGTGCCCATGATGAGGTGGGGGATTTGGTCTTTTCGGGCCTCATGAAGTATGATGGCAGTGGCAAGTCGGTGGAGGATTTGGCTGAAAGTTACAGCTTTGATGAGAAAAATCTTACCTATACCTTCAAGCTGCGTCAGGGCGTAAAATGGCATGATGGGGATAAATTTACCGCGCAGGACGTGGTATTCACCTATAATGTGCTGACGAAGGACAAGACGCTGTCCAGTTCTGTGACCAGTAACTACGAGGATATCGCCAGTGTGACGGCGCCGGATGATTACACGGTTGTAATCAAGCTGAAGGAATACTGCGCCAACATGCTGGGCTATTTCACCATAGGCATCCTGCCCAAGCATCTGTTGGAAGGTCAGGATATGAATACTACCGCCTTCAATCAGAAACCTGTTGGGACAGGGCGCTACAAATTTGTGGAGTGGGACAAAAATGGCGGGATGATTACCTTTGCGCGCAACGAGGACTATTACGGCAAGGTGCCCAATATCGAACGCATCATTTACAAGACCGTGGCCGTGGAAAGCACGAAGGCGACCATGTTGGAAGCAGGCGAAGCGGATTTGGCCTGGCTCAATGCCAAGTACGCTGCTAAGTTTCGGGGCAAGGATAAGTTCACCAACTGGGATTTCAAAACCGCCGATTATCGTGGGGCATCTATGGATATGAATTCGCCGTTCTGGAAAGCAAATGGAGATTCCATTGCGGTACTCAATTATGCAATCGACAAGAAAGCCATTGTGGACAGCGTGCTCAATGGACAGGGCAGTATCGCCTACAGCCCCATTCAAAATAATCCGCTGGGCAGCAATAAGGAGGCTGATATTTATCCCTATGACCTGAATAAATTTGCCCAGGCGATGGAAGCGCTAGGCTGGAAAAAGGGTGACGATGGCATCTATGTCCGTAACGGTCAGCGTTTCCACTTCCGCATTCAGACCCGCGATTACGAGGAAGAACGTGTGGATATTGCCAATCTCCTGTCCTCCATGCTGAAAAAAGCTGGCGTGGAAATGGAAGTGGTGCTGGTGACGAAGTTTGACTGGAAGGCTGGTTATGATGGTTTCCTGGCTGGCTTTGCCACGCAGTTTGACCCGGATATGGCCTATGGCCAGTTCGTGACCGGCGGCAGTGATAACACCATGCATTATAGCAATGCTGCAGTGGACAGATTGCTCAAAGAAGCCCGTCATACGGTTGATCCCGCTAAGCGTTTGCAGCTTTACGGTGAGTTTGAAAAGGTTTACGCCCAGCATCCCAACGTGCTGCTTGTGGCGTATCTCGATGGCAACTATGTCAGCAATTCGGTTGTTAAGGGGCTGGATACCAAGCGTGTGCTGGGGCATCATGCCGTAGGGGTAATGTGGAATATCGAAGAGTGGACGATTAATCGTTAAGCAAAATGGATATGGCTGGCCGTAGTATGGTGGCCAGCCATGTTGTATAAGCAGGAGATGAAGCAAATTGGCGGAAAAATTATTGGAATTGGAGAAGCTGGCGGTCAGTTTTGCTACTCCGGAGGGCGAAGTCGAGGCGGTGCGTGGCGTGGATTTAGCTGTGGAGGAAGGCGAGATTCTCTGCCTGGTGGGTGAATCCGGCTGCGGCAAGACGGTGACTTGTCATGCCGTCATGCATCTGTTGCCGTCAAATGGTTTTATCAAAGAAGGAACAATAAAACTCTGCGGTCAGGACATTACGCACTATGGGGAGCGGGAAATGCGTGCCCTGCGGGGTGGTACAATGTCCATGATTTTTCAGGACCCGTTGGGGACACTAAATCCCACGATGCCCATTGGTCAGCAGATTATGGAAGTTCTGTTTAAGCATCAGCAGATAACGCGTCAGGAAGCCAAACAGCGGGCCTTGGAATTGCTCACGATGGTGGGGACTGAGGAGCCGGAAGCGCGCTTTGATTTGCAGCCGCATTTTTTCTCCGGGGGCATGCGGCAGCGCTGTGTGATTGCGGCGGCGCTGGCGGCCAGCCCTCGTCTGCTCTTTGCGGATGAAGCTACCACGGCTCTGGATGTGACGGTCAAGGCCAGAATTTTGGATTTGCTGTTGGAAATCCGGCGGCAGACCAATATCGCAATCGTCTTTGTGACGCATGATTTGGGCAGTGTGGCACGAATTGCTGACCGGGTAGCGGTGATGTATGCAGGCAAGATTGTGGAAGTGGGGACGGCAGAGGAAATTTTTTATGAGCCGCGTCATCCTTATACCTGGGGCTTGTTATCTTCCCTGCCGGCATTTGCAAGGGAGAAGGGCGCCTTGCAATATATTCCCGGCATGCCGCCATCGCTGATCAATCCACCTGCAGGCGATGCTTTTGCCAGCCGCAATCCCTATGCACTAGCGATTGACTATCGGGAAATGCCGCCGTTCTTTATGCTTTCGCCCACGCATGCGGCGGCAACCTGGCTGCTTGATAAACGGGCACCCAGCATTAAGCCGCCAATATCCATGAAGGCAGGGTTCAACTAATGGACAATGCGATTATTCTTGAATTGCGTAAGGTCAGCCAGCACTTTTCTATCAATAAAGATTTGACAGTCAAAGCGGTGGATGGGCTGGATTTGACCCTTCGCCGTGGTGAGGTTTTGGGGCTGGTGGGTGAGTCAGGCTGTGGCAAGTCCACCGTTGCCCGCATGATTGCGGGGATTTATCAGCCCACAGCAGGCGAAATTGTTTTTCATGGAAGACAAAAGCCGCGGGTACAGTTGATTTTCCAAGATTCGGCTGCAGCGCTTAACCCACGCATGAGGGTGGCCGAAATCATCCTGGAGCCCCTGCGGATTCAAGGGCAGGATTACCAAAGTCCGTCCGTAAAGTGCAGGCTGGTTGAGTTGCTGGAGCAGGTGGGGCTGGCGGCACGGCTGATGAGCAAGCTGCCAGGGGAGTTATCCGGCGGACAACGCCAACGGGTGGCCATTGCCCGCAGCTTGATGGTACAGCCGGAACTTCTGGTAGCGGATGAACCGATTGCGTCACTGGATATATCCATACAGGCACAGATTATTTCGCTGATGCAGCGTTTACAAAAAGCGTATAATTTTACCCTGTTGTTTATTGCCCATGACCTGTCTGTGGTACGTTATATCAGTCAGCGGACAGGTGTAATGTTAAAAGGAAAGCTCGTGGAACTAGCGCCGACAGAAGAACTTTTTGGTCATCCGGAGCATCCATATACCAAGGCTTTGCTCTCCGCAATCCCCGTACCGGACCCGCTTTATGAACGGCAAAAAGAAATACTCTACTACGATACCAGCTGTCCTTTGGGCACAGAAATGTACGAGAAAAGACCGGGGCATTTTGTAAGGGCGGTATAGGCTGGTTATATTGACAGAGTTTCTTGACAAATTTAATAATTTGTATTAATATTGGCATTAGATTTGAATATATTTGGGAACAGGTGTCCTACGGACTTAATAGGGAATCCGGTATAAGCCGGAGCGGTCCCGCCACTGTAAGGTGGAGTCCTGCATCATTTTGTCACTGGGGTAGAAATGCGTACCTTGGGAAGGCGATGCAGGATGATGAAACCAAGCCAGGAGAACTGCCTGTTCTGACATCACCGTGATGCGAAATTTCGTGTCGTGCCTGCGAGCGATGGGTAGGGGATTGAATCTAAGCGTGGGGACTTTGTGCGCAAGTAGAGGGCAATCTATCTGTATTTCGCAGATGGATTGCCCTTTTTGGGTGTGCGGGTTTTCACAAGACAAGAGGAGGCTGTGCTATGAGTAA
>NZ_JAILPX010000026.1 GCF_024699275.1 Selenomonas sp.
CGCAGTGAGGACTGGCCCACAAAAGGCATGAACTGGATACGGAGATGAACATACGCGCCGCCGGCCTGCCCGGCGCAGGTGGCTAAAAAGTCCATACATTTGCTTGTGGGCCATTTAGTGGGACGGCGAAAAGTATTACCACCTCCGCTCCAACTGCGCTGTGACAAAAAATAAAGCACGCAGTAACAGCGTTAAACTGCAATTTGCCAAAGATGCATTGCTAAGTTTACAAAGCCTCCCATAAGTTAGCTTTCAGTTTCTAACTTATGGGAGGCTCTACATTTTATATCAACATCTATTAATCGTCACGCCACTTCGCGACTCGAACTAAGCTTACTTCTGAAACAATTCTCTTATTTCCTCATCCGTCAGCCGCGACAGGAAGTTTTCTCCCGGCTGGATCATCTGGTCAATCAGCGACTTTTTCTTCTGCTGAAGTTCATAGATTTTTTCCTCCACCGTACCCTTGGCCAGCATGCGAATAACCTGCACATTATTCTTCTGCCCCAAACGATAAGCCCGGTCGGTGGCCTGATCTTCCACAGCGGGATTCCACCAGGGGTCGAAGTGAATAACCATATCTGCACCCGTAAGATTCAATCCCGTGCCGCCGGCTTTAAGGGATATCAAAAACACCGGAGTTTTCCCTTCATTAAAAGTCTTAACCAAGCGGATGCGTTCTAAGGGAGGCGTGGAACCATCCAGATAATAATAACCAATCCCCTGCTGTTTGAGGCGCTCGCCAATATGCCCCAGCATCGTGGTGAACTGGGAGAAAATCAGAATCCGATGTCCTCCTTCCACAGCCTCACTAACCACTTCTTCCAACTGGTCCAGTTTGCCCGAACCACCCGTGTACCCCTCCAGGAACATGGCCGGGTCACAGGCAATTTGCCGCAGACGGGTTAAGATGGCCAGAATTTTTATGCGGCTGTCCTCTCCTGCCGCCAGCTGCTGGGCAAATTCCTTCTGACTCTTAAGGAACCAGCCCTGATAAACCTTTTCTTGTTTGGATGTCATGGAACTGACCAGCTTGCGTTCCACCTTATCCGGTAATTCCGTCAGCACATCCTTCTTCATCCGTCGCAGAATAAAGGGCATCACATGACGTTTGAGGTCCTTGAGACTCCGCTCATCCTGTTCCCGCACGATGGGCGTTTCATACCTGTCCTTAAACTTCTTATGGGAGAGCAGGTATCCCGGCATCAAAAAGTCAAAAATTGACCAAAGTTCCGTCAATGTGTTTTCAATGGGCGTTCCCGTCAGCGCAAAGTAGCCTCGGGTCTTCAGCCGCTTCACGGCCCGGGCATTCTGCGTAGTCGGATTCTTGATATGCTGGGCTTCGTCCAAAAAGGCGTAGCGGAAACGCCGTTTTTCGTACATATCAATATCCCGTTTGAGCATATTGTAGGTAGTAACCAGTACATCGAAACTGGCATCCGCTTCATCGAGAATCTTCTGCCGCTCCGCCTTTGTGCCAGCCACTGCACAAGCCTTGAGTTCCGGTGCAAAGCGGGCAATCTCCTCCAGCCAGTTATACATCAGCGAAGTAGGGGCAATAACCAAGGATGGCGGCTCGTTGTAATCCTGCTGGGATAGCAGGAAGGCAATGACCTGCAGGGTTTTTCCCAATCCCATATCATCCGCCAGTATGCCCCCCAAATGGTACTGGGACAGGGTTGACAACCAATTGAACCCGGTAACCTGATAATCGCGCAAAACCCCCTGCAGGCTCTTCGGCACCTCTACGGTGCTTTCCTCAGGATGGCGGATATCCCGCACAATCGTGCGAAACTCCTTGCTGCGTTCCAGACGCAGAGCCTCATCTGCCCGAGCCAGTTCATCCAGATACATGGCCTGAGAAAGCGGCAATTCCACCTTCATACCCTGAGCCTTGCTATTGCCAATTCCCGTGTTGTCCACAAAATCAGCAATGGCCTGCATCTGCTGATCCCCCAGAGTAATAAAGGTCTTATCCTTCAAGCGATGATATCGGCGTTTCTGCCGATAAGAATCAAGGATTTCCATGAGTTCATTAAAATCTAAATCCTTGGCATTGAAGGTAACCTCCAAAAGGTCTGCATCATTGACACTGACCCCGGCAGTCACCTTGGGCATGGGACGCACTGGACGGCTGGCAAAGGCATCTGCGTAAAAAACATCCACCCAGTCCGGCAAATTCGGCAATTCCTCCGTCAGGAATTCATAGCTTTTTTCCTCGTCCCGCTGTACCAGCTGATCGCGTTTTTTGCGGAAACCATAATGGGTAAGATGCAACAGGATTTCCTGTTCCTTATTCTCATCCCGCACCAGCTTTCGCCCGTCTCGAAGAGGCGGCTCCTTTTCCACCAGGGGATTAAAAACCGCATCCCCATAGGCGAACTTAGGCCGTACGGCAATACCATCCCCTTCGTAGTCAATGTAAAGCTCTACGGCCAACGGCTGCACCACATATTCTTCCATAAACTTCGGTGCAATCTTAATCTCCGCGGCCTTTTCTATCTGGGGTAATACCTGTCCAAAAAAGGCCGCCATATCCTGAGGCCTGATTTTCACCGTCTCGGCGGCTTCAAAGGTCTGCAGCAAGGGTTTGACCCCTTGGGCAAAACGCTTCTCTGTCTGAAAAATCCGCCCATCCTGATAGACGAATCGGCAATTCCCATCCAGTGGTACGAGGTTCCCCTCTTCGGGCACCAATTCCCCATAACCATCCTCTTCCCGTAGTTCCATGGATACCCTTGGATTCCCCTTCTGCAGGTATACCGTTTCCAGCTCACCGCCATCCAGGCGTAATTCAAAGGGAATATCCTCCATAATGGCCAAAAACTCCCCTAAGGCCTCATCGGTCAGACGGAATTGTTTCTGCTCAAACAAATAGGAATGGTAACGCATATAGTACCGGCTTGTAGCGCCCACCGTGAACATGCCCTGTTCCGCGCGCAGGTAACGACGCAGCAGTTCATAAAGCTTGGCAGATTGTGCATCTGCCCAATGCACCTGTCCTAAATTGATAACGTTGCGCGTCCCCAAAGGCCAGTCCGCCCCGGCCTCCATATACTCCACCAGAGCGCTGGCATCTTTTACCACATAAAGCTTATCCACCCCAAAGCGGAATTCCAGCCAACGATTATAGCTGCCATAATATTCCTCCACAAAGAGACGCGGGACCAGATGTACAGACTCAGCCTGTCCCGTTGTAAATTTCGTCTTGTTGGCCGCAGCCGCCTCTTTGAAGAACGAAAACATCCGCTGGCTGGCCAGGCTCTGCCGTTCCCTCGTTTGCCGCGCATTTTTCTTTTCATTCTGCTCCAGCATATCCCGGGCTGTCGTCACCCCCATATTGGCAAATTCTACCTTCAACGACTCAGGCGAACTTAATTCCTGTGCATCCTGTATGGTCATAAGCGTTGCCACCACATGCTTGCACGCCCCTAAGTATTGCGCTGCTGCAGGACAAGTGCAGCTATAGTTTTCCACGTTGTTCCCGCTCTTATCCAGACGCACCTCCACATCATAAGGTTCCGACCCCTGTACCACGGCACTCCAACGGGTCTTATTTTCATTCAGGGGCGTCAGGTCTTCCACCTCTCCTGCCCGGTAGTAATTAAGCCCCCTCTTGTACACCGTATCGCTGGCTAACGATTTTATCGTAATATCCTTTAACATCTTGGACAATCTCCCACTACTGTGCTAATATAAGTCTATCTTTTTATTGTACTATGATTGAAAGGTAAAACCAACCGTTATGGAAAATAAAACGGGAAATAAAATCCTGATTCTACGGCTCTCTGCTATTGGCGATGTGCTCCATGCTACCCCGGTAGCCAGAGAACTGAAAAAATTACAGCCGGATGCCCATATCACTTGGATGGTAAGCCCACCTGCCGATAAGCTCTTAAGGGAAAACCCGGACATCGATGAAATACTGGTCTGGGATCGGCGCCCCCTGGATAAAGCCTTTGCCAGTTTAAGCCTAGCCACCGCTTATCGTGAACTCAAAAAAGCCCGGGCCCTCTTAAAGGCCCGGCACTTTGATCTGGTATTGGATATCCAGGGACTCTTCCTGACAGGAATCCTGGCCCGCTTATCCGGGGCCAGACGGCGCATCGGTATCCACGAGCGCCACGAGGGCAATCCCTTCTTCATGAGCGAAATGGCACCCAATATCGAAAGTTCCCATAAAGTACACCGCTATTTGAGTGCACTTATGCCCTTGGGATTCGACTTAATGAAATTCATCCCGGGACTTACGTTGAACCTGCCCCAGGGACTCCATACCTTTGCAGAAAAATTCTGGCAGCAACACCATGTCGATACAAATCGTCCCATCCTGATGGTCTCTGTCCGCACCACCTGGCCCGATAAGAACTGGGAACCGAAAAACTTTGGCCAAGCCTTGAATGAATTGGACGAACAGATACAAATCATCTTCTGCGGATCTGACGGGGACGAAGTATTTATCCAGCAAGCACAGGCACAGATGAACCGCTCCAGCCTATCCATCGCTGGACAGACGAATCTCATCGAGCTGGCCGCTTTGCTGAAATCCGCAAACCTGCTGCTTTCCTGTGATACGGGCCCCCTACATATTGCTGATGCCGTGGGCTGCAAAACCCTCTCCCTTTGGGGGCCGACTCAGCCGGATGTCTATGGCCCCCTGACCAAGGGACATACATTTATCATCAGTCCCTACGCGTGCAGGCGCTGCCTGAAAACGAGATGTCAGCGACAAACCAATGCCTGCATGAAAGCCATAACGCCAGCAATGGTAACCGCAAAACTAAACACCATCTTCAAGAAGGAGCGTACTCGTGAAACCATCTAAAAAAAAGGCAGAAGCCAAGGCTTCTGCCTTACTGCCCATCCTTGTATTCCTGCTCTTGTACCTGGGAGCAGGAATTTGGTATGAATATATCGACCCTGTGGAAGGCCAAATGGGCTTCTATGTAATGTCCGTGGTCGTCGCCTTTGGCTTAGCTCTGATTGTGGCCTTTTTCCAAAACCGAAAACGCGATTTTCTCGGCAATATTGAACTCTGTGCCAAAAGCATTGGCGATGTGAACATCACCATCATGCTATTCATCTTTTTAATGGCCGGTGCCTTCAGCGGTATCGCAAAAGCAGCAGGTGGAGTCGAAAGTACCGCTCACCTGCTGCTGAATTTCATTCCTGGTACATTTGCTGTGCCAGGCCTCTTCCTGATTGCCTGCCTGATTTCCATGTCCATGGGCACCAGCGTGGGAACCATCACGGTCTTAGTACCCATAGCAGCCTCCGTAGCTGCCAATGCAAACCTTAGTCTGCCCCTGACCGTCGGAACAGTGGTGGGGGGCGCCATGTTCGGTGACAATCTATCCTTTATTTCCGACACCACCATCGCCGCTACCCGCACCCAGGGAACACGCATGCAGGATAAATTCTTCACCAATCTCAAGATTGCCCTGCCAGCAGCTCTGGCTACTATTGCGCTGTTGATTGCCCTGGCCTGCCAAATGCCCCGAATTGAACTGGGAACCTTTGATTACTCCCTGCTGCTGGCTCTGCCCTATTTTCTGGTTTTACTGATGGCACTGGTGGGTATCAATGTCTTCTGCGTGCTGGGCACAGGAATCCTGTTATTCTTTGCCTTTGGCCTGGCGGCTGGTACCACCACCCTATCTACAGCCTTCTCGGCTATGGGAACCGGCACCAACGGCATGTTCGAAACCATGATTGTCACGATTTTGGCCGCTTCCATCAGTGCAATCATGCGAGACGGCGGCGGATTCGAAGCACTACTGAACTTCATCCGCCACTACTTCAAGGGGATACGCGGCGGGCGTCTCGGTATCGGCTTAATGACCATTCTCATGGATATTGCCACCGCCAACAATACCGTAGCCATTGTGGTAGCCGGCCCCATCGCCAAAACCATCAGCGAAGAATACGGCATCAAGCCACAAGACAGTGCTTCTCTGTTGGATACCTTCTCCTGTATTGCCCAGGGTATAATCCCCTATGGCGCACAATTGCTCATCGCCTCAGCGCTGGCAGGCATCTCCAGTCTCAGCATTATCCCTTGTCTTTTCTATCCCTTTTTCCTGGCCTGCGCCGTACTGTTATCCATCATGCTGACCAAAGACAGAAACGATTGCGTGGATTCTTAACGACGTACCACCGCTTCCTTCTTTCTTAAACCATGGCGTGTTCGCCATTCAATAAGGATATGCCGCAAAGCCATCAAGGGATGAACAAACAGCATCCTCGGACCGCCATAACGCATGATTTCCTTGATTTTCGCAGCCTCCTGCTGCCCATAACAATGTATGGGACAAACACTGCAAAAGGTCTTGATATCCATGCGGGGACATTTCTCCAACCGCTGCAATGCATAATCGGCCATGAACTGGCAGTCCCTACATAAGGTATCCCCTGGATTCCGCTTATGCTTATGTCCCCTGCAATAGATTTTGATGATTTCCCTAACCGTCTGCACTTCTTCCCGACGCTTCTTTTCCACATCTATAGCCATAAAAAACCCCGCTTTTCGTAAGTTAACGTCATTTTAACACGAAAAGCAGGGTTTTTCATCTACAAATGTTACATCATGCACATGCCCTTGTGGATAAGTGTGGATAACTCAGCCGTTTCAACACAGGTTATCCACAGAATCCACAAGGTTATGCACAGGCTATCTGTGGATAGCCATGTCAAGTCATAATTTATTCATTCAGTAATATTTTGGCGGTTTCTTCATCGGTAACCAGTATATTGATCAGCTTCCCCCGCAGTGCTCCCATAATCGCCGGAACTTTTTCCCGGGAAGCTGCCAGGCCGATACTGTACTCCAACTGTCGAATTTTTTCCAAGCCCACAGCAATAATCCGATTAGAAAAGGGGGTCTCCACTTCATGTCCATTGATATCATAGAATACCGAACATATTTCACCCACGGCCCCGGTATGAGCCAAAGATTCGATAGCCTGCCGGCCAAAACTACCTGCCCAGACTAGATTGGAAGACTTAACCGGTGCGCCAATGCCCACAATGCCGATATCCAAACGATTCCAAAGGGCAGAGATTTTTTCATAATTCACATCCTGTACAATGGCTTTGCGGATTTCTGCGGTTTTAGCAATGGCAGGGGCATAGATATAATGGCTGCGTCCGGAAAAAGCCCGAGCCATCTGGTAACAGATTGTATTCACATGATATTCGCTTTCAATACTCTCCGGACCACCATCTAAAGGCACAAAATCAACGTCCAGAGCCGTGTTCTTTTCCTGCTCAGCAAATTTTGCCAATTCACTGATAGTCGTTCCCCAGGCCATCCCCACCACCTTACCGTCACTTAATATGCGACGAATAACCCGTAAGCCGGCCCGGGCCATCTGCTCCTTGATGAACTGCATATCATAACTTTTCGGAACCACACATGCTTCTTTAAGACCAAAACGCCGTTCTAGATCTGCCTCCAGTTCATCAAAAGAATCACTTTCCACCGTGATTTTGACAATCTTATCCTTGAGCGCCTTTTTTAGGTATTTGCTGACGGTAGTACGGTCAATCCCCATGCGCTCAGCAATCTCACTCTGTTTGAGATGCTCCATATAATACATATTGGCAACCTTAACTAAAATCCGCCGTTCCACGGGCTGCATAATGCTTCCCCCTCTCGGGTTGATTTAGGACAAATCAAATATCCTGCATGGTCTTTCCCTGACCGGTAAGCTGTTCAAAATCGGCAATAAAATCTTCCACTGCAGAATTTATGGCCGCATTTTTCACAAAGCCCAGTATGATATCGCCAGCTACGGTGGCAGCACCGACTCCATATTGACAAAGTTCCAATACCTGCTGGCTATTCTTAAAACTGGCTGCGAGAATCTCTGTACCGCAATGATTGTTTTGGAAAATATCGTGTATTTCCTTGGCCACTTGTATCCCGTTATAGCCCATATTGTCAATGCGGTTCACATAAGGTGCTGCATATTTTGCACCACATTTAGCGGCTAAAAATCCTTGCATCGGTGTATAAATAGCTGTGGCCGTAACATTCACGCCCTGAGCAGCCAATTTCTTCATCGCCTTAAAGCCTTCCTCAACAGCTGGTACTTTGATATAAGTGCTGGCCCCTAATTCCTCCCGGATACGCTTGGCATCTTCCACCATAACTTCGGCCTGACGGGCAATCACCTGTACATGAAGCTGAGCCTTACTTCCAATTATGCTGCGTATATCTTTGAGCACTGCGTAAGGCTGTCGCCCGCTTTTGGCCAAAATTGACGGATTCGTCGTAACTCCATCAATGGGATAATAGTCATAAATTCTCTTGATTATTTCAACATTTGCATCGTCAATCAATAGCTTCATGATAATTCCTCCAAATTTTACACCGAAAACTGGCACACAGAGGGTAATGTGCCAGTTTTCGTATTCTCTTAGCCGCGGGTCTTACCGCCAGCCACATTATAAGTGACACCGTGAATGTAGCTAGCCCTGTCGCTGGCCAGAAACATTACCGTATCTGCCACTTCTGTAAGCTTACCGCTGCGGCCCAGGGGCGTAGTTTTCGTACTCTTGTAACCTTTACGCAAATCTTCCACAGTGATGCCCCGGGTATAAGCCAGAGCTTCCTCATAGGAAAGCGTCCTGAGGCCTGTAGCCTCCATAATTCCTGGTGCAATCCCCACTACCCGCACATTGTATTTTCCCAATTCCTTAGCCCAGGAACGGGTAAAGCTGTTTACAGCATTTTTAGTAGCAGCGTATATGCTCTGTCCTTCCGAACCTTCTAATCCGCTTTCCGAAGACATATTAATGATAACGCCCTTACCATTATCCACGAACTCATGCCCCATTGCCTGAGCCATAAGATACACTCCCTTGATGTTAACGCCCGTAACCTTATCGTACACGGTATCGCTGAGTTCATGCTTACCATGCGGATCAGCAGGATCAACCAGCAGACAGGGAATATTAATTCCCGCATTATTGACCAGTACATCCAATTTACCAAACTCTTCCTTAGCCCTTCTGATCATATCCGTAATATTCTCCGGATTGGTAACATTGGTCACGACGTAAAGCATTTTACCGCTGCCTTCATGCAAATCAAATTCCGGCTTCTTCGGATTCATATCACAAACCACCACATTAGCACCATTATCGAGAAACGCCTGGGCTACGGCCTTGCCAATTCCCGAAGCGCCCCCCGTTACCACTGCTGTTTTACCTTCTAAATTAAGCCATGAAGCCATAATAAACATCTCCTCAAAATTACGGTCTTACAATAGAAATTTCATCCCCTGGCACAACATCCACAATGGGCTTATCTTCCAGATAAAGACTGCCCTCCAAGCCTTCGCCTTCTTCGTTAGCATTGAAACGCAGCGTAATATGCCCCAAGTTCTTAAGATTTTTCTGCACCTCACTGCCCGCGAAGACGATTTTGTACTCAGCACTTCCCAACTTGAAGATATCGCCCACCTGTACAGTATCTTCCAATTTATTGCCATGGTGAAGAATGCAGTATTCCCGCAGCTCCTCCGGCGCATTCTCATTAAACATAATCAGCATCTTTGCTTCCCTGAAGGAATTGACATTTGCGCCCAATTCCGCCACCGTTGTACTGTAATACTTCTTCATCGTAAGACCCCCTGAATATTTTCTTACTAAAATTTACCAATATAACGAATTCATCTTTAGCCTTCATACAGACCAAAGCTGGCCAGCCAAGCCAATATTACGGCAATCGGCCCCGTTATGAATCGGGAATAAAGGACAGATGGTACCCCCACTTCAACGGTTTCCGCTTCTGCTTCGGCCAAGCCCAAACCTACAGGAATAAAATCGCAGGCGCACTGCGCATTAATGGCAAAGAGCGCCGGCAAAGCCAATGCGGGAGGAATCTGACCATTGCCAATCTCCACACCAATCAGTACACCAATAACCTGGGCAATAACAGCCCCCGGCCCAAGAAAGGGCGACAAAAATGGAAAGGAACATATGAGCGACAGGATTACCAGTCCCACTGGCGAACTGGCTAAAGGTGCCAACAGGTTCGCAATCACATCACCAATCCCGGTAGTAAGGATAACACCAATCAACATAGACACAAAAGCCATAAAAGGCAGGATTGTCTTAATCATGGTATTAATGGAATCGCGGCCTGCCTGATAGAAAACCGATACAATGCCGCCCATGAACTGACCAATTTTCGCCATGATACTCCCCTCAGCCTGTTGCTGGGAGATTTTCTTAGATGTGTCATACCTGGGCTTTTTCACTGGTTCTTCTGACAATACCGGCGCCGCCGTTCCATCACTATAGGCAATATTACTTTCTTTAACGGCTGATACATAGATATCCGCCTTGATATGCTGCGCCAAAGGGCCGGATGGTCCGGTAGGATTTAAGTTAATGGTAAAAATCCGCTTTTGCGGGTAAATACCGCAGCGCAAGGTTCCACCACAATCAATTACCACGGCCAGTGTTTCCTCCTCCGGCACCCGGGTCTTGAAGCCATCCACCACCTCACAACCGGTCATTTCTCCCAAACGAATGGATACCGGTGAAATCACACCGCCTGTGATATTGACAATCTTATTCTTCGTTTCCGTCGGCGTTAAGACCAGCGGACCACCAAAACCGCCAGAACCAGCCGATACGATTACACTTTTATATTCTGCCATTTTGATATCCCCCTATCTCCCTTTAGGACTTAATCGCCACAACCTGTTTGCTAAGCTTTACCCCCTGTTGCTTTTGCACATAAGCTGTGGTGAAATCCGTGACCCAGCCCCGCAGGAAGTTAATGACAATACCAATCAGGAAATAACGCAAGGCCAAATCTACAGTGGGAAGCCCCAATGCGGTCACACCATTGGCAATACCTAAAAACACAAAGAGTTCGCCAGGATTCACATGGGGAAATAAACCATTGAGGGTATGACAGGAAGCTGAGCCTGCTGCATAATAGGATGGTTTATAATACTCTGGCATGAACTTGCCCAAAGACAAAGTCATGGGATTACAGAAAAAGAATGTGCCGACCACTGGGAGAAGGATATAACGAGAAAAAATATTGCCTGCGCAGAGATGCGCGAAACGTTCAATGCGTTCATTGCCAACTAACAGAACAATAGAGTTCATGGCAACCAACAGGCAAACCAATGTCGGAATTATGCCCGTCACCCAACCAGACAGCACTTCGCCTCCTTTGTTGAACATACCGATAAAGCCTTGTGCGAAAAAAATCAAAGTGTCCATTTTCTACCCTCTTTCTTCTAACGCTCATACTCAATTCGGAATGGCTGCCACATCGCCATTCTTGTGCTCTGCCTGCAGCTCCTGATAATTCTCATAATCCTGACGGGCATTCAGTACCGCCGTTGTCACCTGCTTTCCTAAGCCTTCACAATCTTGTACAGAAATCATCGGAAGGAACTTGTTATTGAGCTCTGGCATTTCCTGAAAAGCAGCAAACACCGTACGACCCAGCATTTTTTCGCTGTAAATGATTTTTCCTGCATCATTGATGCAGATAAGCACCACCGCTCCGGAACGGAAACCGCCCTTTGCCTTGCCAATGGCCACCCGTCCCAAACGCCTTAAGGTCTTCACATGAGCATTAAAGCGTTGAAACTGCCACAACCCCAATACCAGCTGCAATACCCACATGCTTGCTGCCAACAAAATCATCCCGCCCATAACCAAGCTCCTTTCCAACATCACAGCTCTGCGCGCGTTACATTTTTAATATGACAATCATCACCTTTGTGATTGCCTATCAATTTTTTAAGCTGTTTACATGTTTGATATTAGCTTAAATCTCAACCTCTTTCAACAGTTTCTTATCGTTTTCCAACAAAAATCGGCGTTTTTTTTCGTTTTTCCGCTCATACTTTCACATATGTGATAAAATCATATCTTATGTGAATGTATGAAATATTCGTACTCTCCATAATAGGAAATACTTCTTCTCGCCTTGTTAGCAAAAACATCGGTTTCTATGTGCAAAAACGGCAATAAAAAAGAACCGCTGCCAAACGGTTCTCTTACTTGATTTTCTCTTAATGTTGATGTTCACGACGTGCACATTCACTGGCTTCTCCCCGCAAAATATCTATACCATGCTGCAAGGGGGGCAGGATAAAGCCCAAACACTCTTCTACTGCCTTTTTACTGCCAGGCAGATTGACAATAAGACTGCGCCGACAAATACCAGCTTGGGCGCGGCTCAACATAGCCCTGTCGGTAATTTTCAAGGACAACGAACGCATAGCCTCGGGAATACCAGGCGCCAGCCGCTCACAAACAGCCAATGTCGCTTCCGGGGTAACATCGCGAGGGGAAAAACCTGTGCCACCAGTAGTAGCGATTAGTGCTACACCTGCAGCCACCAATTCCCGCATCTTTGCCTCAATCTGTTCCTGTTCATCGGGCAGAACAACTTTTTCTACGACCTTGTACCCAGCCGCCGTAAGGATTTCCTCCACCTTGGCACCGCTTTCATCTGCGCGCTCACCTCTGCTCCCTTTATCACTGGCAGTGATAACCGCAGCTTCCAGCGGCAGTTTCTCCCCCGGCTGCACCAGTTCCAGCTCATCACCCACCTTGACTTCGCCGCCATGCAGCACCCGGCCAAAGATTCCCTCCCGGGGCATAATGCAATCACCAACCTGTTGACGAATAGCACATCCTTTATGACACTCTTTGCCAATCTGCGTAATCTCAAACCAGACATCACCAGCCTTCAAGCGTGTACCAATGGGTAACTCTTTGAATCGGAATCCTTCGGCTACAATATTTTCGCCAAAAGCGCCAAACTCTACCTTTACCCCCAGTTTGCGGAAATCTTCAATCTCCTGCAAACCTAAAAAACTGACCTGCCGATGCCAGTTTCCAGCATGAGCATCACCTTTGATGCCCCACTCTGTTTCAAAGACCACTTTATCCCTTTGCTGTTTCAACGTGCCCTTTTTCTCACTGGTACATAACGCATGAATCTTGCCCATGAATTAACCTCCTACCTGATACATCGCGCGGCTATCCCGCGCGGTATTCTCACGATCCGTAAATAAATGCTCTGCCGGTTTACGGTAAATAGCCTGACGCAACGCCAACTTCAAGTTTTCCTCACGGATACCATTACGCAAAAGGCCCCGCAAATCCAGCCCGTTCTTCTGATTCAGGCACAGCTTCAAAAAACCTTCTGCCGTAAGGCGTACCCGGTTGCATTCTGAACAGAATTTATGTTCCATGGCATCAATAAAGCCCACCTGTCCCTGAAAATCTGGAATATTATAGTATTCAGCCGGCCCCTGCAGGCGATCGAGTTTCTGTCCCACAGGCCGCAAACAGCCATAGGCTCGCTCAAGACGCTGCCGCACCTCCGCCATCGGCACACCACGATATCCCACTTCATAGGCACAGCCAATGGGCATCAATTCAATAAAGCGCACCTTCACTGGATAATCCCTAGCTAACCCGGCCAGAGCTGGAAGTTCTTCATCATTTACCCCATATATGGGCACGCAGTTGAATTTGACATTTTCCAGCCCCAAAGACAGGACTTTCTCCACACCTGCCCGTACCTTTGCAAACAGGGGACGACGGGTTACTTCCGCAAAGGTTGCAGCATTTAACGTATCCAGACTGATATTGATGCCCGTCACCCCCGCCTGAACCAGCGCTTCTCCCATCTCGGAAAGAAGTACGCCGTTGGTTGTCAGCACCACCTGCTCAATACCGGAAATCTGCCGGATATCACGGACCAAATCCGTCAGGTTACGGCGAACCAAAGGCTCCCCGCCCGTCAGACGCACCTTTTTAACACCCAGCGCAGCCAATCCTTGCACAATGCGCAGGATTTCATCAAAAGTCAGGATGTCTTCATGACCTAGCTTTTCCACGCCTTCGGCGGGCATACAATACCGGCAGCGCAGATTGCAGCGATCTGTCAGGGAAATACGCACATATTCAATTTTCCGATTGTATTGATCCTGCATAAAATCAATCCTTTATTTCACACGATACAGGCGAACAACATCCACTTCCGTCTCCCGGGCCAATTTCCCCGTCCCTGCCGGAATATCCACAAAGGCATTACAATCCACCACAGAAAAGAGACTGCCCGAAGCATGCTGCTGCGGCAGGCGGACCTTCCCGTTTTCGTAATAGGCGCGAATAAAGCGCCGTCCTTTGCTTTCTTTTGGAAAAACATCCGTCAGCACCGCCTGCATCCGCTCCGGCAAAATTTTTTCATTGCCGCTGATATGGGCGAGAATCGGTACCGCAATCAGTTCAAATGTCGCATAAGAAGCAAAGGGATTCCCGGACAGGGCAATTCCCAATGTGTCCCCCATGGTATAGGCCAATGCCGGGCCGCCTGGTTTCATAGCCACCCGCCAGAACAGACGGCTGCCCACCCGCTTCACCACGCCATGCATGATATCCTTTTTCCCCACAGACACGCCGCCAGTGGTCAGGAACACATCTACTCTATCCCGATAGCGGCCAATAACCTCGGCTGCCTCTTCTTCATCATCGGGTAAAATCCCCACAATCTCTGGGGAAAATCCCAATTCCTGCAGCCGGCTGGCCAAAAGATACAAATTGCTATTATAGATTTTACCTGGAGCCAATGGCTGCCCCGGCTGCAAAAGCTCATCACCGGTACTGGCCAAGGCAATGCGCACATTGCAAAGCACCTTAACCGTAGCAAAGCCCATACTGGCCAGTACACCAATATGCGCCGCTGTCAGTTTTGTTCCCTTCTTAGCTAAACGGGTGCCCTTCTGAATATCCTCACCAGCGTAACAATAATTCGTATAGGGTTCAATACTAAAAGGTACAGTGAGAATATCGCCATCTACTGTTACATCCTCCTGACGTACCACACAATTACACCCTTTAGGAATAGCTCCACCGGTCATAATCCGCAAAGCCGATCCTTGCGGTACAGCCTGTTCAAAAAAATCCCCCGCACATTCCTCGCCAATAACCTTGAACACAGCAGGATTGTCCATACCACGTCCTGCTGTACTTTCTGCCGCAAATGTATAGCCATCCAGAGGCGAACGATCAAAGGGAGGATTAGCAAATCCCGCCACGTAGTCCTCGGCCAAGATCCTGCCCAATGCGGAAAGCAACGGCACTTCCTCCACCGCCATCACCCGCTGGCAATGCTGTTTCAATACATCCACAGCTTTTTCTAACGATAGATCCTGCATGATTCATCCCCCTTTAATGCTGGAAACCGCACACGGGATAGTGGCAAACCTTGCAGTTCATACAAAGACCGCCAATACCAAAGTGACGGATTTCCCTACGCGTCAGTTTTTCTCCCGTAATTACCCGAGGTAAAATCAAATCAAATATCGTGCGGCCCGCATACATTACACACCCCGGTAAGCCCATAACGGGAATCTCCCGGCCATCCTTTTGCACATACCCCAGCAGGAACATAGCCCCGGGAAGGGTTGGCGAACCATAGGTCACAATATCCGCTCCGGCATCCCGGATAGCAGCGGGTGTCCTGTCATCAGGGTCAACACTCATCCCCCCCGTACAAATGACCATATCCATCCCCGACGCAATGAGGTCTTCAATATGCTTCTGGGTATGCTCAGCCACATCATCGGACAAACGATGCTCATCAATCTGCAAGCCAAAGGCCTTCAACTTGCTTGCAATCACTGGCGTAAAGGTATCTTCGATGCGCCCCAGGAAAACCTCCGTTCCGGTCGTAACCACCCCCACCTTGAGGTGCTGGCGATAGGGGCGTATGCGCAGCAGCGGCTTATCCCCCGCCACTTGTTTTACCTGTTCCATCTTATCTTTTTTAATGACCAGCGGAATCACACGCATCCCCGCCAGTTTCTGGCCTGCCTTGACCGGCATATTCTGAGGCAGTGTAGCGATGGTCACATCATCCAATTCATTGACATCGTCAAATCTTGACTCATCCACCTGAAAGATACCATCCACCGTAGCAGTGAGCTCAATCTTCCCTTCTTTAGGCGCCGAAGCTGTCATGTATTCATTTTGACAAAGCTGACGCAGGATTTCCGCTGCATCGTTTTCATGCAGCATGGATTCATCATTCTCCCAAACGTAAATATGGTCCTTCCCCATGGACAGCAGCACGGGAACATCCTCCTGGGTAATCACATGCCCCTTGCGAAAACGGGCATCCTTGGTTACCCCTTTGATAATTTGGGTCAAATCATGACAAAGAATCTGCCCCACGGCCTCCTCTGTACGCATTTCCTTCATATCGTAAAAACTCTCCTTCAACCTCACCATCAAATCTTCTCCCAGAGAGAAGAAACGAAAAAGGACCATCCTCTCCATGTGAAAAGGATAGTCCCCACCTAATGCCAATCTGACAGCTCAATGATTACCCCTTTTCAAAATGGAAGGTCCCGACGTTTCCCCCGGGGCCCCGGCGCAATATCATAGCCATTGGCCTTAGATATTTTTGCTCGGAGTTTTATCTACTTGCTCTTATTGGATATTATACACTATTTTTACTGCTTTTGCTTGTAATTTTTATCACAAAAGTGCGCTTTACACCTGTAAACTTTCTCCCCTATCCCTATGAATATATTGTATACATTTATCCCGAATCTTGACAGAAAAAAACAATCCGTCTATAATGGCCTCATAAGCAAACAGGACAATGTTGTCCCCAAGTGTCAGGTACCGGACGCTTGGGGATTTTTGCGTTCATTGCGACTTTGGGACAAAGGCGTCTATAGTACAGGTTTTCTGTGCTATGGACGCCTTTCCTGTTTGCAGGACTTATTGATTTGTTACCATGGAAAGGAATGATTGTGATGATTGATACTGGCGATACGGCTTGGGTGCTCATCAGTGCCGCCCTGGTCTTCATAATGACTCCCGGCCTTGCTTTTTTCTATGGCGGTATGGTCCGCAGCAAAAATGTTCTGACCACCATCATGCAGAGCTTCTTTGTTTTGGCCCTCATCTCGGTAGAATTTATTCTCGTAGGTTACACCATGGCCTTTGGCCCTGATGTTAACGGCTTTATCGGCAGCTTCGAAAAGATTGGCCTTATGGGCATCGGCCTGCAGGTGCTGGAAGGCAGCACCATTCCGGAACTGGCCTTCGTCGCCTTCCAGTGCATGTTTGCCGCCCTCACCCCTGCGCTCATCACCGGAGCTTTTGCCGAACGCATGAAATTTGCCGCTTTTACCGTCTTTATCCTTCTTTGGGCCATCTTCATCTACAACCCCATGGCTCACTGGGTCTGGGGGGGCGGCTTTTTGGCGGAACTCGGTGCCCTGGATTTTGCTGGCGGTCTTGTCATCCATATTCTCTCCGGTGTATCCGGTCTTACCATCTGCCTGCTCTTAGGCAAGCGCCACGGCTACCAGCACACAGCAATGCTTCCCCATAATCTTCCCATGACCGTATTAGGGGCAACGCTCCTTTGGTTTGGCTGGTTCGGCTTCAATGCAGGCAGTGCCCTTGGTGCTAACGCCCTGGCTGCCAATGCCTTCATCACTACCCAGGCAGCAGCAGCTGCTGCCACAGTTTCCTGGGTAGTCGTCGAATGGAAAATCAATGGCAAACCCACTATCCTCGGTGCTGTATCCGGCTGCGTGGCCGGCCTTGTAGCCATAACCCCTGCCGCTGGTTTCGTTGAACCCATGCCAGCAGTCATGATTGGTCTTCTCGGTGGTATTGTCTGTTATTTCGCTGTGGCTGTCCTCAAGGAAAAACTTGGCTATGACGATTCTCTCGATGCCTTCGGCATACATGGTATTGGCGGCACCTGGGGAGCAATCGCCACTGGACTTTGGGCAACCACAGAAGTAAATCCTGCCGGTGCAAATGGCTTGTTCTATGGCGAGACCCATCTCTTTACCGCTCAGCTCATTTCCATCGTTGTAGCTTATGCCCTGGCCATTGCCGGATCCTTCGTACTCTATCAGCTGGTACATTCCTTTATGGAAACCCGTGCCAATGAAGCGGAAGAACTCACCGGCCTGGATATCATCGAACACGGTGAACGCGGTTACACCCGGGGTGTACTGACCTCCAGCCCACTATTGGGTTCCTTTGAAACCTCCAGCGAAATGCTGGCCAATACCGTCTTGCAGATGAATACGGCGGAGAAAGGATGAGCACCATGCTGACAAAAATCGAAATCATCACCCGTTCCACCAAACTGGATGAATTGCTGAAGGCTTTGAACAAAATCGGTGTCTTAGGCATCACCGTAAGTCAGGTCTTTGGCTGCGGCCTTTCCAAGGGGCATCAGGAAGTCTATCGAGGAAAGAAATACGACGTAAAACTTGTTCCCAAAATCAAAGTGGAAACCGTCGTTTCCGAAATCCCTGTGGACACCATACTGGACACCTGTCAGAAAGTACTGCGTACAGGCCAGTTTGGCGATGGAAAAATATTTGTCACCGAGCTTAAAGATGCTGTCCGCATCCGCACCGGACAGCATGGTGACGATGCCATCCGGGATATCCCTGGAGAAAAAAAGGAAAGCATCAGTGCCTGAAACTGTACACTACATAAGACACACGCAAAGAGGGGGCTCATTGGCATCCAGCCAATGGCCCCCTCTTTGCAAATATTTTCTCTTATATGGTTTCCCAGGCAATTGCCTTGGCTCCCGATGGCACCATCACCTGTTTGTTATAGGCAATACTCTTAATCGTTGCATCCGCCACTTCCTCCGGTGTAGACTCCGGATTACGGCGGATTTCATAAACGCCATGGGAAGCCTGCTTAATCGCATAGGACTTTGGCGTGTGAAACTGCAGTTCTGTCTTGACTCCGGCAGGACTCAACAGCTGCACATTGATTCCCTGATAGAACTTTCCGCCCCAGGCATTATGGAATTTCAACACCTTATACCCACTGGCTGTGAGCTTTTTCATGGCTTCCGGCACCCGTCGGCTATATTCCGCGTCTTTGATAACCAACGTATAGCGCAATACATCGCTGATATCACCAGCCGCCTGTCCAAGGTTCACATTATCCTTTACAGCATCCGACAGGATTTTCTGCATCAGGCTGTCTTCTGCCTTAATCCGGTGTGTCAAACCGGTAAGATAAGCGCCCTTTTGCTCCAAGGCCCGCATGTCCCGAGTAACATCCGGTTCTGCATCCTGGGCCTCGGCAATCAACCCTTGAGCCAGCACGGTCATGGTTACCACCATTATCGCCGTAAGCATGGTCAGTGAGTTAAGAACATAATGTAATTGTATACTATTCGTAAGGTTGCTGGTAATGTTCTTGCTGATTTTCTTCATTTGATTCATGATTCTGTTTCCTCCAGTCTTGTTACTTCAAGCCCTTCGAACAAGATAAAGTATAACAGATATACATGAAAATATGATGATTGACTATGAAAACATTCTGGCAATCAACGATAAGAAACCAATTCTCCCAGATCTTTTGTCTTTTCATGGTTGGGCAATGGCCGTACGCCCTCTGCTCCATAACCCAAGTCCAGCAGCATCACCAGAATTTCATCCGGGGAAAGATTCAATGCCTTTGCGGCCTGGTCCGGATCAAAGAAATTCAACCAGCAGCTATCCAAACCAGCTTCTGCTGCTGCCAGCATCATATGCGTTGCCACAATCGATGCATCCTCAGCTCCTGAGTCATACCGATCTCCAGGATAGGTAAAACACTGTTTCCGGTTATAGGTTACCGCCAGGACAAGCGGTGCGCCATAACGGCAGGGCGTCAGTTCATCCACCATTTTCAGTGCGGTCTCCGATTGCAATACATAAATATGCTGTGGCTGGCTGTTCTTAGCCGTAGGCGCCAGCTGTCCGGCCAGAAGCACACGTTCCAATTTTTCCGGCGCTACTGCTTTATCCGGCTGAAATTTCTTGCAGGAATACCGTTTGCGAACAAGTTCAATAAAGTCCATATTGATTCACGTCCTCCTTTACACTAGAAAAAATTCCTAAATCCTGTCTTCGCTAACCGGCAGGAAAAGTCCTGCATCATTTATGATTTTCTACAATTATCATAACTTATGATAAAAACAACTGCCTAGAGGATATCGATATACTCGTGGTTCAAAGCCTTATTCATACTGCGAACGGCACAGAATTTGCCACACATGCTGCAGGTCTCACTATGTCCATCCTCGGGCATACGGCTCTGGCGGATAGCCTTCGCTGTTTCCGCATCCAGGGCACAGGCAAATTGTTTCTCCCAATCCAGTTCCCGACGGGCAGCTGCCATCTTATCATCCTGCTCTCGTGCGCCTGGCAGCCCCTTGGCAATATCGGCAGCATGCGCAGCAATCTTGCTAGCCATAATGCCCTGCCGCACATCCTCCAGATTCGGCAAGGCCAGATGTTCCGCCGGTGTCACATAACAGAGGAAGGCTGCTCCATGCATAGCAGCTACTGCCCCGCCGATGGCGGCTGTGATGTGGTCATATCCCGGTGCAATATCCGTTACCAGCGGGCCTAATACATAAAAAGGTGCGCCGTGGCAGAGTGTCTTCTGGATTTCCATATTGGCTGCCACCTGATTTAAGGGAATATGCCCCGGCCCTTCCACCATCACCTGCACATTGTGTTTCCAAGCCCGCTGCACCAGTTCTCCCAGCCGGGAAAGTTCATCAATCTGGCAGTTATCCGTGGCATCAGCCAAGCAGCCAGGGCGGCAGGCATCTCCCAGCGAAATGGTCACATCATACTCTTCACAGATATCCAGAATCTCATCGAAGTATTCGTAAAAAGGATTCTCTTCTCCAGTCATACTCATCCAGGCAAATACTAAACTACCGCCCCGGCTCACGATATTCATTTTCCGTGACGGATTGCGGATCTGCCGTACTGTATCCCGGGTAATGCCACAGTGCAGGGTTACAAAGTCCACCCCATCTTCAGCATGCAGACGAATGACTTCCAAAAAATCCTGGGCCGTAAGCTCTGCTAAATCCCGCTGATAATGGATTACACTATCATAAATAGGTACCGTACCAATCATGGCCGGACACTCCGCCACCAATTTCTGCCGGAAGGGCTGGGTGTTCCCATGGCTGGACAAATCCATAATGGATTCTGCCCCCATTTTCACTGCCCGCATAACCTTCTGCATTTCCAAATCATAATCCTTACAATCCCGAGAAATACCAAGATTTACATTGATCTTCGTCCGCAGCATGCTGCCAATCCCTTCCGGACTCAGCGATTTATGCCCCTTATTGGCACAAATCGCCACTTTGCCTTCTGCCACCAGCTGCCGCAAATATTCCGGATCCAGGCTCTCCTTTTGCGCCACAATTTCCATTTCCCGCGTAAGGATGCCTTTACGCGCTGCATCCATTTGTGTCGTATAATTCTTGTTCATCTGCTGCCTCCTAAAATAATTCTGCAAAATGCTTCTGCCTTTTTTCTATATGAAGCCCTCATAATCAAAAGCCCATCATCAAAATTCCTTAACTGGAAATGAGCCTGATTACAATGGTTACATAACAAAAACCGGGAAGGACATTGAATAAGTCCTTCCCGGTCATAAATCTTCCCTACGTTGGCATTATCCAAATCAGGTGCGGTCGAAGTGCCTAACTTCCTCTCAGCCCGTCTGCGAGCTCCCGTGCTATTCTTTTATCAATCATCGTCCCCTAAAGGATTCTTTCTCCATTCTAGCAGGTCTCCTCTGGAAATACAAGGAACTATGCTTAGAAGCGGAAATCCCGCTTATCCGAATGCTTGATGGCCTCGATATGTTCCGCAGCAATCTGACGCACCTTTTCTTTGGGGATTTTCTTCAATTCCCGTTCAACGAGCTTATACCCCAGATCTCTAGTCTCCTGGCTGGCATAATCGGTCAGATATTCCGTCAGTGTCATCAGCGCATTGGGAGTGCAGCAGTTAACAATCTGACCGCTCTTACAAAGGCTCATAAACCGGTCCCCCGTACGGCCTTCCCGATAGCAGGCCGTGCAGAAGGAGGGAATATGGCCGGTTTCCATCAGCCACTTGATGACCTCATCCAAAGTTCGCTGATCGGAAACATTAAACTGTTCCGTGTCCGTAGGCCTTTCTTTTTCCGTATAACCACCCACACTGGTACGACTGGCACCGCTGACCTGGCTGATGCCTACCTGCAGCATCTTTTCCCGAACCTGTTCCGATTCCCGGGTGGAGATAATCATACCCGTATAGGGCACAGCCAGCCGGATGCAGGCAGCAATCTTGGTGAAGATCTCATCGCTGATGGAATTGTCAAAGGCATCGGGATCAATATCATCCGCTTTTTTCACCCGTGGCACGGAAATGGTATGGGGCCCCACGCCATGAACGGCTTCCAGATGCTCTGCATGCATCAGCAAACCGGCGAACTCATACTTATAGCCTTCCAGTCCAAAGAGAACACCTAAGCCCACATCATCAATACCACCTTCCATGGCTCTGTCCATGGCCTCCGTATGGTAGGCATAATCATGTTTTGGCCCCGTAGGATGCAAGCGCTCATAACTTTCCTTGTTATACGTTTCCTGAAAGAGAATATAGGTGCCAATACCCGCTTCCTTGAGTTTACGGTAATTTTCCACCGTAGTAGCAGCAATATTGACATTTACCCGGCGGATAGCTCCATTTTTGTGTTTGATGCTATAAATGGTATGAATGCACTCCAGGATATATTCCAGCGGATTATTGACGGGATCCTCCCCGGCTTCAATAGCCAGCCGTTTGTGCCCCATATCCTGCAGGGCAATAACCTCCGCCTTGACTTCCTCCTGGGTGAGTTTCTTGCGGGGAATATGCTTATTCTGCCCATGATAGGGACAATAAACACAGCCATTCACACAGTAATTCGAAAGATACAACGGCGCAAAGAGCACAATGCGGTTGCCATAAAAGGCCTGCTTGATTTCTTCGGCGATTTCGTACATACGGGCAATCTTCTCCGGATTTTCACAAGCCAGCAGTACCGAGGCTTCCCGATGGCTCAGCCCCCTACAGATATACCCAGTCCCCTGCTTGACTGGCCGTGCCTTTTCCAGTATTTCATCAATCAGGGCGTAATTATCCTTATTGGCCTCTGCATAGGCCAGCGTCGCTTGGATTTCTTCATCGTTGATAAATTCTTCCGCACGCAAAGAATGGGGATTGTACTCTGTCATAATGGTCATCTTCCTTTCGGCTTTACAAAGCTCTCCAACCATTAGTATAGCACAATCCCCACCAGGAGATTATATGAAATTTACAAAATTACACGCGAATCAATTTGATATGACCGCGGCAGTAACGGTACAAAATGCCGATAAAGATACCAGTAATCAGCCAGCTCACCGGATAACAAGCCATCAACGTGCCATAATCCGGATGGGCAGCGAACAGTGTATAGAGCCAGGTAATGCGCACGCCACAGATTCCCACCAAGGCCAGCAAGGCAGGCGGCAGGGAAAAACCATACCCCCGCAGTGCCCCGGAAAGCACATCAATGAATACCTGCAGGAACTGAGGAGCTACAATATACCAGAAGCGGATAATGCCCAACTCCACCACCACTTCATCCGCGTTAAATAACGAAAGCAGTTCCGGAGCAAAGCCAATGACCAGCGCAGCCATAATAGCAGTGGAGGCCACATCCAGCCCCAACCCTGTCTTGGTAATCGCAAAACAGCGGGATAGGTTTCCTGCACCATAATTTTGGCTGACAAAGGTAGTGGTAGCCTGGGCAAAGGCATTGAGCACACAATACACATTGACCTCGATGGCAAAAGCCGCCGCCGAAGCCGCCATGGCATCCGGCCCCAGACTGTTAACCGCTGCCTGTATCAGGATATTGGAAAAGGAAAAGACCATTCCCTGAATGCCTGCCGGCAAGCCGATAGCCACTATTTCCTTAAGCAGACGGCCATCCACGGAAAAACCGGCAAAGTGCAGTCGCAGAATATCCTGGGAATGAGTCAAAGACCAAAAGAGCATCATTGCGCTGACCCCGGTGGCAAGAACAGTAGCCAAAGCCACCCCCATTACACTCCAGCCCCAGCTCACAAAGAGCAGATTCAACGCGATATTGACCACACTGGCCACCACTAAAGCCACCAATGGCGTACGCGTATCTCCCCTGGCCCGCAGGATAGCCGCCTCAAAATTATACACGCCAATAAAAGGCAGCCCCAGCAAATACACCCGCAAATAGGTTTCCGCCATCGCCTCTACTTCTGCCGGCACATCCAGCCAAGCAATCATGGGGGCAGCCATCAGTTCACCAAAGGCCAGCAAGGCAAAACCCGTAGCCAAGGCTAAGGCAAAGGATGTCTGCACTGCTGTCCCCACCTTCTCCGGCTTGCGGGCGCCAATAAAACGGGCAATCACCACGTTTGAGCCCAAGGACAGCCCCATAAAGAGATTCACCAGAATACCGATGACGGCAATATTATTCCCCACCGCCGCCATGGCATTTTTCCCCACAAACTGTCCCAAGATGGATACATCTGCCGCATTGAAAAGCTGTTGCAGGACACCGGTCAAAGCCAGGGGAATGGCAAAAATAATCAACTTATCCCAAAAAGAGCCATGAAGCATGTCCATGTCCCTGGTATTTAACATTCTATTCACCTCAATATATTTCCTAAAAGTTAAAATGCTATACTATTATAACGCACTCTAAAAAATAAACAACACCCCATAAAAAATTTTCTTTCCATCACTTTAAGGAAGATCTATTTATGTTACAATAAGGGCAGTGATTATTGCCTATTTGATACAAGATATTGCAGGAGGTACATGATGGAAAAACTAGGATTCATCGGCATGGGGAACATGGCTCAGGCACTGGCAGCAGGTTTTATCCATGCCAAGGCAATTGCCAAAGAAAATGTCTATGCTTTCGCCCCCAACCAGGAAAAATTAGCGAAGAACGCCGTCCGTATCGGCTTCACCCCAATTAGCACCCTGCAGGAACTGGCGCATACCTGTGATACCCTGATTATGGCCTGCAAACCTTACCAAATCGAAAGCGTTCTTAGCGAACTGGGAGATGCCTTAAAGGATAAGGCCCTTATTTCAATTGCCGCCGGCTGGGATTTTTCCCGTTATGAAAAATTTCTGTCCGCCAGCACCCGCCTGCAATTCGTCATGCCCAATACTCCAGCCATGGTAGGCGAAGGCGTACTGCTCTTTGAACAAAAAAACACCTTAACCCACGAAGAACATGTCGCCATCAGAAAACTTTTCGCCGCTGTAGGCTTGGTACAGGAACTGCCCAGCAATCTGATGGGCATTGGCGGCACGATCACCGGCTGCGGACCAGCCTTTGTGGATCTCTTTATGGAAGCGTATGGGGATGCCGCAGTGAAATACGGCTTGAAGCGGGATGATGCCTATCGACTGATTTCCCAGATGGTAATGGGTTCTGCAAAGCTGCAGCTGACCACCGGCACCCACCCCGGCGTACTCAAAGATAACGTCTGCAGCCCAGCAGGAACCACCATTTGCGGGGTGACCGCATTAGATGAATATGGTTTGCGCAATGCCTGTGTCAAGTCCATTGATGCCATTATGAATAAATAACGGTTCCACTGCCATTAAGAAAATTATTTTCCCACTACAAAAACTCATAGCATCTGTTCCCTTGGGATTCCAGATGCTATGAGTTTTCTAATGGGTAAAATCTTAACGAGCAGCAACCAATGTCTTAGGGAATTTCCTTAAGTCATCACTGGCCTTTTCGCCCATGATACAAGCACCATGGCTCCTCAGCCATGTAATCTCCGCCATGGTAATAAGCCGCCCGTGCCCGGCAGCCACCGCAAATCCCTTTATAATTGCAGGTTCCACAACCACCGCTGTATTCCAGTGTCCGCAGTTTCTTCAATACTTCATTGTCATTCCATATTTCATCAAAGGGCGTATCATGCACATCTCCCAGTTCCATATTGAGATAGGCACAGGGCTGAACCTTCCCCCGGGGACTGATGATACAATAGGAAAGCCCTGCCAAACAGCCACGGTGGAACCTGGTCTTAATCCCCAGCTGATCGGCAATGCGCAAAAACTGCGGCGCACAGGTAGGTTTTAGTTCGATATCCACTTCCTGCTGCTTCTTCATGATACGCGTCAACACATCTTCATACTGCTCCGCCCGCAGGGATTCTTCCTCAATGGTCTTGGCCCTGCCGGTGGGTACCAGGAAAAAGAAATGATGGGCTTTTGCGCCGATTTCCACGGCAAAATCCGTCATGGCCTCCAACTCATGCTGATTCCAATCCATCACCGTCGTATGGATCTGGAAGGGCAAGCCCACTTCCCGACAGTTCTTCATGCCCTGCACAGCACCTTCCCAGCCGCCGGGGAAAGAACGAAACTTATCATGCTTGTCCTTATCCAATGAATCGAGAGAAATCCCCATCCCCTTGGCTCCAGCTTCCTTCAATGCTTTAGCCATTTCCAGGGTAATCAATGTCCCATTGGTGCCAAATACGGGAATCAGATGCAGGTCTGCTGCATATTTCACCAGCTCCACGATATCGGGACGAGTAAGGGGCTCGCCACCGGAAAAGATCATGATTTTGAACCCAGCCTTGGCAATCTCCCGCAGAAGCTTCTTGGCTTCTTCCGTGGAGAGCTCGTCCTCAGCCTTGCAGCCCGCATCCCGATAGCAATGAGCACAATACATATTACAATTATTCGTGGTATTCCAGGATACAATCTTCATCTCATGCCCTCCTTACTTAATGCCGATTTCTTCGTCAGTCAAATAACAGGAGGGGTCAGATTCCCAGAAATCGCCCGTAACGGCTTCTGCCCGCGTACGGAAGTTGCCGTTGCAATTTTCCAGGAACTTACATTGTGCACAACGCCCCTTCAATAGATGCTTGCGGTCTTTAAGGCCTGCCAGGATGGGGCTCACACTGACATCGGTCCAGATATCCCCAAACTTCCGTTCCCGCACGTTGCCGAAGGTATGATGCTGAGTGAACTGATCAGGATGCACATAGCCCAAGGGATCCACTTCCCCAAAGGCAATGCCGGAACGATTGCCGCCATTCATGGAAATATACTTCTTAATCTGGGCTGCCGTTTCATCCCGGCCTTCAGCCAATGCTTTAAGATACATATATACGCCATCACAGTGGTTGTCCACCGTAAGGATTTCCTTTTCCAAGCCACGCTCTTCGAAATCACGGGTGCGGCGGATAATGATGTCCATGGCCCTGCGGGATTCTTCCGGTGTCACGTCCTGGTTTACCATCTTTTCGCCACGACCAGAATAAACCAGGTGATAGAAACAAACCCGGTTGATGCCTTTTTCTTCAATAAAATCAAAGATATTATCCAGTTCCTGGATATTATGGTGATTGATGGTAAAGCGCAGGCCCACTCGCTGACCTACAGCCACGCAGTTCTGAATGCCCTCCATGGCCTTTTCATAAGCACCTTCCACGCCCCGGAACTTATCATTGACATCTTTCAGGCCATCCAGGGAAATCCCCACATACCCCACACCAATATCCTTGATACGCTGTGCCACTTCCCTGGTAATCAAAGTACCATTGGTGGAAAGGGTGGGCCGCACCCCCTTTTCCTGGGCATAGGCAGCCAGTTCGAAGAAATCTGGTCGAATCAGTGGCTCACCACCGGAGAACAGCAATACCGGCACATGGAAATCCGCCAGGTCATCGATAAATTTCTTAGCTTCCTCCGTGGTCAGCTCATTCTTGTACTTTTGGGCATCCGACTGCATATAACAATGCATACATTTAAGGTTGCAGGTCTTGGTGGAATTCCAAACCACCACCGGCCCCATGCCTTCTGCCGCCCCATTTCTCATGGAATGAGCATTTTTCGTATAGCGCAGATTATCCCCATAATAGTCCCGCGCAAACAACAATTTCGTTACACTAATCATCTTATTCCTTCTCCTAAAACACAATACACAAATCCTGCATCTGATTACGCCTTAATCCCATCCAGCAACAACTTCATCTTCATCGCCACATTTTCCTGAAAGGATATTTCCAATTTACTGAAAGCCGTGGCCTGATAAATGGAGTGAAACATCTCGGTAATCAACTCAGCAGGCACATCCTTGCGTACCTCTCCCTTGTCCTGTCCCTCTTTCAATATTTTCTCAAACAGGGGCTTAAATCCCGGAGTCGGCACGGTCTTATGCTCCGCAACGTTTTCCGGAACACCCGAATGATCTGCCGCAGCCAAAAACAGGGGCATGACATAACGGTTCTCATCCAGAAATTTAGCCATAAGCATACAGGCTTTATAAAGGATTTCACAACTGGGACGCTCTTCTGCCTGCAAATCCCTGACCTGGGTATTAACCTCTTTCACCAAGCGGCCCAAAAGCTGCACCAACAACTCTTCCTTGGATTGAAAGTAATTGTAAAAGGTGCCTGTGCCCAAATCTGCCCCATTCATAATGTCCGCAATGGAAGCTTCACGAAAACCTTTCTTGCTGAATACCACTACTGCTGCATCCAGGATTGCCTGCCGGGACAACATTTTCTTACGTTCCCGACGCCCCATTTTCTCTTCCATAATTGCATCGCCCCGTTTCTGTGCATTTCATTCTGTTTTCTATTATATCGGAAAAATGTATCCATGAAAAGAGAAAAATGAATTTGATTCATATTTTATAGCCGTCTACTGCGGGAAAATCGCACTTGCGGCCAGCAAAAAGATACTGTATGATAGTTAGGTATTATTATTCATTATTTTATAATAAACTAAAATAATACAATATTATATTGGCAGCGTACACTTTACCAAAGCGGATTGTAAAGTTGCCAATCATGGAGGTATCTTTTATGTTAGGTCTTCTTATCGCCATCATCGTGGTGGCCTGGGTAGCCCGCTTCGTACTGAAAAAGTACCCTGCCCAGCCTGTACTCTTTACTGCCGGCATCGTCATGATGGTATTGACTCTAGTCTTTGGTCTGGGCGAAATCCTGCCCGCCAAACAATCTACCGGTTCTCCCTGGCTGGATATCATCCAGTCCATCAGTCTGGCCTTTAGCAGCCGCGCTGCAAAACTGGGTATGATCATCATGCTGATTGGCGGTTTTTCCAAGTATATGGATTGCATCGGAGCCAGCACATCTCTGGTACGCATCGCCATCAAGCCCTTGAAGAAACTGGGCCATCCCTATATGGTCCTGGCCTTGACGTCCATTCTGGGCAATTTCCTGGCCATGTTTATCAGCTCTGCTTCGGGCTTTGGTCTTCTGCTCATGGTTACCATGTATCCCGTACTGGTACGCCTGGGGGTCAGCCGTATTGCTGCCTGTGCTGTAATTGCTACCACTTCCGCCCCTGGCTGGGGACCGGCTGGTGCTGACAATATCTTTGCCGCAGAACTTATCGGTATGGAAATCGTCCCCTACTTTATGCAATATCAGGTACCTGTTGGTCTTTGCACCATAATCGCTCTGGCTGTTTCCCATTTCTTTGTCCAGCGCTATCTGGATGCCAAGAGTCCCGACGAAATGGCAGGCAGAGATGTATCCGCAGCTGTTACGGAAGAGCAGGCTAAAGCGCAGGAAACACCGGATGTCCCGTCCTTCTATGCTTTACTGCCCACACTCCCCCTGCTGCTGGTACTGTTCTTCGGCCTTAGTGAAAACACTGGCATCAAGATGGATATCAGTCTGGCCACGCTCATCAGTATCTTCCTGACCATGTTCATTGAATTCCTGCGTCACCGCAACGGCCTCAAGGCCTGCAAGGATATCGGTGCATTCTGGAACGGCATGGGCCTGCAGATGGCCACAGTGGTAACACTGGTCGTAGCCGCAGAAACTTTTTCCAAAGGGCTCATTTCCCTGGGCGCCATCGACACCCTGATTCAAAGCGCCCAAAATGCTGGCCTTGGCGGCATCGGCATGATGTTCGTCTTCGTCAGCATCATCATCGCTGCCACGCTCATTACCGGCAGCGGCAATGCCACCTTCTTTGCCTTCGTACCGCTGGCACCAAAAGTGGCCGCCCTCTCGGGCATTGCTCCGGTACTGCTGGTTCTGCCCATGAACTTCGTATCCAACCTGGCCCGATCCCTTTCCCCAATCGCCGCTGTCATGATTGTCGTAGCCGGAGCAGCCGGCCTGTCTCCCATGGATCTGGCCAAGCGAACCTTCATTCCGGTTGCTGTGGCAACGGTGGTCAATATCGCTGTAACCCTGATTTTGTTCTTCTAAGAATCATTGACAAAATGCATACAAGGGTTTAGAGTAAAAAAAGATAATCAAATATACGGGAGCCCGCAGACGGGCTGAGAGGAAGTTTTTCACTTCGACCGCACCTGATTTGGATAATGCCAACGTAGGGAATTAGGAATAACGAAATTCAAGGACTATCCAATATTTTGGATAGTCTTTTTGTTTGCCCCTTTCCCTCCAGCTAAAGGAGGAACCATTATGCAGATATTCAACAGCTGGGAAAATATTCGCCGAAAAAAACCATTGATTCACCACATCACCAATTATGTTACCGTCAACGATGTGGCGAATGTCACATTAGCCTGCGGAGCCAGTCCCATCATGGCCGACGATTTGGGTGAAGTGGCCGAAATAACGGCTCTGGCTCAAGGTCTTTGCCTGAACATCGGTACCCTTAATCAGCGTACCATCCCCGCTATGCTGAAGGCTGCTCAAAAAGCCGACGAACTTAATCACCCCATCGTCCTGGATCCTGTAGGCGCAGGCGCTACTGTCTTACGCACCAAAACAGCCCACGATATCCTGCAAGCTGTTCCCATAACCTGTGTGCGAGGCAACATATCCGAAATCAAGGCTCTCGTGAAGGGTTCCGGAAATACCCAGGGTGTCGATGCCGCTCCCGCAGACAGAATCAGCACCGAAAATCTTACCACCGCCTGTACATTTGCCAAACAAGCTGCCGCCATGCTAAAAACCACAATTGCCATTACCGGTGCCATTGATTTAGTAGCCGACCAAAATATTTGTTATGTTATTCGCAACGGTCGCCCCGAAATGAGCAGGGTTACCGGCACCGGCTGTCAATGCTCAGCGATTACTGCCGCCTGCATTGCCGCCAATCCAGACGAACCGCTTGCTGCCGCTGCAACTGCTGTAATGGCCATGGGACTGGCAGGAGAGCTTGCCTACGAAAATCTGCGCCCCAAAGAGGGAAATGCCACTTACCGCAACCGTATCATCGATACCCTTTGCCGCTTGACCGCTGACGACTTGAAAAAAGGAGCCAAATATGAAATCCGCTAATATCGAAGCAAAAGCTTTAGCACTTTATGCCGTCACCGACAGGCGTTGGTTAAAAGGAGCTTCTCTTGCCAGCGCTGTAGAAAAAGCCCTGCAGGGGGGCATAACCTGCCTGCAGCTGCGGGAAAAGAACCTTCCCTATGAGGAGTTGCTGGCCACTGCACAGCAGTTAAAAAAGCTGTGCCAGCAATACCATGTCCCCTTTATCATCGATGATAACCTGGAAATCGCCTTGGCCTGCGATGCAGATGGTCTCCATATCGGACAAAAGGATATGCCCGCCGCCCAGGCCCGTAAACTCCTGGGACCAAATAAAATTCTGGGCGTATCGGCACAAACGGTAGAACAGGCCATTACCGCCTGCAGGGATGGCGCAGATTATCTGGGGGTAGGCGCTGTATTCCCCACAGGCACCAAAACAGATGCTGTCGTTGTGTCGCCCAGCACATTGAAAGCCATCACCACGGCTGTAGATATTCCTGTAGTGGCCATTGGCGGCATAACCGCAGCCAACATTTCCCAATTGCAGAACACCGGTATTGCCGGCGCCGCGGTAGTGTCCGCTATCTTTGCCCAGAAAAATATACAACGAGCTGTTGCAGATTTACAAAGGAGTCTTATTCTATGAAAACCTTTACCCTGCCCACTGTCCTGACCATTGCTGGCAGCGATGCCAGCGGTGGCGCCGGCATCCAGGCAGACCTCAAAACCATGCTGGCCAATGGTATCTATGGCATGAGCGCCATCACGGCCCTTACCGCCCAAAACACCACCGGCGTCGCAGCCATAGCCCGAACTGCCCCCGATTTCCTGGCAGCTCAATTGGACAGCGTATTTACGGATATCTTCCCGGATGCCATCAAAACAGGAATGGTCTTTGACTATGAACTGATTGACATCATCGTCCAAAAACTCAAACACTACCAAGCCAAAAACATCGTCGTGGATCCCGTAATGGTAGCCACCAGTGGTGCAAGGCTGTTAAACGAAGATGCCATCAGCGCCTTAAAGGAAAAACTATTTCCTCTGGCGACTGTAATCACCCCCAACCTGCTGGAGGCTGAAGCGCTGACCGGAAGAAAAATCGCCAGTCATGCCGAAATGATAACCGCTGCCCAAAAACTTTATGAAACCTACGGCTGTAGTGTTCTCTGCAAAGGCGGCCATAACCTGCAGGATGCTGACGATTTACTCTACACCTCAGCAGGCCCCCTATGGTTAAAGGGCGAACACATCGACAATCCCAACACCCACGGCACGGGTTGTACCCTGTCCAGTGCCATTGCCAGCCAGCTTGCCAAAGGAGCACCGCTGGACACGGCTGTCCAACAGGCAAAAGCCTATATCACCGGTGCCCTAAAGGCCAATCTCAATCTAGGTCATGGAGCTGGTCCCCTCCACCATGGCTGGAATATGTAAACGAATAAAGCTGGCGATAGAAGAATGTGCCCTCGCATTTTTCTATCGCCAGCTTTATTCGTCCATGTTTATTGTTTTTTTCGCAGATACTTAACCGCCGCCAAGCCAGCTTCTGCCCCTTGATAAACCGCCTTAGCCACCTGCAACAGCCCCCCGGTACAATCTCCGGCAGCAAAGAGTCCCGGTACATTAGTCGCGCCCCATGCATCGATTTTAATACTATTTCCCGCCAGCTGAACACCAACCTTCTTGGCAATTGCCGTACTGCCAGCCGTTCCCAAAGCCATAAACACGCCATCAACCTCTTGTTCCGTTCCATTGGCAAAAATAATCTTTTCGACCCGTTCGCCGCCAGCAACGGCGGCTATTTTTTCTGTCAGCATGGAAACCCCTGCCGGTACATCTGGCAATGATTCGATCCCATTCGTCAGCAGCATAACCCGGGCGGCATGGGGCAAAAGAGCCTGGACTTCATGCAAAGCATATGGACCTTCCCCTATCACCGCCACCGTTTTTCCACGATAAAAAAAAGCATCACAGGTAGCACAGTAACTTACGCCCTTCCCTTCAAATTCCTTCATTCCCGGTATTTTCAGCGTCTGCCGGGAGGCTCCCGTAGCCAGAATTACACTGTCTGCCTCCAATACCTGTGTTTTACCCGTAATCTGAAAACCGGTAAATGTATCATTGAACATCAGACTCAGCAATTCATCTTCCACAAATTCCACACCGATTCTCTTGGCACCTTCTATTCCCTGAGCATAAAGTTCGCCTCCGGAAATCGGCTCTGCCAGACCATAATAGTTTTCAATCTTTTCTGCCTTATTCAGACCACTTAGAGATACCCCCATACTGAACACCGTAACGTCCACACCACTGCGCCTGATATAAAGTGCCGCTGAAACCCCCGCTGGACCAGAACCGATAACCACAACCTTTGCCATGGAAACAACTCCCTTCAAACGATCTTTCCTTTCATCTCCACTATAACAAAAACCGGCCCCACCATCTGTGAGCCGGTCACTGTTTTGAATATATTTTCTTTAATAACTGGGATGCGTCTTTACATAATCCACAGGTCTGCTCCAGTCCACATGAACCTTCGTTTCATTCCACAAACGCGTCAGGGCTAATTTGAAACATTCCACATTTTCCAAGGGGTCGATTTCCTCCGGGGTAAAATCCATCAGTGTTTCATGGGGAACGTTAATGCTATGCTTTTCCCCGAGATATTTTTTCGCCAGACTTTTTGCCTCTTCATTCTTGATATGAACGGCAGCTCTTTTGCTATCCCCATCGTAGTCAATCCAGCCCAAATCACGGCCGAAGCTGATGGCTACGCTAAATTTATTCTCCATGGTATTATCTCCTTTTATCTTCGCTTACTATCTCCAATTATATATGATTTACCCCCGTTTTACAAATCTATTGATAAAGTGCCCAAATTAAATAAATATTTTCAAAAATTTGCATTTGTCAAGTCTTGCACATGTGATTTTTTTGTGCTACTATACTAACAAAGAAGGATAAGCCTGGGGTGTGCGCGGGCTTTTGGAATGTCCAACCTACATTTTTTATAGGGAGCCTGATTTGATTTTGGTGGAAGTTCGCCTCGGCGTCTTGCAGAAGCCAAACTTAGGGCACCCACCTGCTGTCCGCAGGTTTTGGGCATTTAAAGTAGCGGCAGTTTGGACCCCTTCTTTGAAAAGGGATTGCTATCCATGGGTGGCAGTCCCTTTTCACGTATCTGCTCCCCATCAATGCAGATATGGATGCAAATTGATTGCTACCTCATTGATGCGCGTAATCTTGGGGTCCATTTTCTTATCCTGCACCGGAGGAACTGCTGGATTATCAACAATTTCAATATTATCCAGCATCTGCCGCATCTGACCGCGGATACCAGCCAGATAAATTTCCCGCAGTTCCTTCTGTTCTTGTTTTTCTTCTTCATTCAAGCCAACTGAACGCTGTTTACGGGATAATTCATTAATACGAGCAATGAGTTCCGGAGTTATCATAAAAATCCTCTCTTTCTCTCAGCAACAGTAATACACAATGTTACTCATTATACAATCTTCTATAATAGCTTGTCAAAAAAAAATGGCCTGTCGGCTCCACCAGGAGCCGACAGGCTATTTTTCTGCAAATTAGCCAATCATTTTCTGAATATCTTCTTCTACCGTGGAAATCGTACCTATACCAAAGTTTTCCACCAATACCTTAGCCACATTAGGCGACAGGAATGCCGGCAGCGTGGGTCCAAGGTGAATGTTCTTCACGCCCAGATACAACAGCGCCAACAACACAATAACAGCCTTCTGTTCATACCAGGCGATATTATAAGCGATGGGCAGTTCATTGACATCCTCCAGACCAAATACCTCTTTGAGTTTCAAGGCAATCAAAGCCAAACTATAGGAATCATTGCACTGGCCGGCATCCAATACCCGGGGAATGCCACCGATATCCCCCAAATCCATCTTGATGTACTTATACTTCGCACAGCCAGCCGTCAGAATAACCGTATCCTGGGGCAGCGCCTTCGCAAAATCCGCATAATACTCGCGAGACTTCATGCGGCCATCACAGCCAGCCATAACCACAAACTTCTTGATGGCACCGCTCTTAACTGCTTCTACCACCTTATCGGCCACAGCAAATACCTGCTCATGAGCAAAACCGCCGACAATCTGCCCCTTTTCCAGTTCAGTGGGGGCAGCACATTTCTTTGCCATCTCAATCAGCGCAGAGAAATCCTTAGAGCCATCAGCCTTGGCTTCGATATGCTGACAGCCCGGTACGCCCGTTGCACCAGTGGTGAACAAACGATTCTGATAGCTGGCCTTCGGAGGCACCACACAATTCGTCGTCATGAGAATAGGACCATTGAAGGCTTCAAATTCTTCCTTCTGCTTCCACCAGGCATTGCCATAGTTCCCCACAAAATTCGTGTAATGCTTGAATTTCGGATAATAATGAGCGGGCAGCATCTCGCCGTGGGTATAAACATCCACGCCAGTACCCTGTGTCTGCTCCAACAGCATTTCCAAATCCTTCAAATCATGACCGGAAATCAGAATCCCCGGATTCTGGCGCACACTCAGCTCAACCTTCGTCAGTTCCGGATTCCCATAGGTGTCCGTATTGGCTTTATCCAGCAAAGCCATGCCATCCACGCCCCACTTACCGGTTTCCAAGGTCAAGGCTGTAAGCTCATCTCCAGTCAAACTGTCATCCAAAAGCTTGGCCAGTGCCGATTGTACAAAGGCATCGATGGCTTCATTTTCATACCCCAAAACATTGGCATGCTTCTGGTATGCAACCAGCCCCTTAAGTCCATAGGTAATGAGTTCCCGCAGACTGCGGATATCCTCATTCTGCGTAGCCAGCACGCCGACCTTGGCAGCCTTTGCCGCAAAACCATCAACACCATCGTGCCAAAGCGCTGCATCCGGCAGATTCTCCCGATCCTGCAGTTTGGCCAGCAACTCCTGCTTTACGGACAGGGTATCAGCAATACGCTCCACAATCGCGTCCTTGTCAAAGTTCGCATTGGTAATGGTAATAAAAAGATTGATGGTAATCAGGTAATTGACTTCCTGCCCCACCTTTTTGCCTTCGGCCCGCAGGCGAGTGGTAACGGCAGACAGCCCTTTGCTCACATAGATAAGCAGGTCCTGCATGGCTGCTACTTCCGGACTCTTACCGCAAACGCCCATAACCGTACAGCCCTTACAACCAGCCGTTTCCTGACACTGATAGCAGAACATTTTCTTTTCCATAAAAACACTCCTCATATAATACACAGCGTAAATATTTCCCAATCACAAGACTTATTATAGCGGAGCATCTGCTTTGCCGCTGTAACAAGCGTTACAGCATATAAAAAGGCCGCAGGCTGATGCCTGCGGCAAATCGTCATTTTTTAAGCAGCGATGTCAACATTCCCACCAACGGCAGGTTTGGGCTTGTAATTGCTAATCTGAGCATTGGCCTGTTGGAACTTACTATTCCCCAAACGGGTCTCATTGCCAAACTGCGATACGCGCGTAACATCAAGGGCTGCTTTCATGCCTTGCGCTGCAATTGCCTGACCTTGTTCAGAAATTGCCTTTGCCTGTTGTTGAAATTCACTAGATCCCAGTTTCGTTTCCGTACCAAAGTTAGACACCTCATAATAAGACCGAGCCTTATCCATGATTTGTGAAGTATTACGATCCCCCACATTTTGAGTCTTAACATTGTCCTGCTGGAATTTACTGGACCCTATTTTCGTTTCCGTACCAAAGTTCGATACTTTTGTGTAAGATGCTGCCTGCTCGCTACGTTCCTTAGTCGCTTGCATTCCCACAGAATGAACCTCGCGATTTAATTGTGGGAAACTCGAAAGCGTCGTAGCACCCACAGCCGAGATACCCATATCGATCCCTCACTTTCCCTGAGACATTCCTTAATCCTTTATCTAGGTATATACAGCCCTACTTTAATTATATCTACTTTTGAACCGATTTTCAACTGTTTTACTGGTATTTGTTCTTATTATTTAGCTGATAAGCCCTAAATCCACCATAACCTCTTCTACATTGGCAATTTCAATGGGTTTGGAAGCATAAGCATCGCAGCCCAGCACAAAGGCTTGATCTACGTATTCCATATCATTAATTGCAGTCATCATGATAATCTTAGCCTGTTGCTCACTATCTACATGATACCTGGCTTCCAACTCCCGAACCAGCTTCAGCACCATCAGTCCATCCACCTTGGGCATCATGATATCCAGGCACATCATATCATAAGGCTTCCCCTGCTTAAAAGCCTCCAGATATTTATCAAGGGTTTCCATGCCGTTGTTTGCAATGTCACACTGACCGTATTCCTGCAAAAATTCCCTTAGGAACGCACGACTCAGATTGTCATCCTCCGCAATCAAGATCTTCATGACGTTTCCTCCCTGGATGTCAGATCCACATCATCGTTCAACCTTTGCATACAATAATGCATCAGATTTTCCGCTTTGATATCGCCATTCTGCTTTTTTTTTGCTGGTTTAACCTTTTCTTTAGAACCGCGGGGCCGCAGAATAATTCGCCGCGGCTCCTGAACCTCCTGTGAGGAACGAACAGCCTGCAAGGGAATCCAGAAGGAAACACAGGTTCCCCTGCCCGGTTCCGAATCAAGGCTCATGTGCCCTCCCATAAGTTCCACCAATTCCTTGGAAATCACCAACCCCAGCCCCGTCCCACCATAGAGGCGGGTGGTGCTGTTATCGGCTTGAATAAAGGGCCGGAACAACCTGTCCTGCATACGCTTATCCACACCAATTCCCGTATCTTCGATACTGAATTCCAGCGTGGGCTGGTCCCTGCGCTCACTTTGATAAACGGCCAACGTAATCTTGCCGGTTTCTGTAAACTTCAAGGCATTGGATAATAGATTGTGCAGGATTTGCCGCAGACGCAACGCATCCCCGCGGATAAACTGCGGCAAATCCCCAAACTTAGGCACTACAAACCTCAAATCTTTAGCTTTTATTAGCTGCTGGTAAATCGTCACCATCCGCTGCAAGGTCTCGTGGAGATCAAAATCAATCTCCTCCATCCTCAATTTACCATTTTCCAATTTAGCAAAATCTAAAATATCATTGAGGATGCGCCGTAAGTCATCTGCACTGCGTTTGGCATTCTGCAGATAAGTCTGCTGCCGTTCGGTTAAGGGTTCCCTCCCCGCCAATTCAATCATGCCAATAAGGCCATTCAGCGGCGTGCGAATTTCATGACTCATGGTCGAAATAAACTGCGTCTTGCTGCGATCTGCTGCCTCAGCCGCCCGCTTGGCCTGCCCTAACTGCTCTTCATACTGCCTGCGCACAGATACATCCACAATGGTAATGATAATCTGCTTATCACTGCCCACCCCAGTCTGTGAAACACCCATATTCAGCCAAAGGTTGGCTCCGGTCCGGGCATTTTTCATCTGTACGGAAAATTCACCCGAAAAATCATCGTCACCAATGGCTGCTTCAATATTACGCCGTATCGGACAGTGACGACAAAGCTCACTATGTCCACATCCCCGCTCCAAACTGTTTTCACAGGAAAAGGCATCACCAAATTGACGGCCAATAACATTTTGCCCGTCTATCTGCATGAGGGTTCTGCCCATCTCATTGACGGCCAAAACCGCCCCTTCACTATCCAGCAGACATAGTCCCACCTTCGCCGCAGAAAAAACCGCACGCATATAATCCTGTCCGGCCTGAATGCGAGACTCTAACGCTTCTATCTGGTCCATGACCCCTGCCAACTGAGGTGGAAGTATCTTATTGTCCACCGTTTCCATAATCCCGCCTCCCAAGTATTAGTATCGGTAATGCTTCCACGCAATATCACGAATACTAATAACTAAGGCTTAATGCGAGGAAATCTTAAGTTTATGATAGCATAAAATCCTGTTTTTGTATAGCAAATAAATAATGCCTTCTCCTGCCGGAAAAAGCATTATTTTTACTCTTATTCTATTCGATGGCGACCTGTCGTTTCCCGGGGAATCAAGACATTATCCAGCAAAATGCGCTTGCTATGACCGCCACGGATATTTTCCATCAGCAGCTGTGCCGCATTCTCCCCCAGCTGGAACATATTCTGATCCATGGTGGTGATTTTGGGATCCACCAGACGGGACAGAGCGATGTTGTCATACCCCATAATGGAAATATCCTGCGGCACAGACAGTCGCAATCGCTTACAGGCATTCAACGCCCCCACAGCCATCAAATCATTACAGCAGAAGATGGCCGTAGGCTGCAATTGGGGCAATTTCAGCAGCAGCGCATCCATCGTCGAATCCACCGTTTCCACACCATTGCCCTCACCGATATTTAAGATGCAATCCTCATCAAAGTTTCCCAAATCGGCCATAAACTTCCGATAAGACTCTTCCTTGATATCATAGGAATCGGAATTGGTTCCCCGCACAAACAAGATCCGCTGATGTCCCAAACCAGTCAAGTATTCCAAGGCCATTTGCGACCCCGATTGCTCATCATTCCCCACATAGGACACACCCTTGATGCGGTGATACCCGTTGATAAACACCAGCGGAACACGTTCCACCAGTTCCTCATAAAAGCTTTCGCTGATATTTTTTGTATTGGGGCTGATGACAATAATACCGGATACATTACGGGCCACCAAAGCATTGATTGCCTGCATCTCCTGCACGGGATCATTCTTGGCGCAATTCAACAAAAAGGAAAAACTTTCCTGCCGGACAGCTTCTTCAATGCCGTCCATAACTTCGGCAAAAAACATATTATGCAGGCCCGGCACCACTACGCCAATGGTGGATGACTTGCGGGTATTAAGTTCCCGGGCCTGCACATTGGGCACGTAGTTCAACCTGCTGATGGCTGCTCTGACTTTTTCCTTGGTTTCCGTCTTCACGGGATAATTGCCGTTGACCACCCGGGATACCGTAGCCACAGATACCCCTGCTGCCCGTGCCACATCTACAATGGTAGCTTGCTTCTTCTCTTCCATTAATAACCTGCTTTCCTGGATTATTCATCCTCAGAAACAGTCTGCACAAACTTATCGAAGGCTGCCATTCCCTGCTCATCCCGCTTATAAACTCCGGCATGAGTCAGCACCGTCGCAAACACCTTGCCAATTTCAGCTTTTAAGATACCACCGACCTGTGCTGCTTTTACCTCCGGATATTTCTCCCGCAGCATCTTATACCAATCACTGTGTTTGGCCAGCGCCTCAATGCCAGAAATATCCTCCGTGCCCTTCACTAATTCCTGCCCCAGCAAATGCATTTCCTGCTTCAAGCGGGCCGGCAGGACTGCCAGCCCCATGACTTCAATCAGACCGATATTTTCCTTCTTAATATGATGAACCTCTGCATGGGGGTGAAAAATTCCCAAAGGATGTTCTGCACTGGTGCGGTTATTGCGCAAAACCAAATCCAGCTCGTATGCCTTTCCCCGGCGCCGGGCAATAGGCGTAATCGTGTTATGAGGCTGACCATCACTTTCGGCAAATATGCCCACACGTTCATCGCTATACGTGCGCCATTTGGTTAGGATTTTCTCAGCCAAATCAGCCAATTCTTCCCGATCATCTCCCGTCAATCGTATCGTGGACATAGGCCATTTTACCCGGCCCACCTTCACCTGCGGAAAACCTGCTACACTGTAATACTTCTCTACAGGCGCCTTGGCCATGGCAAAATCATAACGTCCGCCCTGATAATGGTCATGCGAGAGGATAGATCCCCCCACAATGGGTAAATCCGCGTTAGAGCCTAGAAAATAATGGGGGAATATGGTCACAAAATCCAACAGATTCTCAAAGCTCTTGCGGTTTACCTTCATGGGGATATGCTTACGATTCAGGACAATGCAATGCTCATTGTAGTAAGTATAAGGGGAATATTGCATAAACCAGCGATGGGAGGCCAACCGCAAGGGAATCAAGCGGTGGGTCTGCCGTGCTGGGTGTCCTGCATTTCCTGCAAAGCCTTCATTTTCCCGGCACAAGAGGCAGGGCGGATAAGTACTGGACTTTACAAGCTTGGCCTTGGCGATATCCCGAGGGTCTTTTTCCGGTTTGGACAGGTTAATGGTCACATCTAAATCACCATACTCGGTAGCAGTTTGCCAAATAATGTTTTTATCGATTCTATCCTTGCGGATATAGTTGGAAGCAATACTCAGCTTATAGAAATTATCGGTGGCTGCCTTGGGATTCCGGGCATAATCGCTCTGAAACTTCCGTACAACCTCTGAGGGCCGCGGCATCACACAATTCATGATGCGCGTATCAAATAAGTCCCGCTCGCAAACTGTATCTTCAATAAGTTTTTCCTGCACTGCATAGTTGAGCATCTGCTCTAATACAGGCGCAGCCGTCTCCAAATTTTCCTCTATATCTTCTGGTACAAATTCACCAACCTGAAAAACATCGATAAGTAAATTTGCACTGTAGTAATAATCATCTTCGCTGATTAAACCGCGCTGCTTAGCGAAATTCAGCAGGCGATTGATTTCTGTATTGATGGACAACTCTATCTTCCTTTCAACCTTCCCCTACGGAAAACTGGCAGCCAGCCGGCTGCCAGTTGGAACGCGTTATTTTTCGTAGCCGTTTGGATGTTTCTGATGCCAATTCCAGGCCGTACCGATTACCTGCTTCACATCGGTGTAACGGGGATTCCACCCCAAAATCTTCCTAGCCTTTTCACTGGAAGCGATAAGCTGCGCAGGATCACCAGCGCGCCGCGCCCCCATTTCCACTTTAATTTCCCGGCCAGTCGCTTCTTTAGCTGCTTCAATCATCTCCTTGACGGAGAATCCCTGACCATTGCCCAGGTTGAAGATATTGCTGTCGCCGCCCTTACGCAGGTACTCCAAGGCCAAAACATGAGCATCAGCCAAATCGATTACATGGATATAATCCCGCAAGCAGGTACCATCCGGCGTAGCATAATCATCACCAAACACGGTAATATGATCGCGTTTTCCCAGCGGAACCTGCAGAATTAACGGAATCAGATGGGTTTCCGGATGATGATCTTCACCAATGGAACCATCGTCCAAAGCACCGGCAGCATTGAAATAGCGCAGGGAAACGTAACGGACACCGTCAGCCCGGCTGACCCACTTCATCATCTTCTCCATAGTAAGCTTGCTCTCGCCATAAGTATTGGTCGGACAAGTCTCATCATCCTCCATGATGGGAATCTTCTTGGGCTCACCATAGACAGCAGCCGTGGATGAGAACACAATCTTGTCCACATGATGACGCACCATTGCCTCCAGCAACACCTGCATGCCATAAACATTGTTATTGAAGTACTTCAACGGTTTTTCCATGCTCTCTCCCACCAGGGAATTCGCTGCAAAATGAATCACCGCTTCAATCTTATTTTCCGTAAAAATCTTATCCAGGACGGCCGCTTCGCGGATATCCCCTTCATAAAATTTAGCTTTGGGATTCAGCGCATCGCGATGACCTGTCTGCAGGTTATCCACGATGACCACATCTTCGCCCTTTTCCACTAATTGATGTACCGCATGGGAGCCGATATAACCAGCACCGCCACATACAAGAATTGACATATCAATGCGCTCCTTTTCACCTTACAATTCAAACAGAAATCGCTTTCTATTTTAGCATGTTTTCTATGGATTTACTATGCGTTTTCTATTAAATTACACGATGAGTGCCGTCCGCAATATTGGCAACGTAGAAACTGGGAGCATAGCCAATCCTTTCTTGGTAGGCCTGCCCTACTTTCTTCTTAAAGGATTCTATAGCATCATCTTTGACCAGACTTACGGTACAACCGCCAAAGCCAGCACCTGTCATACGGGAGCCGATAACGCCCTCCACCTGCCAAGCCAGCTCGGCTAAAGTATCCAGTTCCTTACCGGTCACATCATAATCATCCCGCAGCGAATAATGGGATTCATTCATCAACTTGCCAAAGCGTACCACGTCATCTTCTTCCAGCGCTTTTACCGCCTCCAGCGTACGGTTATTTTCCAGCACTGCATGGCGGGCCCGCTGCCGCTCCAGAGGTTCAGAAATAGCACCAGCCAGCTGATTGAACGCTTCATTGCTCAATTCACCCAACGCATTGAGCTCCGGCTTAACCTCTTTCAGTTCATTCAATGCATGTTCGCACTGGGCACGGCGCACATTGTAAGCACTGGACGCCAGACTGTGGGGCTTATTGGTATTCGTGATGACGATGCTGGCGCCAGCAAGGGCTATCTTACTGTAGCGATATTCCAGGGTATTGCAGTCGAGCAGGATTGCACAATCCTTTCTGCCCATCCCCACAGCAAATTGATCCATAATACCGCAATTCACACCCACAAAGGTATTTTCCGCCTTTTGGGAAAGTTTTACCATCTCTACCATATCAAGGCCAAAGCCAAAAGCATCATTAAGGATTACTGCGGTCAGTACCTCCAAAGACGCGGATGAGGACAAACCGGAACCATTGGGCAGCGTGCCATATACAAGGATATCAAAACCATGGCCAGCCTTATATCCTGCCTCCTCAAAAGCCCGGACAACACCCATGGGGTAATTGGCCCAATCACAGGCTTTATCGTAAACAAGACCTGTCATACCGAACTCGATAATCCCCTTATCGGCAAGATTCATAGAATAAATGCGCGTCTTGCCATCCGGGCGATCTGCCACCAACGCATAAGTCCCCAGCGAAATTGCACAGGGAAATACATGACCGCCATTGTAATCCGTATGCTCTCCAATCAAATTTACCCGGCCTGGCGAAAAATATGCTCTCGTCTTCTGTTCACCAAATCGAGCATTGAATTCAACCTGCATCTTTGTCAGGATTTCCTTTTCATTTTCCATCATGGAGACCTCCTATTATAAATGTAAACGTTTTCTAAAATGTTAAAAAAGGAAGGCGCAACTTTACAGCTTCGCCTTGTAGAGTTACGCCGCATTTCCCTTTGTTGTTTATAGTTTACTCCCGAACCATCGGGATGTCAAGATTTTTTCGAAAACGTTTTCTTTTATTCCTGAAGCTTATTTGTTCATGTCTTCCCATTTTTCTTCCAGTTCTTCCACAATCCGGGCATGTTCTTCTTCCGTCAGCGTTACCTTGCTGCGATAAACCAACGCGGCAATGACCAACAGAAGGACAGGAATAGCAAACATGATGAGCTGGAATTTCAACAGGCTGCCCGCCGTGATATCTGCTGCCGTAGCACCGCCAGTCATGCCAACCCAGACTGCCGTTAAGCCAACAATACCACCCGTAACCGCACCGGAAAGTTTATCCACCAGCGGACGCACGCAGAGGCAGACTGCTTCATCCCGATGACCTAATTTCAACTGGCCATATTCTACAGAATCCGTAATGGTCATGAGCACCACCAAGAAAATCAGCGGCTGGGGAAGAGCAAAGAGACCGGCGGCGGTCAACGCCATCCAAACATTCGTACCGGACAGGGCATAGAGCACCAACGACACCGCCATAATAGCCAGGGAACTGAAAAACAGCTTGCGGCGGCTGAACTTCGTCGTAAGGACAGGGAACAACGCTACGGCCATCAAACCGATAACCACGTTGATAATGCCCAAAATAGAGAATTTCGTAGCATCACCGATTACATAGATGAAATAGTAAAGATTGAAGTTATTGACAATATTCTGACCTAATCCCAGAATCAAATAAGCGCAGGCAATCCACAACAACTGGTCATTCTTCGCCAGGACCTTAAATACGTCTTTGAAGGACGTATCCACCTTATTCTCACGCAGAGCTGAATCCTGCTCCTTCGTGCCCAGTCCCAGAATAATCGCGCCCAAAGTAGCAATACCGCCACCGATGCAGGCAAAAGCAAACCACCCCTGCGGATCACCAGCACCACCATTTTGATTAACGGAGAAGTAGAGCACAATGGGCATGACCATGATGGTTACCAGCTGGCCACCGAATACGGAACCAATACGGGCAACCGTAGCCGTAATCTCACGCTCATGGGAATCAAAGGAAAGGGCCGGAATCATGGACCAGATAGCCACATCCTTAGCGGAGTAGAACACATCCATGATGAAGTAAACGATGGCAAAAAGAATCAGGTATAGCGTCGGATTGGAAACGGTAAGTCCCCCAAAATCCGTAAACAACATTGCCAGTGTAATCGCGGCTACAAAGGCCCCCACAATAACCCAGGGCTTAAACCGGCCCCAACGTGTTTTCGTCTTGTCGATGATATTTCCCATAAAGGGGTCAATGAAAAGCTCTGCCACCCGCAGAACCATGATAATGGTCGTAACCACGCCAATCATATAAGCATCCCGTGTGGGATTATTGGACGAGAAAAGATTGCTGGTTACAAAAATCATAAAATAAGTTGCCAGCATGGCGTAAAATACGTCATGTCCAAAGGTCCCGCATGCATATGCAATACGCGGCCACATACTTCCTTTCTTCTCTGCCACTGCTACCGCCTCCATAATCTCAGCCTCCTAAAATCAGTTTTTAATCTTGCGCATGTAAGCAATCAGCCCATCGGCGATTTTTTCCAACTGGCCAGAACTGGTATTCACGACCAAATCGTAGTTCTCACCAGCCCCCCAAGTGCGACCTGTATAGTAATTATAATAGCGGGCCCGTTTTTCGTCTTCCTTATTTAGTTCCTTCAAACTCTTGCCGTCATAAACTTCCTGACCGCGTTTCTCACGAAAATCATCATCTGCACAGACAAATATTGAGAAAACGTTATCTTTTTTTCGCAAAGCATAATCTGCGCTGCGTCCCAGGAAGATACAAGGACCATCCTCGTACAACTTGCGGATTGCAGCCGACTCACTCATAAACATTTCCTGACTGCTGCTGCCCATATGGGTCCCAAAGGAATGGAAGGGAATAAAACTCAAGGACAATGGCTTGACATGATTTTCCATCTCCAACAGTTCTTCCTCACTCAGATCATCAATGCCCAGCTTAGCTGCCGCAATGTGCACAATCTGACGGTCGTAAAGCTTCAGCCCCAGCTTCTTAGCCATGATTTCTGCCAATTCACGGCCACCAGCACCATACTGACGGCTGATGGTAATCACCGTATTTTCCATAAATCGTCTGCCCCCTGTTGTTTACGAAAACATATGTAAACGTTTTCTTAAAAACCAAAAATAAATATCGCTTCCTACTGAAATCATTTTCGCACGAATCAATAGTAAACGATTTCTCCAGTTATTATTATAACGCATTTGTCAAACATTGCAATATGTTTGACAAAAGTAGTAATATTCAGTTTATTAATCCCTATAACAACCAGAGGAAAATGCCCCGCACCTTCCTCTGACTGCCATAATGGAAACCAAACGCTTATTTCTTCTCGAACACCCACATATAGGCTGCAAAGTCTGTATCGATTTTCTCTACGCCCAGCCCATTATACATGAGCTCGTCCCCATAGAAAACCTGTCCTGTCGGATTCATTGCCTTTTCGCCGCCAAAATCCATGCTCAGGCGCTGGGCAGGCAAATAATCCGTCAGCTGATACTCGGCACCTGCTGCTAAAGCGGTCAGCTGCAGCTTGCGAATGGGCGCAGCCGGCTCCGACAAAGTCTTGAAATATAACACGATCACTTCCCTTCCCTCTTTGCTGACAAACTGCCAAGCCGTTTCATTTTTTGTCCCGGCAAAGGGAGTGAGCAGGCGATAGAATTTGCCGAACTGCAGAGTTGGACGCAATCGCTTATACAGCGCAACGTGTTTTCTTACCTGTGCCTTTTCCGCCTCTTCCATACGGGTAATATCCAGTTCATAACCGAAATCCCCAGCAAAGGCACAAAGTGTCCTGGTCTGCAGGCTGGTTACGCGGCCCACCTGATGATTAGGTGTTACTGACACATGGGCCCCCATGGTCAGCGGGGGAAATACCAGACTGGTGCCGCTCTGAATAGCCAGACGACAGATAGCATCGGTATTGTCACTGGTCCAGGTCTGCGGCATATAATAAAGCATGCCCGCATCAAAACGACCACCGCCGCCCGAACAACTCTCCCAAAGGATATGGGGAAATCTAGCTGTCAACCGTTCCAAAATATCATAAAGCCCCAACACAAAACGCGTTTTGGTTTCACCCTGATGTTCGCTGGACAAGGCGCCTGAGAAAGCTTCCGTCAGATGGCGGTTAAAATCCCATTTGACATAGTCTATTTCCGCAGACTCCAGCACATCCCCAACAGCTTTTACGATATAATCGCAGACTTCAGCTCGGGACAAATCCAAGACCAGCTGATGGCGGCTGAAACTATTCGGATAATCCGGCACATGAAGAATCCAATCCGAATGCGCACGGTATAGTTCCGAATCCTCGGAAATCATCTCTGGCTCGAACCAAAGACCAAACTTCAGCCCCCGCTTATGGGCCGAAGCCGCTACGCCCTTTAGCCCCTGCTTGAGCTTATTCCGATTGACAAACCAATCCCCTAAGCTGCTATTATCGTCATTGCGTTTGCCAAACCAGCCATCATCCAGAACCAAAAGCTCCAGCCCCAAATCCGCCGCGCACTGAGCCAGGCTGTCAATTTTCTCCTCATCGAAGTCAAAATAAGTAGCCTCCCAATTGTTGACAAGAACAGGGCGCAACGTATGTTGATACTTCCCCCGGACAATATGCTGCCGCACGATTTGATGAAAAACCTGGCTCATGCCATTCAAGCCCTCAGCACTATAGACCAGCATGGCTTCCGGTGTCTGAAAACTTTCCTGGGGAGCCAAATGCCACTTGAATTCAAAAGGATTGATACCGCCGATAACCCGCGTTGCCCCAAACTGCTCCACTTCCGTAACAAAGGATGCTTCACCACTCCAGATCAGGCTAAAGCCATAAACCTCACCTTGTTTTTCACCGGCATCCTTACGAGCCAGCGCCAAAAAGGGAGATTGCTGGTGGGAGCTTGCCCCTCGACGACTGCCCGTTTCCTGCACCCCCCGCATCAAGGGAACCCGCTCCAGACTGCGCTCTGCCGCATGACCGCCATAAAGGCTCAGCCGGTCAAAATCGTGGTCTGGAAAATCCAGGGCAAAGCTGGCGGCATTGGTCAAATCCAAGGCCTCCCCCCCACAATTGGTAATGCGGGCACTGCGGGTAATCATGGCGGAATCTGCCATCAGCGTATAGAGCAGTTCCACAGCCAATTGCCCCTGACTATCCTGCAAATGGATATGCAGGGTTTCGGCTTCACCATCCGTTGCATAAACCCCAGGCAATCCTGCCAGTTTAGGCTTTCCGGGAGTAATCTCATAATTCTCATAGATAAGTTCCGTTACCGTGGTCCCATTGCCCAGCCGCACCTCATAGGCAGGCAGGCGATAATCTCCATGTCCATAAGCAGGATATTCCTGAGGCAGTACATCCAGGGAAAAGGTACGCTCATTGGCAAAGGCGGCCGGCTGGGGTGAAAAGCCCCGATCGATATGCTGCAGGGGAGAACTATCCCGGAAATCACGCAAAGGTCTGCCCCAATAGCGGTGCAATATATAGCGGTTCCGCACGACCTGTATCACATAACTGACCTGGTCGTTATGCAGATGAAAGATGCCCGTATTCTCATCGAAAGTTATCATACATATACCTCCATCAGATGCCCTTTACAAAAAATTCCAAATGCATGTCCCGATTCTGCAGCCGATATTCATCCAGTACCGGTGCCCCCCAGGTATCGTCACCACCTACACCGCACTGGCTAGCTGAAGCCCGCAGATAGGTATGATGAACCTGCGGCAGATCATAGGGATGACGGGCATTTTCCAGTTCATGGGCGTTATAAGGTAAAACCGAGGCTGACAGCGGAATATTGCTGCTGATGCGCAAACCTCTGCCCCGCTTATCCGTAACTTCCAACCAGCGAACACCATTATGATTGCCACATTCCTGCGGCAGCAGATACTGTTCCATTTCCTCTTGAACGCTGGCAGCGAAAATTCCTAGTTTTGCCCCCTCCTGGCGGTCCGCATAATTGGCCTTAGGACCGTAGCCATAATGGCGCACCCTCTGATAATCTGCAGACAGGGTAAAGAGCATGGCAAAGTCAGGAATCTCCGGCAGCCCTTCAGCCCGTTGATAGTCCAGTTCTGTCTTTAAGCTGCCATCAGCACAAACAGTATAGGTAATCTGGCAGGCAGATAGCGGCTGCGTTGCCAATTCATAGGTAAAGCGCACGCTAACTCTGCCGGCTTCGTATTCTTTAATCCCCAGCTGACCAAACCAGTTAAACTCCTGCCAGGCTTCCCCTGTCCACATTTCCTTCTTCACACAGCGGCGGTAAAGGCTGGCCAGTTTCCATTGGGCCACTGCAAAATCCCGACGGCTGCCATAATCATTATCCACCGGTGCTCTCCAGAAGGAAGGTCGGGGCATCTCTTCCAAAAGCTCCACACCATTCAACTTATAGGAAACAAGATTTCCCTGCGCGCTGGAAAAGAGTATTTCACCCCCAGCAAACTGCACCCCCAGATTGATATCCCCCTGCACCACGTGCAAAGGTACTTCACCGCGCTCTGCCAGCGGCAGTCTTGCCGTATAATGTTCCGGCTCGGTAACACTCCCCTCCGACAGGGATTCTACAGGACTGGCTACTTCCACTTCTTCTACCTGCCAGACTCCCTGTCCAAAAGCCACCTCATAGCCCTTCCTGGCCCAGTTTGTATCTTCCTTCAGCTGCAGGGAAACCGTCAGACATTCTTCGCCTGTATCCGTTACCGGCAAATCCACCAGTTCCCATTTCCGGCTTTCACCCGGCCTTACCTGGGGAGCAGGTTCCGTTTTCTCCCAAACCTTCCTGCCATCCAGCAGTAATTCGTAATGCAGATCATATTCGGCAGCATCGGTAAACAGGCTGACATTTTCCAGTGTCACCCCATCTGCATCCACCAGCAGATGGAAATTCTGATAGTTGAACTTCACATCCTGTAATTTGGACGTCAATTGCCGATCTCCATAGAGAATTCCATCCCCGCTGAAGTTGTAATCACTGGAACGATCCCCAAAATCACCGCCATAGGCCAGGAAATCCCTACCATACCGATCTTTCTTGGCCAAAGCCTGATCGACAAAGTCCCAGATAAAGCCACCCTGATATCGGGGCTCACGCTCTGTCAGTTCCGTATACTTATGCATCCCTCCATTGCTGTTGCCCATGCTATGGGTATACTCACAGCAAAGGAAGGGCTTTTCCTTATGCTCCCTAAGGAATTTTTCAATATCCGCCACCTTGGTATACATCTGGCTTTCCATATCGCTGGTAGCGTTATACCTTCTATCCCAGAATATGCTTTCATAATGCACCAGCCGGGTAGCATCTGTCTTATGGAAATACTCGCTCATGGCAAAGATATCCCGTCCACCACAGGACTCATTGCCACAGGACCAGATGATGATGGAAGCGTGATTCTTATCCCGTTCCAGCATGGACTTAGCCCGGTCTAAAACCGCGGCCTGCCACTCCTCATGATCATTGGGCAGCGTATTCTCATCCCGGGCCAACACGCCATTCTTTTGCCATGTGCCGTGCGTCTCCAGATTGGTCTCATCGATTACATAAAGACCATACTTATCACAGAGTTCATAGATATAGCTGGCATTAGGATAATGGGAACAACGCAAAGCATTGATGTTCTGGCGCTTCATGGTGATGATATCCTGCTCAAAATCCGCGGGGTTCATTGCCCGCCCACGCCAGCAATCAAACTCATGACGATTCACCCCCTTGAATACGATGCGCTGACCGTTGATTTTCATCAGGCCGTCCTCCAGCTTGAACTCCCGAAAACCTACATTGTAGGGAATGACTTCCTGCAGCTTATCCTCTGCATCGTAGACCGCCAATAGGAGTCGATAAAGATAAGGATGTTCCGCACTCCATAATTTCACCTGCTTAACCGCCAAAATGAATTCATCCTGCGGCTCTGCTCCAGTAATATCTTCCTCTGCCACCAATTCCCCTACCGGAGAAAGCAAGCTGACCTTGACCTTCTTGCTGACACCGGTATTCCACTTAATCTCACCAGTCAGCGTACCGTCACAGTAATCGTTTTCTGGAAGCGCCGTAATCTTCAAATCCTCCACGTGAATTTCCGGCTTGGTATAGATAAACACTTCCCGGAAAATCCCACCGAAACGCCAAAAATCCTGATCTTCCAGCCAACTGCCCGAAGAGAAGCGATAAACCCGCAGCGCCAGCTTATTCTCTCCGGCCACTAAGTAAGGGGTCAGATCGAAATCTGCCGGCGTAAAGCTGTCTTCGCTATAGCCAACATAATGACCATTAAGATATACTGCTACTGCAGATTCCACGCCAGCAAGCGAAAGATAAAGATTCTGCCAGTCCCGAGGCAGGCGGAAATACTTCACATAAGAGCCGGTAGGATTAAAATGTTCCGGCACCTGTCCAGGCAATACCGCCTCATGACCATCCCAGGGATAAGTCTGATTGGTATACTGCGGTGCACCATACCCTTCCATTTGAAAATGAGCCGGCACTCTAATGGTGTCCCAACCCCAGCAGTCAAAATCCCGCTGTTCAAAGCCCTGAGGCGCCAGCCGCGGGTTCTTCGCATAATGGAAATACCACAGACCACCCAGACTGCGCAGATAGGATGATTCCCCACGATTCAATTCGGACATATCCGCATAATAGTGATGGTCACTATGCGCAAACAGACGATTCTCCTGAAAAAATTCCGGAGCAGACAATTTTGCCAGAGAAAACTTTGACTCAGACATGGAATTTCCTCCTCATTCTTCTATAGTAAACGATTTCTTTTTTGCTAAAGCCCATTATACACGTAAAAACAAGAAAAAACAAGCGATTATTGCTGGATATACGCAAGAAAAAATCCCCCGCATCTGCGAGGGATAAAACCTGTCCTTATACTTTGAACTTCTGCACTTCCTGTTGCAATTCCATAGCCATCTTGGCCAGTCCATTGCTGGCATGAGCAATTTCCTGTACCGAAGCGCTTTGTTCCTCTGTTGCTGCCGATACGGTTTCCGCTTCTTCTGCGGCACTGCGGCTGCTTTCACCAATGGTGCGGACATGACCCACAATTTCCTGGCCGCTGGCAGCCATGCCGCTGATGGCCGTCGAAATCTCCTGCACCTGTGCGGATACATTTTCCACAATCTCAATAATCTTCCGGAAGGATTCTCCCATGGACATGATGTTTTCTGTGCCCACCCGGACTTCCTCACTGCCTGCCTGCATACCGGCCACAGCATTATCCGTATCCCTGCGGGTCTCGGCAATCAACGCAGAAATACGCTGCGCTGCTTCCTGGGAAGATTCGGCCAGCTTCCGAACTTCGTCAGCCACCACCGCAAAACCACGACCATGTTCACCAGCCCGCGCAGCCTCAATCGCCGCATTCAGAGCCAACAAGTTCGTCTGCTCAGAAATACTGGAAATCGTATCCACAATCTGTCCGATTTCACTGGAACGTTCCCCTAAAGCCGTAACCACCTTGGTGGATTCCTTGGTGGATTCTTCAATGCGCTTAATCTGGCCAATGGCTTCATTCAAGGTCTTGCCGCCATCCCGGGCCACATTGGACGCATCCCGGCTATTTGCCGCCGCTTCATCAGCCTTGCCGGCAATACTCTGAATCGTATCGTTGAGACTTTCAATGGCACCAGAAGTAGAATTCACCGCATCCAGCTGCTCACTAGTGCCCTGTGCGACCTTCACAATGCTATCAGCCACCTGATTAGATGCTTGGGCAGATTGTTCGCAGGTGGCATTGAGTTCTTCGGAAGCTGCCGACAGGCTTTCTGCCGAACCACTCACATTATGCAGGACCTTTCTTACGCCTTCACGCATATCCCGTACAGCCTCTGCCAGTAATCCCAATTCGTTATGCACCATAATCTGCGCCGGGCGATTCTGGAAGTCACCTCCCGCCAGCAGCCGCATTTCATTCATCATGGCAGCCAGCGGTTTCATGGAACGATTAACCGTGAACAACACACCCAAAGAAATCAGGATAATCAATACAAGAGAAATCCCCGTCATGATTTTGAGCACATTGCCCACCGGTGCAAAGAGTTCATCCTGATAAGCAATAGTTGCCATGCCCCAGCCTGTAGCCTTAATCGGATTGTAGAAGGCAATCATGTCCTGACCATCCGCCCGAGTAAACTTATACACGCCGGCCTCTCCGGAAAGCATCTTCTCGCCCAAAGTACGCAGCCCCGGATCCTCTTCTTCCGAAATCTTTTTCTTCATAATAGCCGTGTCATCAGGATTGACAATATACGTTCCCTCTTTGGAGATCAAGAGACTATAACCGCTTTCTCCCAGCTTCAAATCGCTGACCTTCTCCACGACAGCATCCACATAGATAGCCGCCAGTACCATTCCCACATTGGCGCCAGTACTATCCTTGGCCAAGGCAATGGAGTTCACGATAATCTTCCCCGTGGCCTGGGAAACCACCGGCGGCGACATAAAGCTGTCCTGAGCCCCCGTCATGGTCTGCTTATACCAAGCCTTATCGGCATTATGCATCTCCTTAAAGCCTGATTTTGTCTGGCCGTAAAGCACCCCCGAACCATCGAAGGGTCCCCAGCTGACACTGTCATATACCCCAGGATAAATCTTATCCATGAGTTTAAGACGATAAACATTGTTCTCATTCATGAGTTCCGGAGCCGCCTGCAGATTTTTCGCAGCCGGATGCGAAGCCGCTGTCTGGGTTTCCAGCATCCGGCTATCCAGCCAGGCAGATACCCCACTGGCCACTTCCTGTGCATTCTTTAAGGAACTGGTCGTCAGTTGCTGCTCAAAGGTCGTTCCTACATAGCGAAAAATAATTCCCGCCATCAACACCAGACCAACCACAACAATGGGAATCACATAAAGTAAAATCTCCGTTTTGACGGTTCTGGTTTTCTGTGCAAAATTCTCCTGATCAGCCATCATAATCCCTCCCCAAATATCCTATATCCCCTTAATATGAAATCACGATCGTCTAAGCAGCGCCTGCCGCTTAAATATTCCAATGAATCATCGCCCGCATCGACAGCTCTGCATCCCCATCGTCAAAAGCCTCTCTCTCGGGCAGCCAATCCTCCGCAAACAACGGCAAATCCTCCACCAATTTCTTGATGAACTTATTTACCGTCTGCATGGCCACATCATCCTGTGGCGAATTCAAGAACAAGCCAAGAACACGACCTACCTCCTCCATCTCCTCTGCCTGCAGATAGCGGGTTGCACTATCCAAACTGGACAAGCGCAAAATCGGAAAACTGATGTTATCCTCGGCGGTCATCAGCTGTTCTGCCTTAACCAATAGACCTGCGGTTTTCAGTTTATCGGCCACCACATTGCCATTGACCTTCTCCGGCAGCTGTACCAGCACCAGATGATTTTCTGTCGGACTGCAGAGCAACTTACAGCCTGCGGACAGGAGACCATTTTCCAGCCCTCTTGCATTATCCAAAACCTGTTGGGCATAATCCTGATATTCCATGCAATCCGCTTCTTTGAACACCAATGCCAACGAGGCCAGTACATTCTTCTTCAAGGAACTGTGTCCCGTTTCTAATACCGTTTTATCCAAAAGCTCCGCAATATCCTCCTTACAGAGGATAATGCCATTCTGCGGACCATGCAGCGCATCACTGGCCGCAAAAGTCGCCACATCGGCATAGGGAACTGGCGACGGAACTTTTCCGGCCGCAATCAATCCGGAATTCTGTCCCAAGTCCACCCAAAGATAGGCCCCTACCTCGTCTGCAATTTTCCGCAATTGGGCACAATCGATGTTCCGCGGATAATTCACTGGCGAATATACAATCATATCAGGACGATGCTTATGCGCCAGAGCCTGGACCTTGGCAAAATTCAACCCCAAAGTATCCGGCTCCACCCCAAACTTCACAAAATTATACTGCAGGTCACCCGTACAATACTCAGACTTGCGCAGATTGAAGGACAGAACCGTATCTCCCTTTTTGAGCAACGCCAGCATCACCACGCGGGACGCAATAGCCAGACTGCCCGTGCGCACTATGACGTGTTCCGCATTGAAAAGTTCCTTGGCTCTGCTGATGGCTAGTTTTTCCAGCCGGCTCTGACGGTGGGTCTTGCGATGATCGATAATTTCATCCCCCAGAGTACTTCCCTTCAAAAATGCAGCAAAGGGCGATGCTGCATTGGTCGTTGGAATCAAGGACAAGGTGGTGCGCTGCTGTTTAAGGGCACTCCTGAGCTGCCCACACAATTCCGGATCAAAACTTTCCAATTTTCGCAGAATTTTCTCGTTGGTCATGTTCCATATCCTTTCCCAATATATTGCTGAATTTTATCCGTTACTGTTATCATTAAATTCTTTCGACAAAAAACTGAAAAATCCTGCGCTTTTTCCCTGACCATCAATTCTGCAAACCATAATAATGCAACAGCGCCTGGGTTCCTTTATTGCCTTCTCCCAGCCGTTCCATCTGCCGCACCTGACTGAGTACTTGTGCCAGTACCGGCAGAGCCGCACCATAAGCAGCAGATGTCTCCGTACCGATGGACAGATCCTTCCCAAAATGCTTCAACATAAAACCGGGTGCAAAATCACCGGAAAGCCCCCGACGTACCACATTGCTCATCTGAAAACTGCCCGCTGCCCCAGCAGAAATAGCCTGATAAGTCTTCTCCAAATCGATTCCCGAAGCCTTAGCGTATGCATAGGCCTCACAAGCTCCTGCCAATGCTCCTGCTATGGCAATCTGATTACAGGCCTTGGCCTTTTGACCGGCACCCGCTGCCCCCATGTAGACAAGATTTGTTCCCATAGCAGAAAACACCGGTTTCAAGGCCTCAAAATCACATTCTTCCCCTCCCACCAAAATGGATAATGTGGCATTCTTTGCGCCTACATCTCCACCAGTCACCGGAGCATCCACCGCATAGATTCCCTTCTCTTTGGCACAAGCAAAGATCTTTTCCGCCAGTATTGGCGAAGATGTGGTCATGTCCACCACATAAGCACCTGCTTTGGCATTCGCCAGGATACCATCAGCACCTAAATAAACTTCCTCCACATCTTTAGGATAACCCACTATGGTAATCACCACATCCTGCCCCTTAGCACAGGCACCGGGGCTTTCACACCATTTAGCACCCTTAGCCAGCAATCCTTCTGCCTTGGCCTTCGTACGATTATAAACACTCAATGCAAAACCTGCCGCCAGTAGATGATCCGCCATGGCCGCGCCCATGATTCCAGTACCGATAAAGCCAATGTTCTTGATCCCCATATAATCCGCTTCCTTTCCATAGATAACCTCAATTATGAAACACTTCTCCCTGGCTGAGAAAAATCCTGCTTAACGTTTTAATGCCGGCAATGGCAGCTGCGCCAGCAAGACCGCAATAAAGACCAATGTGCAGCCCCAAAGTTCCCGCTGACTCATCACTTCTCCCAAAATCAGCCAGCCTGCCAATACCGCAAATACCGCTTCCAAACTCATCAGCAACGTGGCTAAAGTAGGCGTAGTATACTTTTGTCCCACAATCTGCAGGGTATAGGCCAGGCCGCTGGAAATCACCCCTGCAAACAACAGCGGATATCTCGCCGACCATAGGCTTTCCACACGTGGTTCCTCAAAGCTGACCGTCAATAGACCAACTACCACAAATGCCACCGCAAACTGCATCCAGGACAACTTCAGCCCATCTGCTTTCTTCTTCATGAAATGGTCAATCACCAGGATATGCAGCGAAAAGAATACAGCACAGCAAAGAATCAGAAAATCCCCATAAGCTATCGTAAAAGTCTCCTGCACACAGAGAAAATAAAAGCCCACAATGGCCAACAACACACAAAAGACCAATATCTTAGGAATCCTCTGCCCAATTACCCGTCCCATCAGTGGCACCATGATGATATAAAGCGCTGTGATAAACCCTGCCTTGCCCGCTGTGGTATAGCAAATCCCCACCTGTTGCAGGACATCCGCCACGCCCAGTATCAAACCGCAATAAAGACCGCCGCGCATTGTTACCCAATCAGGGGCAAATCTATTCCATAGACCATCGGCTGAAACCTGCCTGGCCTGCACGCTAAACATAAAAATTACCGGCACCAGAGCCAGCATGGCCAATAGGTAGCGAGTCGCACAGAAGGTAAAGGGGCCGATATACGCCATCCCTGCGCTTTGCGCCACAAAACCGCCACCCCAAATCATGGCCGTGAGCAGCAGCATCACATTGCCCTTAATTTGATTTCCCATATAAATCCCCCTAAAAATCAGCACATCTCAAATTTTCCTGTAAAAAAACCTTGCATTCTCTGCCTAAAAACAGTAAAATATTATCATGTGTCAATGCACATGGCAATTGTGAAATGAATCCATTCAGCATCAACCCTAGTTTGTATGGATTTCACTAAACAGCAAGTCGGATTGTTCCGGAGGTGAAACCGAATGGCAGTACCAAAGAGAAAAATGTCCAAAGCCCGTCGCGACCAGCGTCGTGCTAATTGGAAATTAGAAGCACCGGGGTTTGTTTCCTGCCCGCAGTGCCATGAACCCAAGATGCCCCATCATGTATGCCCGGAATGTGGCTACTATGACGGCAAAGAAGTTGTTGCCGCTGCTGAATAAGCAACGCCCTTAACCGGATAATCTGATGATTATCCGGTTATTTCTTTTCACGGAGGACTAGATTTTCATGGTAAACTCATTTCATTCTATCTTACAAGTACGCAGTGCCCGTATGGATTTGGGCCTGACCCGCAGCCAATTAGCCCTCATGTGCGGTCTTAAGCCATCGCTGATTGCTGAATTTGAATACGGTGAACGCCCCATCTGCCGGGCAACCTACGAAAAGATTATCAACACTCTGAGCCGTGCAGAAATGCCCTCAGCATAATCTGTATAATAAAAAGCCTCCCATAACGGGAGGTTTTTATTATACAGGCTTAATGGGCCAGAATCTCATTGGCCACATGTTCAGCATTCGTGCCGATAACCACCTGAACAGCATTGCCCGTGGCAAATACACCGCGCACACCATTGATTTTCTTAAGTTTTTCACTATCCATCTTGGACAGGTCTTTCACTGTGCAGCGCAAGCGGGTAGCACAATTGGATATTTCCTCCAGATTGTCCTTGCCCCCCAAAGCAGCTAAAACCTGCTCAGACAACTCACTCATGGTTGTCGGTTCACTGGAAGCCGGCGTATCCTCATCATAGCGACCGATGGTGGGAATATCAAACTGACGGATTGCCCAGCTGAAAATGCCATAATAAAGCACAAAGGTTCCGATGCCGATGACCAGTATCATTTCCGGTTTCGTAGCCAGCCCCCAGTCGATAACATAATCGATAAAGCCGGCGGAAAAACCAAAGCCATCCAATACGCCCAGAGAATAGGTAACGGCCAGGCAAAGACCGGTAAGGACAGCATGAACCGCATAAAGGGCCGGAGCCAGGAACATAAACATGAATTCAATGGGTTCCGTGATACCGGTCAGAAAAGCTGTAAAGGCCACAGAAGCCAGCATACCACCGATTTTCGCCCGATTTTCCGGTTTAGCTGCATGATACATGGCCAGGGCCACAGCTGGCATACCAAACATCATCATGGGGAAGAAGCCCGCCATGAACATACCGGCAGTGGGATCCCCGGCAAAGAAACGGTTGAGGTCGCCAGTAGCCACCGCCCCCGTCACCGGATTGGCGTACTCACCGAAGACGAACCAGATGAAACTGTTGAGAATATGATGCAGGCCCACAGGAATCAGCAGTCGGTTCAATACACCATAGACGAAAGTCCCCAGTGCACCAGCGCCGATAATCCATTCACCTACTGCATGAATAAATGCCTGACAGGGACCCCAGATAACCCCAAAGATGGCAGCCAAAACAATGGATACAGCTGCCGTCACAATCAATACGAAACGCCGGCCGCCAAAAAAGCCCAGATATTCCGGCAATTTCATCTTATGATAACGATTGTAGAGAACACCTGCTTCAATACCACTGACAATACCAGCAAGAACACTCATGTTCAAGGTTTCATCAATGGTCTTCAACGCGGAGGTCAAAATCAGATAACCGATGGCACCGGCCAGACCAGCCGCACCGTTGTTATCCTTGGCCAGTCCCACACCGATACCGATAGAAAAAATAAGTGCCAGATTATCAAAGACCGCTCCACCGGCCTTGGTGATAAAGGGGATGTTCAACACATCCGGCGCGCCGAGACGCAAGAGCAAAGCTGCTGCCGGCAAAACCGCGATGGGCAGCATCAACGCTTTACCGATGCTTTGCAGTTTAGTAAACCAATTGCTCATAATATCACTCCCTATAAGAAAATAAATGCGAGGCAGTTCTACACTGCCTCGCTCATTTTAGCATAATTATCTAAATATTTCAATGTTGCAAAATCAAAAGTATCTGCAGGGCCTGCCAGTCGGGAACACTGGCTGCTTCTCTAATCCTGTGTAATTTTTCCTGCGCCGCTGCCGGCAAATCATATCTGTCCAGTTCCTCCAGCATGTATCCCAGATTATCATAGTCAAAACTCTGCACAGCTTCCCCCATCGCTGCCCAGGCTTCTGCCAATTCCGCCGCATCGATAGCCTCCTTTTTTACCGCTGGTTCTGCCTGCGGTAGCAGCAGGGACAAGCTGGAAAGATAACTGCGATAAAGCTCCAGCAAGGGTTTGGTCCCGGCTTTGATTTCCTCCACATAGCCATTGTTGCCTGCATCCTCTAAGCGGCGTGCCCGCGCTGATAACTCCTCTGCGCCTATGATACGAGCCGTACTCTTAAGGGCATGGACTTTCGTCGTATAATTCTTCCAGTCCGCCCCCTCAAAATAACGTTGTATTTCTGCCGCATTACTCTCTATGTTCTGAACAAAGACCTTCAAGGCATCCATATACGTACCGACCGAGCCACAATGCTTTACCCCGCAATAAGGATCAAGGCCCACCACGTACTCCAGCCAGTCAGGCAGCTTATCCGCCTCTTGCTGAACCTCTGCCGACTGCCTATGCTCCACCTTATCCTGAGGCAGATATTTCCGCAGAAGCTCTTCCAGCTTATGACTATCAATCGGCTTCGTCAGATAATCATCGAAACCAGCTGCCAAATATTCCTCCCGGGCTCCGCTTACCGCATTGGCAGTAAGGGCAATAACCGGTGTCTTGCCATTGGGAAAATCCTGACCTGTGGACAGTTCCTTCATTTGTTGTAATGTTTCCACACCATCCAGTCCTGGCATGCGATGGTCTAAGAAAATCACATCATAATGTTTCTCCCCAGCCAGCTTCAAACACTCGTAACCGCTCATCGCTGTATCCACCTGCACCTGTGTCTGTTTCAGGAGTCCTCGTATCACCGTAAGATTCATGGCGGTATCATCCACCACCATAATTTTTGCCTCCGGTGCAATAAAGCTTTCCTGATAGGCCGTCCTGGCTGCCATCGAGCGGCGATAAGCCTCCTCGTAATTGCCCATGGGCTCCCAGTTCAATACCTTTTGGGTAACCGTAAAGGAAAATTCCGAACCTTCGCCATAAATGCTTTTCACTTCCAATTTCCGCCCGGCTAAGGCCAGCAAGCGCTGTGTGATATTCATCCCTAAACCGGTTCCCTCAATGGTCCGGTTCCGCTCCTCCTCAATCCGCTCAAAGGGATGGAACAATTTCTCCAGATCTTCTTCCTTGATGCCAATGCCCGTATCCTGCACGCTGACCCGGAGGTTGATAGCATCTTCGCCCACTTTCTCATAGGACAGCGCCAGCGTAACCCGTCCCTTTTCCGTATACTTCACCGCATTGGTAAGCAGATTGGTCACCACCTGCCGGAAGCGGATTTCATCCCCCTGCAGGATACTGGGCATATCGATGGGCGCTTCTACACAAAGCTCCAGCCCCTTTTTCTCCGCCCGCTGGCGAATCATATTCACCAAATCATTCAGCATGGAACTGACGGCGTACTCCACGGGAATGAGTTCCAACTTGCCGGCTTCAATCTTGGAAAAATCCAGAATATCATTGATGAGTCCCAGCAGGGAAGTACCTGCCGTACGAATATTTTCTGCATATTGGCGGATATTGGGCTCTGTACTTTCCCGCAGGATCATCTCATCCATCCCCAACACCGCATTGATGGGGGTACGAATCTCATGACTCATATTGGAAAGGAATTGACTCTTGGCAATACTGGCTGCTTCTGCATTATGCGCCATTTCCCTCAATTCCTCTGTCACCGCCTGCAGGAAAGCTGCCATGCGCTCATCCAGGGGAATGACCTGATGCTTTTCCACCTGAGGCTGCATGAACTCAATGTGAAAATCCTGCAGTTGCGCCTGTCCTTCCCGCATTCCCACAGCCACCAGAGCACTGTTCAACACACCACCTTGCCCCCCATGGCAAAAAATCTCGGAAGTGCCGTAATTCAACGATAAGGGTGGCATGAAACGACGATAAAAATCGATTTCCTTCCGCGCCTCTTTTTTCAAAAACATGGTGCGATTACCACACACAATCAGAAACAACGCATTGGGTGCCATGGCACACATCTGTTCGCTGGCCCGCTCTGTCCCCTTCAGCAGATCCTCCCGCACCGCATAGGTCAGACGTAATTTTTCCCCTTCATTCACGTCAGCACTGAAAAACAGCTTTCCCTCTTCATCATAGCGCGGTGGCACCCGCCCCATAAGGAAGCCATTGCGCTCAATGGCAATGGGAAATTCCGAAATATTATTGACAAAGTTCTCATCCGGCGTAACCTTCAGATACCGCCGGTAGATTTCTGCTGCGGGCATATCGTCAACGGTCGCAATTACATTTTCTCCCCCCGTGGCGGTAACCGTCATCTCCTTACCTAAGGGTTTCCAGCCAAATACATAGTCCCCCTGGACATGGAGATCTGCACCGGAAAATACCACCACTACCACCCCAAAGGTATATACCTGCTCCCCGATTACATACTGTTGCTCCACCCGGTTTTTCTTATTGGCGGCATGCAGATTATAACGATTTTCCTTATCGTCAGCACTGTACTCAAACATCCCTGCCGTAGAACCAAAAATCACGACCTCTTCGTTGAGTTGTGCAAAGCCACGGACAAACTTATGAAACTCTGTAGACATTCCCGCGGCAAATATTGCCGCTGCCCGCACCGAGGGAATCTCCTGCAGCTTTTGGCCCAGCATCCTGCCTGCTGCAGCATAATCAAGCGGACAGCCATCGCAATTCAGCAAGTGTACCTGACTATGCTGAAAAAAAACAAAATTCAATTTCAATGAGACTTCAATCTTGTCGGTACCGAAAATCGTTTCCGACATACCGGAAACCACAGCCTGCGGCAAAACTTCATGAATAATTTTCCGCACGTATTCAGCCACTTCCTTATCCATCATACAAAAAAGCAGATGAATATATACCGCGCAGTCCCGCCGTTGAACCATTTCAACGGCTTTCTGCTCCAACAGATGACTGAGCCCCACCTTGAAACTATCATAGCCTGCCTGCAGAGATAGCTCATAATGTTCCTGTATCATCGCTGTTCCTCCTACAAAAATAAGGACTGCCCTATGCTCCTTCAACATACAACAGTCCTTGCCCCATCACCGGCATCTTATCCTCTACTGAATATTATTATCGTGGAGTTTCTGATATTTCTGCTTCTCAAAAAAATCGTCAATGGCCGCCACCAGCTTAGGCTGCTCCATGGATTTCAACAGGTAGCCATCTGGCTTCAGCGCCAGCACCTTCAGTACACTTTCCCGATCCCCCTTGCCCGTGAGAAAAATTACAGGGATAGAATCCACTTTGGCTTCACTCCGTATCATTTCCAGAACCTGTGGCCCCGAGGTAACGGGCATCTCATAGTCCAGCAAAATCAAATCCGGCGTATTATCGGCCACATACATTAACGCCTGGACACCCGAGGTCACAATGGTAACCCGGTATTTGGCAGAAAGCCATCCCTTCACCATCTTGAGGAATGTACTGTCATCATCTACCAACAGGATATTCTTCCGCCTGGCTAAATCATCATTGGCCTCCAACAGCCAATCCAGCTGAGCCACCAATTTTTTCATCTCAAAAGGACGTTCCACCGTGGCCGCCACCAGAGCTGGCGGAATCGTGCGGTTAACCGTTTCGATTTCCGCAGCAGTCCCCACCAGCACCAGAAGCTTATCCTCCTCAGTGCATATATCCTTTAGATACACCAATGTCCCCGCCAGATCATCCACATAATCCCCCAGGTACATGAGAAACAGTTCCGCTTCCTTCTTTCGTTCCGCAACCTCTTCCATAACCGGCGCAGATTCCACCACTTCATAACCGCTATCCGTAAGATTCTTGACAATGGTATTTAACATGAAGGACTTACCCTTATGGATAAGGAGTATCTTTTTCTTCATCTTTTGATCCTTCCCGCCGCAGCAAACTTTAACACTTATTTTTTCGTCACCTTGCTATCATATTTCGCCACAATAGCAAAAAAACCTGCTCTATGGTATACTAAGAACAGGTTTTTATTATTTCATTAAGATAGGGGTTATCTATATGTCCAAACAATACAAGAAATTGCAAAATAAACTGCATCCCAAAGTGGTTAAACAGGAACCCAAATACAAAGAAGGCAAAGATTATCTGCTGCTGATCATGATTGGCATCACCTTCGTACTGACTTTTGTGGGCTGGGAACATTTCGATAATACCAACCGGGCCATGTACTTCCTGCTGACCCTTTCGCTGACGCTTACTTATCTCTACCGCCATGCAGGCTTTTCCGATAAGATCAAAGCCTATGTCAATGCAGCCAGCCTGGGTTCCATCGGTCTGGCAGTAGCACTGTTCCTGATCAATCTCTACTATCAGTTTTTTGGCTGATCCACGACCTTTCCCTTAACCAATTTTTCAAATTTGGCTCGGGGAATGAGTATAAGATGACCACACCCCTGGCATTTCAGACGAAAATCCATACCCACCCGCAGGATTTCCCAATTGAAGCTGCCGCAGGGGTGTTTCTTTTTCAGACGGACGATGTCGCCCAGTTCATAGGTTATCTTGTCCATTTTTCGTTCCTTTCCTGTGTAATGAGGTGCTTTTATGAAAGTCGCTGTTCTACAGATGCAGGTGGCTTTTGGGGAACCAGAAAAAAACATTGCCGCCCTTTACCGGCTGGCGGCCCGGGCCATGAACGAACGGCCCGATGTACTGCTATTGCCGGAGCTCTGGCGCCTGGGTTTCTATCCCCGCCCCGTACTTGCCTACGCAGATGCCGATGGCCGGGAAACCCGGCAGGCACTTGCCAACATCGCGCAAAAATATCAAGTCAATATCGTCGGCGGCACAATCGCCAATGCCATCGGCAACAAGGTCTTCAATACCAGCTATATCTTCGACCGCACAGGGCATATGCTGGCTGCCTATCACAAAACCCATCTCTTCTCTCCCAGCGGCGAAGCGCAGGATTTTACAGCTGGAGACGGGCTGGTGACCTTCATGCTGGACGGCATAAAATGCGGCATTCTGGTCTGCTATGATATCCGCTTTCCAGAGGCGGCCCGCCAGCTGGCCCTCAAAGACATTGCCGTTCTCTTTGTCCCCGCAGCCTGGCCCATGAAACGCCTGATCCACTGGCAGACCCTGATTCGGGCTCGCGCCATCGAAAATCAATTCTTCGTGGTGGCCTGCAACGAAGCAGGCCTGGATGACCATGAAGAACCACTTGGCGGTCACTCAGCCATCATTGATCCCTGGGGTGAAATCCTGGTCGAAGCCAATGAACAGGAAGAAATCCTGCAGAGTAATCTGCGGCTACCGATACGGCTCCAAATCAAAGAGTCCATGGATGTATTCGGCGACAGACGCCCTGACCTTTATAAGAAAAGCTCCCATTAAGGGAGCTTTTCTTATACTTGCTTATACATTGAAACGGAAGTTTACCACATCTCCGTCCTGCATGACATAGTCCTTGCCTTCTACGCGAACCTGCCCCTTTTCCCGAGCAGCAGCTACACTGCCGTTGGCGATAAGATCCTCATAATTGACGATTTCAGCGCGAATAAAGCCTCGTTCAAAATCCGTATGGATTTTACCAGCGGCCTTAGGCGCTGTGGTCCCCTTGGTAATCGTCCAGGCGCGGCATTCGTCCGGACCAGCAGTCAGGAACGTCTGCAGTCCCAGGAGATCAAAAGCCGCTTTGATCAGACGATCCAAGCCACTTTCCGTTTCTCCCAGGTCTTCCAGGAATGCCTGCGCTTCATCTGCATCCAGTTCAGCGATTTCGGCTTCTACCCGCGCCGATATGGCCACTACCTCAGCATTTTCAGCCTTGGCAAATTCCTTAACCTTCTGCACGTATTCATTTTCGTCAAAAGCCGTAGCCACTTCATCCTCTGCCACGTTGGCGACATAAAGGGTGGGTTTCAACGTCAGGAGATTGATATCCTTGATCATATCCAATTCGTCTGCCGTAAGCTCTACCTGACGGGCGGGCTTTCCATTATCCAGACTTTCCTTGATGCGACGCAGGATTTCATCCTCCACCTTGGCTTCCTTGTTGCCGGACTTCGCGATTTTAGCCAGACGCATGATGCGCTTTTCCACCACTTCCAAGTCCGCCAGGCACAACTCGGTCTGAATGATATCAATATCCCGCAGCGGGTCAACCCCACCTTCCACATGGGTGATATTGGCATCATCAAAGCAACGGACCACATGGGCTACCGCATCCACCTGACGAATATGCTCCAGGAACTTATTGCCCAGTCCTTCACCATTAGCCGCGCCCTTTACCAGACCAGCAATATCCACAAAACGAACCGAAGCCGGTGTCGTCTTCTTGGAGTCATACATCTTATGCAGGACATTCAGGCGTTCATCGGGAACGGCTACCACGCCCACATTGGGTTCAATGGTGCAGAAAGGAAAATTTGCCGCCTCTGCACCGGCTTTAGTGATGGCATTAAACAACGTGCTCTTGCCTACATTAGGCAGACCCACAATACCTACTTCTAAATTACTCAAAATTACTTTCCACCTTTTCTTACAGTGTGCCGAAGATTCGATCCCCGGCATCGCCCAGCCCCGGTACGATATAGCCTTTTTCGTTGAGCTTCTCATCAACAGCAGCTACATAAACCGGCACATCGGGATGGGCTTCATTAATGGCCTTGATTCCCTCAGGAGCAGCCACCAGACACATCAGCGTCAGACTGGTTGCCCCTTTTTCCTTCAGCAGAGACAACGCTGCTGCTGCACTGCCGCCCGTAGCCAGCATGGGATCCACCACAATCAGCGTGCGTTCAGCCACATCACCGGGCAGTTTGCAATAATATTCTACGGGCTTCAGTGTTTCCGGATCACGATACATCCCCACATGGCCAACCCGGGCAGCGGGAATCATGTTGACCACACCATTAAGCATACCTAAGCCCGCACGCAGGATAGGAACAACGCCTACTTTCTTGCCGGCCAGTACCTTTGCCGTGCACTTGGCCACTGGGGTTTCGATTTCAATATCTTTCAGCGGGAAATCCCGGGTAATCTCATAAGTCATGAGCATGGCAATCTCTTCCAGCAGCTCACGAAAGTCCTTGGTCCCCGTATCCTTTTGACGCATCATAGTGAGTTTATGCTGAATCAGAGGATGATTGATTACATTTACATTAAGCTTATCAGACATGTTCCTTCTCCTTTTACATATCGGCATAAAGCGGATATTTTCTGCACAATGCAGCCACGCGCTGCCGTGCCTCTGCTTTCTTTTCCTCATTTTCCACATCGCCCAGCACCAGCGCGATGATTTTACCGACTTCCTGCAAATCGGCTTCCTTAAAGCCTCGGGTAGTGAGGGCCGGTGTACCCAGGCGTAAGCCGCTGGTCACAAAAGGAGACAGCGGTTCAAAGGGGATGGTATTGCGGTTGGCGGTGATATTGACCTCATCCAGAACCGTCTGGGCCACCTTGCCCGTAATCCCCTTGTTGGTAAGATCCACCAGCATCAAATGATTATCCGTACCGCCTGATACTATGCGGAAGCCCTCCTCCTGCAAAGTTTTCGCGAGGACTGCCGCATTCTTAACCACCTGCCGGGCATATTCTCTGAACGCCGGTTGCAAAGCTTCGCCTAAGGCCACGGCCTTGGCCGCGATGACATGCATCAATGGTCCGCCCTGAATGCCAGGGAATACTGCCTTATTGAACTGCTTGCCAAACTCTGCATCCTTACAGAGAATCATACCGCCACGCGGTCCACGCAAAGTCTTATGCGTAGTAGTCGTGACCACATCTGCATAGTCTATTGGATTGGGATGTACACCTGCCGCCACCAGTCCGGCAATATGGGCAATATCCACCATCAGATAAGCACCGACACCATGGGCAATTTCCGCCAGGCGCGGAAAGTCCAGGATACGGGCATAAGCAGAGGCCCCTGCTACAATCAGTTTTGGCTGACAAGCCTTGGCCTTGGCTTCCAAGGCATCATAATCAATGGTTTCCGTTTCCCTGTCCACACCATAGGGCACAATATCAAAGTATTTACCAGACATGTTAACAGGTGAGCCATGGGTCAAATGACCACCATCGTTGAGATTCATGCCCATCACAGTATCGCCGGGCTGCAACAGGGCAAAGAACACCGCCATATTGGCCTGGGCACCGGAATGAGGCTGTACGTTGGCATACCCAGCAGCGAACAGTTTTTTTGCCCGCTCAATGGCCAGAGTCTCCACTTCATCCACAAATTCACAGCCGCCATAATAACGTTTGCCGGGATAGCCCTCCGCATATTTATTGGTAAGCACGCTGCCCTGTGCAGCTAAGACCGCCGGGCTGACGATATTCTCCGAAGCAATGAGCTCCAGTTTCTCCCGCTGACGGTTCAACTCACTGTCTATATGCTGTGCTGCTTCCGGATCAGACTGCCGCAGAATTTCCATAAGATTCATGTGTTTGCCTCCTTTAAGCCACTGGCTCAGACCAAAAACTTAACCGAACATTCACTACCTTACTTGCTTTAAGTTGAACTTTACTTTTCCAGAGCCATGATTTTATTTACCCGGCGTTCATGACGGCCGCCTTCAAACTTGCCCTCCACAAAGGCCCGGACTATTTCCCCGGCAGGACCAAAGCCCAATACCCGGCCCCCCATAGCCAGCACATTGGCATCGTTATGCTGACGGCTCATCTTGGCTGAGAACACATCATTGCACAGGGCACAACGAATACCCTTGATCTTGTTGGCGGCAATGGAAATGCCAATCCCTGTACCGCAGAGAACAATGCCCCGGTCAGCCTTGCCACTGACCACATCGCCGCAAACCTTTTCCGCAATATCCGGATAATCAACAGAATCCGTGCCAAAGGTACCAACGTCCTTTACTTCCACATCGTATTCCTTCAGCACCATCTTGACTTCTTCTTTGAGCTGAACAGCGCCATGATCACTGCCAATCGTTATTTTCATAGGATTCCCGCCTTTCATACATACTAGAGATTATTGTACCATAATACACACGAAAAAAATACCGTCATCATAAAAGTTTAACGGATAAAAAACAATTATGGCAGCTCACTTTACCCAGTAAAGCCAGCTGCCATAAACACGATGTCAAATCACAGGACAACACAGTTTTCAACTAAAGACGGAAAAGCGAAGCAAAAAATTTCACCACTTCCTGCCGCATTACTTATTCGGCCAGCCCATCACACGGGAAACCGCTTCCTGCCAGCCATCGTATAGAGCAGCCCGGCCCCGCTCGCTCATGGCAGGCTTAAAGCGCATACCCTCCCGCCAGAGTTTCTTGAGCTCAGCCACGCTTTCCCAAACGCCAGTTGCCAGGCCTGCCATAAAGGCAGCCCCCAAGGCCGTAGTCTCTGCCACATAAGGACGAATCACGGGAATATTGAGCAAATCTGCCTGAAACTGCATCAAGGCATGATTCTGGCTGGCACCGCCATCCACATGAAGGCTTTTGATATCCATGTTTGTATCGGATACAACGGACTCATACACATCACGCACCTGGTAAGCCAAAGCCTCCAAAGCCGCCCGCACAATATGCGCCCGCTGTGTATCCTCATTGATGCCGATAATCATGCCGCTGGTCTCCATATCCCAGTATGGTGCAGAAAGTCCCCGGAAGGCCGGCACAAAATATACACCATCTGCATCAGGTACCTGTTTGGCCAGCCATTCCGAGTCAGACAGGGAATCGATCAGGCCCAAGCCCTCCTTAACCCACTTGAGGGTCGCACCGGAAACCAATACACTGCCTTCCAATGCATAGGTGATTTCATCGCCAATGCCCCAGGCGATGGTGGTAAGCAGACCGTTCTTGGAACTATGATATTTCTTCCCGGCATTCATCAAAAAGAAGGAACCTTCGCCATAGGTATTCTTGGCCATCCCCTTTTTGAAGCAGGCCTCACCAAAGAGATCCGCCTGCTGATTGCCAATACACCCGGCAATGGAAATCCGGGAGCCGATAACAGCAGCATCCGTTTCGCCGTAAACATAACTGGAGGGACAAACCTGCGGCAGCATCTTCCGGGGAATCCCCAAATGCTCCAAAATCTCGTCATCCCAATCCAAATTGCGCAAATTGAACATCATGGTACGGGAAGCATTGGAATAATCCGTGGCAAAAATCTCTCCGCCGCTAAGCTTCCACATGAGCCAGGTATCCACCGTGCCAAACAGCAGCTCACCATTTTCTGCCATTTCCCTGGCTCCCAGGACGTTTTCCAGAATCCAGCAAAGTTTTGTTGCCGAAAAGTAAGGATTGATAACCAAGGATGTTTTCTGTTTGATTTCTTCCTGCAGCCCTTCCTGCACCAAACGCTTGCAGATCCCCTCGGTCTGCTGCGATTCCCAGCTGATGGCCGGATAAACCGGACGGCCTGTGTGCTTATTCCAGACAATGGTGGTTTCCCGCTGATTGGTCACACCGATACCTGCAATATCCCGATGGGAAATCTTGGCCAGCTGAATGGCCTCCTTTGCCGTCCAAAGCTGCGTGCTCCAAATTTCATCCGGGTCCTGTTCCACCCAGCCCTTATGAGGTTTATTCACGCTGATTTTCTTTTCCGCATAGGAAACCATTTCGCCCTTCGAGTTGAAAATAACTGCGCGGTTCTTAATCGTTCCCGAATCCAACGCCAAAACATACTTTTCACTCATCGAGTAAATCCCTTCCTTCATTCCACTAATTCACTAGGAATAGTATATAATAAGTAATTTTATTACGCAATAGACTCTGCAGACAGGATATCCAGACGGAAAAGATTCACTATATTGCTTCCTCTTAAAATAAAAAAGCCAGGTATGACCTTTTCCTATATACAAACTACAGGAAACATCATACCTGACTTCTTGAGTTTCTAGAAAACTCAACTGTTATGGAATCATTAGGGGAATAATGAACTTAGGAAATCTCTTAGAATACACCGCAGCTGGAAGCTACCAGATAAGCGACGAGTGCACCGCAGAGAGGAGCTACCACTGGAATCCATGCATAACCCCAATCAGAGCCGCCTTTGCCGGCAATGGGGAGAATAGCATGCGCAATGCGCGGGCCCAGGTCACGGGCGGGGTTCATGGCATAGCCCGTGGGTCCACCCAGGGAAAGGCCAAGAGCCAAAATCAGGATGCCTACAATGTAGGGACCATAACCGGGAACCATAGCGCCAACCGGTTTGGAGAAAATCATCCAGATGACAAACATCAGGAAGAAGGTAGCAATTGCCTCGCAGAGGAAGTTGGCTGCCGGATTGCGGATAGCCGGACCCGTAGCAAATACACCGAGTTTTGCTGCCGGATCTTCCGTTTCAGACCAATGGGGCAGATATGCCAGCCATACGATAGCAGCACCCACGATACCACCGAGGATTTGCACGATAGAAGTCATAAGGAACTGATTGAAGGTATAGATGCCAATCATCATCTTACCCAGTGTAACAGCCGGATTCAAATCCCCCTGAGGTGCTCCCAGCGTAGTTGCCGTGAAAACACCAAGGGTAACGGCAAATGCCCACCCGAATGCTATGCAAATCCAACCGCCGCCCTGGCCTTTGGATTTCGTCAGCGTCATGTTCGCACAAACACCACAACCAAAAACCAGGAGGACCATTGTGCCCATGAACTCGCCAAGCAAGTTTTCAGAACCTGTTACCATGATAATCCCTCTTTCTTATAAATAATAGCTTTATAGCAGGTGGACGGAAAATCCGTCCACCGAACTATCAATCAACAAACTGACTGCAGCTTATTCTTCCTCATCCAGCCAATGCATGGAATGTTTGACCGCTTTACGCCAGCCTTTATAGAGACGGTCGGATTCGGTCTTTTCCATCTGGGATTCAAAGCGGGAATCCAGCTTCCAGCTGCTCTTGAGTTCTTCTTTGTTATTCCAGACACCCACAGCCAGACCAGCCAGATAAGCTGCACCCAGAGCCGTGGTTTCCGTAATCTGCGGACGGTCAACAGGAACGCCCAACATATCCGCCTGGAACTGCATGAGCAGGTTGTTGGCAACAGCACCGCCATCCACCTTGAGAGCGGTGAGTTTTTCGCCGGAATCTGCTTCCATAGCTTCCAGAACATCACGGGTCTGATAAGCCAAAGATTCAAGGGTTGCACGAACAATATGTGCTTTCGAGGTACCACGGGTAATCCCGATGATGGCACCGCGGGCATTCATATCCCAATAGGGAGCACCGAGACCTACGAAGGCCGGAACCACATAAACGCCACCGTTGTCCTTTACCTTCTTAGCCACCCATTCGGAATCCGGAGCACTATCTACCATGCGGACGCCATCGCGGAGCCACTGGATAGCAGAGCCCGCTACAAAGATAGAACCTTCAAGGGCATACTCAACTTTGCCATCAAGACCCCAGGCAATGGTGGTAACCAGACCATTCTTGGACTTATGGATTTCCGTACCGGTATTCATGAGCATGAAGCAGCCAGTGCCATAGGTGTTCTTAGCCATGCCCGGTTCAAAGCAGTTCTGCCCAAAGAGAGCTGCCTGCTGGTCACCAGCAGCACCGGATACAGGAATCGGTGCACCGAGGATGGAAGGAATCGTTTCACCATATACACAGGAGGAAGGTTTAACTTCCGGCAACATGCATTTCGGAACATCCAGATAACCCAGCAGAGCATCATCCCACTTCAGCTCATTGATGTTGTAGAGCATGGTACGGCTGGCATTGGAATAATCCGTTACATGAGCTTTACCACCGGTCAGTTTCCAGATCAGCCAAGTATCGATGGTACCGAAGAGCAAATCACCCTTTTCTGCCTTTTCACGGGCACCTTCCACCTTGTCGAGAATCCATTTGATTTTCGTTGCGGAGAAATATGCATCAATCAGAAGACCAGTCTTATCCTTAACCTCATCCACAAGGCCTTTCTTCTTCAGGTCTTCAGCAATGGGAGCCGTCTGGCGGGACTGCCAAACGATTGCATTGTACACAGGACGTCCCGTGTTCTTATCCCAAACAACCGTCGTTTCACGCTGGTTGGTGATACCGATAGCAGCGATATCGCTGGCAACAAGGCCAGACTGTTCCAGAGCTTCCTTCATAACCGTGGTCATGGAGCTCCAAATTTCATCAGCATCGTGCTCAACCCAGCCCGGTTCCGGGAAATACTGGGTGAATTCCTTCTGGGAAACGCCTACAATCTTCGAATTCTTGTCAAAAATGATTGCGCGATTGCTCGTCGTACCTGCGTCCAAAGCCATTACATAGTTCTTTGCCATTGTGAAACCCCTCTTCTTTCTTGTGAAGTCAATTTTGACTCTAAATAAGATTAAGATAATTCAAGGAAAAATAAATATTTCCTCAATAATCCCCAGCAATTTTCTGTGCCAGGTCAAGGATCTTTACCGAGTCAATGCTGGCATACAAATCCTTGGGAATGACCGCTGATTTGACATTAGGATACTTGACCTGAATCTCCGGCAGTTCAAATGCAGACTGGGGAGCCAGCAGCATGACATCTGCAAACTGGGCTGCCTCCCGGACTTCCTGTATGGGATAGAAAGTCACCGAGCAGGGATACCCCAGTCTTGCTGCTTCATGCTCCATGCGGCGCACCAGCATATTGGTGGACACACCTGCAGAACAGATCAGTACAATTCTCCGAATCATCGAAAATCCTCCTTCCTATGCTACGGTTTTAAGGATGCGGGGGCAAAGCCCCCTCTCCCTTATTTTCCGTAAGCCTTGGCTAATATCTCAACGGGATGGCAGGTTTTTGCCTGCGTACCATGTTGAATCTGAAGTCGACATGTGCCGCAATCGCAAATGACTTCATCACTGCTGGACTCCTTGATGCGGCGGAAAAGCTTTTCCCCAATCTTCATGGAAATTTCGTATTTATCTCCCTTGAATCCATAGTTACCACTCATACCACAGCAGCCAGCATCAGCCTGCTCCACCGTGACACCGGGAACCTGGGCCAAAATCTTGGCTGCAGGAACACCAAAGCCCTGACTCTTCAGATGACAGGGGACATGATACATCAGTTTTTCCCCTACCGTTTGGAAATTTGTATTGAGTTCGCCTTTTTCGGCGAGAATCTCCAGGAATTCAAACGCATCATAGACGTTTTCGCCCGCTTCATGCATCTTTTCTTCATTAAACAACTCATGATATTCCTGTTTGAGCATCAGCGAGCAGCTAGTGCAGCAGGCAATCACGGGAATGCCTTTCTTCTTCCATTCCAGAATGCGGGCTACATTATTGTCTGCATGTTCATGGGCTTCATCCAAAAATCCTGTAACCACCATCGGTGAACCACAGCAGTTAAACTTCTCATCCACGAGAACCTCATAACCATTGGCGTTCATGACCTTTACAAAGGCCACTCCCACCTGGGGCTCATTTTCATTGATGAAACAGCCTGGGAAGAACACAACCTTCTTTTCACTTTTGGGTTGTTTGATGCCCTTGAACAGATGCATGAAGTTTTCCGATGCATAGGCTGGCATACTGCGTTCGCCTGCCATCCCCATGGCACCAAATACTCCCAACGCCTTGCCAATGCTCATACCCAGGTTGGCAAAGGTCGCGCCAAAGGGCATCATGCGTACCAGCTTAGCCATACGCTCGCCATGGGCCAGCATATCATCCCGCTGAGAATGGGGATGGGTTTCATAATACTTAGCCCGCTGCAGCATATTCAATGTAGATACTGCTACACCTGAAGGGCAGGCTCTATCACAGCTCTTACAGTTGGAACAGAAATCCAGGCTGTCTTCAAAATCATCCTGGGAGAAGTGCATACGGCTATGCGCCGGACCCACCAGTTTAGGCCCACGGTAGCTCTTCTCTGCCTCCATTACCGGGCAGCTGGACATACAGGATGTGCAGGACAAGCAATGGTCAGCTGTAGATTGTGCCGATTCCATCTCTTCTATTTTCTTACGAATATCGCTCATCGCCAAAGTCTCCCTTCCTCACATCAATGCGGCTTTATAGGCCGATGCCAATGCCACACCGTTGCCGGAATGTTCAAAGCAGAAATCATAACCGCCGAGATTACTGCCAACCACATAGACATTCTCATAGACGAGCTCATTATCAGCATCTATAGGACGCAAATCGTTATCCGTGCGCACACCAGTCTTGGCAAACCCCTGGGGCTTATCACTGAAGAGCTGTTCATTGCTCCAGTTTTCCTCGCCGGATTCAATATATACGGGCAGGTCAAAAACCGTTTCTTTCGGCTTTTCAAAATCCCGCACCGTGATACCACCGCTGTACAAGCCACCGGTAGCCAGAATAAACTTATCTGCATAATAGGTCTTTTCCCGGACAGAAGCCTTGGCCACCACACCGGTAACCTTCTTACCATCCGAAACAGCCCGCAGGACTTTCGTGTCTTCCACGATTTCCACATCCATATCCTTCAGTGCCCGTTTAAGCATAGCCTGCAGCCTGAGCCCATTAACAGAAGGTGGTAAACAAGTGGTTTCCAAAATTTCCGCACCCAGTTTTTCGTGGATATAAGCCGCACATTCCTGACCTTTGGTGCCCATCACCTGCGGAACCAGGAACACTGTGCTATCGGCCTGTACATAGGGACGAAGCTGCTCGGCAAAGGAATCTCTTCCCTTCTGGGTGTCCAGCCAGCGCGCCACATCAATGGTGGTAATATCCCTACCACCCAAAAGCGGCGTATTAATTTCCACCACAGGGAATTTCGTCTTACCCTGCAAAGACTGCTGCAGATTTTCCTGCAGGATATTCCCATAGAAATCCTTAAGTCCCTTAACGCCTACGATGATGATATTTTCTTCACCATGGAGACTTGTACCGTCAAGGCAATGTGGTGCCAGGCAGGTCGGTTTCATAGTACCCACAGCCGTAGGAACCAGCAACTGATGATCCAAGGAACCACGATAGGGAAAACCGTAGTCCCGGGTAAAATCCAGGAAGAAGTTCACTGCTTTTTCCACGGTTTCCATTCCAATCTTGCTATAAGGATGTTCAGCAGGCAATTTCTGAATCGCCGTCTTGGGACATTCTACATAATCGTGCTTTTCATCAAAGCCCAACACATCAATAACACCGCTATTTAAGGAAAGCGAGCCTGACCCGCAAGTGAGCAGGGTCACCTTTTTTCTCTGATTGGCACTGACCAAAGCTGCCATCAAGCCAGCAAAGCCGCTGCCAATTACCAGGGTATCCGCATGTTTCATTCCGTTTTGCCTCCATTCACATGAAAGGACAGTTCATATAAAGCCCGTGTCATTTGGGTTTCCCGCAGGGTTCTGCCCACCAGGACCGGGCGAATGCCCTTCCAACGGCCCTGTAAGAATTCCTTCATGCGAGTAAGTGTTTCTGCCGCCCGGTCATGTTTGCCATACTGGGCAAACAATCCGGCGGAACGCAGGGCACAGAAGTTTCCCTGACAAGTTCCCATACCCACGCGAGTACGGCGGCGAATATCATTGATTTGATAACAGGAATCCTCCTGCGCAATCTCTTCAAATTCGGCTAAAGTGACATTTTCGCACTCACAGACCAATTCCCGTTTTTCCGGGGCTTCCTCCAGGCGTTTGACCACCCTGGCGAAACGTTCAGGCCCCAGTCGTGTTGCGGCAAGATTCGTTCCATAGGCGGGGAAGTACTTGCGGGCAGCCTTCTTGGCTTCTTCGCTGACTTCCGGAACCAACGGTTCTTCCGCGGTACGGCATTTTTCCGTATTGCCCAGCTTTGCACAAACCTTATCCGCCATCTTTTCAGCCATCAGACGATATGTGGTGAACTTACCGCCCACGATGGTGAACATGCCTTTTAGGCCGTCATTTTCATGATCCACAATGGCAAAGCCACGGGATGCACCACGTCCGCTTGCTCCTCCAGGAGGCATGTAAAGCGGACGGGATCCTGCAAATGCCCGAAGCATACGATAATCCCGCAGATGCTCAAAGGTCTTTTCACCAATCGACAACAGATTTTCCACTTCTTCCCGGGAAGTACTGGTATCTTCCGGATCTGGAATACTCATGGAGGATGTCCCCAAAATGGTGATGGAACCATGCGGTACAAAAATATCACCATCAGAAGACTTATGCAGGCGGTTTACCACGTGATTGGTTATCCGCTGGTTAAAGGCCAACAAAGTTCCTTTATCCGGCTGTACACCGACTTCCAAGCCTGCCAGGGCTGCGACTTTACCAGCCCAGCCGCCGGCGGCATTGATGGCAATTTCGCATTCGATGACCTCTTCCTCACCGGTGATCGTGTTGCGAACCTTGACCCCTTTCAGCTCGCCATTGGCCTGTTCAATCCCAATGACCTCACGATAGGTCAAACTGCGTCCGCCATAGCGTTTTGCCGATTCCACATTCTGCCAGCTCATTCGAAAGCCATCAATCGCCGCATCCGGTACCAGATAAGCCGACTGCACATTCTTGGAAAGCAGCGGTTCCAATCGAAATGCCTCTTCCAGGGTGATGGGCTTGGCTTCAATTCCACTCTCCGCACAGCCCTTCACCCAGGCTTCTTCATAATCCGGAGCATCAATATTGAGTCGGACGAACATTCCTCCGGTCGTCTCCACACAAGATTTACCGATTTTACGCAAAATCTGATTTTCGATAATGCATTCTTTGGCTGCTTCCTGATCTTTCACCGCATAGCGTCCACCACTGTGTAACAACCCATGATAGCGGGAACTGGCTCCATTTACCAGGTCGCATTTCTCAACCAGCAGCGTATCTACGCCGCGCATGGAAAGGTCGCGCAGGATACCCACACCTGTGGCCCCGCCGCCAATAACAACGACCGTTGCTTTATCCATCGTACTCCATCCTCTCCGGAACAACACACATTTTGTAACCGCTTGCACGATTATTTATTTTTATGATTGGAAATTTATTGACAATTTAGGTAATATTAAATCTTCAATCACTAAACAGCTAAAATATGATGGGCGAAAACACATCCTTTCGCTGTGAGTCATTTCGCTATTTTCTCACAAAAAGGGAATTTCGTTTTTGTGCCCGTTTGAAATACTATATTTCGTTTACATGACTATACTACAACATAATTCCATACTAGTCAATACGAAATATGATTTTATTTTATTATTTTTATCGATTTTCTTATTGAGAATTATTAATGGTTCCCCCTTCTTATTAAGGGCTTTTCTTTTTCGCCGTAAGCTTGTAGAATAAAAGCAGATCATTTCAACCAAAAGAAGGGATTTCTGCTTTATGAATAGAGAAGACTATATAAAGGCCTTGATAAAATCTCATGGCTATACCATGAAGGACTTTGCCAAAATCATCAATATGCCCTATACCACCCTGTTGTCCATCCTCAACGGTTCCATTGGCGGCGCTGCTATGGATAATGTGCTAAAGATCTGCCGGGCACTCAATATCCGCATTGAAGATCTCAACCATCTGGCGGAAAAAATGGAGGCCGATGCCCAGCCGTCCTCTGAGACAGCAGGCATCGACCCCCAGCTTTTGAAACTGCTGCAAAATCTGCCCACGGAAAAGCAGATTGCCCTAAAGCTCCTGTTGGCCGACAAATAAGCAACAAATGACTACACGTCTTCCTCCACAATTTCTTTATGACAAAACCCCGGCGTAACCCTGCCTGGTGGTTTTCTGCAGAACAACTCCGCAGAAAACCACCAAGCAGGTTATACCGGGGTATCTTATTGGCTAAATCCACATATCTGCCACAAAATCAAACCCTGCATCACTGACTCTCTTGATAGACAGAACCATAGCCCGTCCCTAAATCACGGTAAGCAAACCAAAGGGTGTTATCATCCCAGAAAAAGCTATACCGCTGATTGGGTGATACACTGGATACATAAGCCGGTTCAAAAGCCAGAATCAGATTGCCCGATCTGGTTACAGCAATAACGGAATCGCCATTGTATTTATTCAGGTAGTTATCGCTATCGATATAGGTTTCGAATTTTCCAGTTTCTCCCTCATAACCATAGAGATATGCCTGGTCTACAGACTGAACCGCATAGAACATGCGGCTGGTCGAAGTATCTTTGATAACCATCAGGCTATATCCACCCTCAACCTCCGGAAAATGTTTCTTGAATACATAATTCTTCCCCAGCTTCACCGTGAGATGAAACCGCTTGTCATCCCCTTCACCAGCCAGCCGCCGAAACTGCACTTTCAAATCCCCATCCATAGTGTTGAAGGTGCGCTTCCATGCCTGATCAGAACTCATATTGGCAGAGGAAAGCCGCACCTCATACAATTTTTGAAAAGTTCCCGCCTGACAGGCATTCACAGACAAAAGCATGATTATCCCCATCACCATCAGAGAAAACAATTTGCGAAACATAAAATCCCTCCTCACCATATACCATTTTCTATCGCCAATAAATATCAGACTCTTTAGAATTATTATACACACATTTATCCACGATGTAAAGGTCTTCCCCTATACACCGACCGGTGATTCCTGCGTGCAATCACTCCCCGGCGCTGCCCTACTGGCGACAAAATCAGTAATACCGGCATATTGGATGCGCCCGGAGGTGAATATTCCAAGGCAAAGCGCTTATAAGATTTGTATGTCCCCAGATTAGACAGTTCAAAATCCGGAGTCAAAACAATGTTCCGGCCAATATCGGCCACAAGGTCTGGCGGTGTATCTCCACCATAAAACAAACGTCCCATAGGCGTATGTACCTGTCTGACTTCCCTTTTGCCCGCTTCTACCCGTACAGCACCGGCGTAGGTTCCGCCCAAAGGGGTCAACAGCATACGAATAGATTTTTTCCCTTTTGTAGGCAATTCAAAGCGGTATAACACACCATAATTGCCATAATTTAACGCCTCGCTGCCATCAGTAGCATCAATTCCTCGCTTATAGACATCATACTGATTGTCGCCAATCGGTACATAAACTATACCCTCCTTATCCGGATCATAAGGACGTTTTGCCTTCACTGTGCGATTCATACCAGGAAATGTACCACGTAGTGCCTCCTTATCCTTTGCCAAAACAGACGCCTGCCTTGAAAAACTTATGGGATTCTCATGCAGGGGACAAAACACCACGGAAACCCGTATGGGTTCTGCCGTATAAAAATCAAACATCCCCGAAGTCAGCATATGCGGCTGCAGCGTTTCTTCTGCCATAGCAGGATGCAGCAGACGCCCCTCCCCAGCATCGATATGAACCTGCCGTTCGGCCTGCGGTGTGCGCATATAATCAATTTCCAATCCCTTGCCTACTTCGAAATAATTATTGCTGGGTACCGCCATAGCCCCACGCGATATCCGGACTTTTGTTGCCTTTTCGCCCTCATTTTCCAACACAACAGCCAACCGTCCAGGGCGTGGTGTAACATTGACATGATAGTAAAAGACCCGGGCATCTCCCTGCACCACATCCCGATACAAAATTCCATAATCTTTTACATATTCGGGGCTATCGGAAAACAGTAATGTCCCCCCCGAATCCTCTGTCTCTACCGGCCAGGGCTTCATCACCTGCATAGCAGATCTCCCAGCCTGCAGATAACGAGCCTCTCCAGAAGTACATATGAGTAAGAAGAAAAACACCATGCTTCCGAACATCCATCTCTTCCAATCCATAACGATAACTCCTCCTCTATAACACGAACGGCCCCCTCTCATCGCTCCTCTTTTACTTTGCTATATTCGGCCTGTTCCGTCCTTTTCCTGCTGTCTGAACGCGTTGTATAATCGGATACATGTATACTTACAATGTACATTATCAGAATCTTAAAAACTATTGCACTTTTTCTAGGGATAAAGTATAATGCTAGTACAAGGAGTTTTCGTGTACAGAGGTTTAATCCATTCAGCACAATGTCAACATTACCTAGGAAGGGGATGAACTTGATGCAAAAACTGTGGAAAAAAGCTACCATAGCCGCGATGATTTGCGGAGCATTGACCTTTATGCCCAGTGCTTCTGAAGCGGCTATGGCTACGCCCCCCGATTACCCAACAGTATCATTACCTGGGCAAATGCCAGCCTACGAATTAAGCGTAAACCTGGACGAACTGCCCTTGGTTGATACGCTTTCACCAGCAGAAAGGCGCCGTATTCAGCGTGAACGATGGAGACGTGAACGCTGGGAACGAGAGCGCCACCGTCGTGAAATGGAAAGACGCCGCCGGTACCATCGTCCACCACCACCTCCGCCACGGCATCATCGGCCTCCCCGCCGTCATTGGTCAGCAGATACCGGGACCCCCAATATGATTTTTCAGTTTCCGCCTGTAACCAATACGTTAACGGAATAACCTTGACGCAAATCCCGTCCCGAATTACCGAAACGCAGTAATTCGGGCTTTTATCATGCCGAAAACAGGTTGTTAGTCCCTAAGTCCCAATTTTTGCTTGCTATCATCCCAACATGTTGTTATAATTGAAACTAAATTACGGAAAGAATCATTAGAATAGAGGATTTTTATGGTGCAGCCCAATGCATTTGTCCCGGACAATTTCACACCTGTCGTCTACGAGGCGCTGGAGTCGGCCGATAATATCATTTTTTTCCAATGGAATCTAAGTGCCGATACCTTCAAGATTCGAGATAACAGCAGCAAGCATCGCTATGCCCTGCCCAACCATTTTTCCCGTGCTTCCACGCGGCTGACATTGGAAGGTCTGGTACATCCAGACGATGCAGGGATGCTTGAACACTATTTACATCACATCTATCATGATCGGCCCCATAGCCACCATAACAATCAAAGTTCCGCCCGTCTGCGCCTGCGCAGCAGCAAAAAACCTCTTTGGTTATGGTCTGAGGTGCATCTGGTCACCTACTATCGTGGCCAACATCCGGCCATGGCCTTTGGCAGCATCCGCAATATTCAGGCAGAGAAGCTTTGGCAGGAACGCATCACCCGCCGGGCAAATACCGATGCTTTGACCGGCCTGTTGAGCAAATGCGTGGCCCAATCGCAGATTCGCACCGCTTTACGCCACATGAGCTCCCAACAGGAAACAGCCACACTGCTGATTATAGATGCTGATGACTTCAAGTCCGTCAATGACACCTTTGGTCATATATTCGGCGATAAAGTACTGCGGGAAGTCGGCCAGGCCATTGTCCGGAACTTTCGGCAAAGTGATATCAAAGGACGCATTGGGGGCGATGAATTCATCATCCTTCTCCCCGGCATGAACAATCAAAAGGTACTAGCCCGACATTGTCATAATCTTTGTCGGCGTCTCAGCCGTGTATTCCATGGCGAAAATGGACACCAGGCCTTTTCCATCAGCATAGGCGCTGCCCAATTTCCCTGTCACGGGCAAAGTTACCAGGAATTATTCGCCCATGCAGACCAGGCCCTTTACGAAGCTAAACGACGAGGCAAGAGTCAATATGTACTCTATCAGCCCGATATGTCGGAAACGATTAAGCAAACTGTTGTAAAACGGCCAGAGCACCTTCCGGTTTATGGGGAAACAGTAAGCATCCCCAAGTTGCAGGCCAAAATCGAGCAAATGCAGCAGACCATCGACTCCATGGAGCAGTTGATGCATGCCCTATTAGCGGCTAAATCTAACTAAAACGCGAAAAAGACCCTTGACTGGAATTTGGGGAAATTTCCAGTCAAGGGTCTTTCATATCTTGGCGAACTGGGGAAGCTCGCGAACGACATTGTTCAATGGGGATTAAAAATCGAACAACGCCGATGAACACTACTCAACTATTATAGGACATATAAGCCAATATTATGCTGTAATATTCAACAAAAATAAACGCATCGACTGTATATTTTTACAACGACGCCTAATCATGCAGGAAAGAGCGGATACGGCACTACACTTTCGTAGAAAAGCTGATGTCCGATAAGCTCTCCCAACACAACCAAAAGCAAGGTCCAAAGCAGGGCTTTCGCCACAGGTTGTCCCCCGGCCAGCTGTCGCTGCAGCATAAACCAGGGAATAACCTGTCCAATAAGGCAGCGAACTGCCAGCCAGATTGACGGCATGGCAAGATGATTTCCCTGGGTAAGGGGATAGGATACCGTAATCAAAAGTCCCAGCAGCAGCATCACTCTCGTCAGCTGCAGACCGACATTACACATTTTCCCTTCCAGCTCCGCACTCACCACACTCACCAGCAAAGGGCCCGCCGTTAAGGCAGTCATCCCGAAAAACAACAGGGGATAAACTGTATCCCAGGCCGGACGTGCAGGCAAGGTATAGACCATGGCCGTAACCACAATCCCCAGAACGCCGGCTGCAGAACCACAGAAGCCCAGACAATGCCGATACCCTTTCAGCTGAGGAAGCGCATAGAGAAAAGCCAGCCCCAGAAAAGCCCCCATCAACAGGATTTCCCGACTCAGCCAGGAATGAGCCAAGCCTAAAAGAGCCCGCCAACCTCCCATGGGGTCTCCCAAATGGGTCGAGGCCCCAGCCATGGCCAGCGCCATCAATACCACCACCAACTTTGCGGTCAGCATGATTGTCTTCTCCCCCACGTGATTATTCCGCCCCAAAAGGTACAGCGTTGCATAAGCACCAATGGCAATCTGGGAAAAGGTCGTAAAAAATACTAAGGGCAACTCGCTAAAGTTCGTCATCATTCAGCCCTCCAATCCTGTTTTTGCTTCTTTGGCAAGATAAAACGGGTGGCTGGCTGCGTCATATTGGTTGGCGGCAGACCCGGCAGATGATCCGCGTACTCTGCATTTTTCGGATCATGTAAATCGATAATCCGAATAGCCCCCATCGGACAGCTGGCCACACATACGGGTTCTTCCCCTTGAGCCATGCGCTCTGCACACATTTCACATTTCGTCACCTTGCCCAGCTTTTTATCATAACAGGGCACATTATACGGACAAGCCATGGTACAAAGCTTACAGCCTATACATTTATCATTATCATGGCGTACCAGACCATTTTCATCCTTATAGTAAGCACCAGCAGGACAGGCCTTCATGCAAGCCGGGTCATCACAATGATTACAGGCCAAAGACACCCCTACCCGCAGTGGCTGGGGTAAGTCTTTTTCCTGCATATAGTAGACCTTGCGCCAATGAACAGCAGCGTCCTGTTGATAGAAATTCTTACAAGCATTCTCACAGGCATTGCAGCCAATGCACAGGCTGGTATCGATTAAAAAGGCATATCGTTTCGCCATTATCTTCACTCCTTTACACTTTCGCTATGGCCACGAAATTATCGTGGAATGCAATGCCTGGTGCACCTGTAGCCTTTTTCCCCATATCAGCAGGCAGAGCTTTTAATGTATTATTGACGTTGAAGCCCTTATCCTTCAGCCACATCTCGTAAACCACCAGAGTATCCGCTGCCGTAAGCTTTGTCAGCTTTGCTTTCAGCTGAATCTCCCCCTGGTCGTTATACAGACGTACCATATCACCATTTTGAATAGCATACTTCTCCGCCGTAGCCACGTTGATCTCCACTTCTGGTTCGCTATGAATATCCATCATCCAATCCAGATTTTGGAACTGAGCGTTGATGTTGAGTTTCCAATGGGGAGACATTAAGCGCAGCGGATATTTTTCTGGTGTCTCCATCTTCTCCGTCCAAACCGGCAGCAGTTCATGGCCTTCGCTGACTGCAGTCTCCGAAGCGAATTCATACTTTCCGGAAGGTGTCTTGAACTGACCATCCTGCCAGCCAATCAGTCCTTTGACGGCCTTGCGAGGCCCTTTTTTCAATTCGTCCCAGCTGTTTAGGCCAAACTGTTTAAGGAAATCGGGCGTGAATTCTGCAGCCACCCAGTCCTCCAGGTTTCCACTGGTGGGGAATGTACAGCTTCCCGGTTCCAGCTCATTGAGTTTGGCCGATAACCCCATGGCAATTTCCAAATCACTCTTAGCTTCATATTGCGGTTCGATAGCCGGTTCATTAAGCGCACACCAATAATGCCAATAGGATACGTTGAGGCCCCAGGTTTCAAAGGCCGTTGTCACCGGCAATACGATATCACTCATTTCCACCGTAGGATTCATAAAGAGATCCGCCGTCACCACGAGGTCCAAGTTACGATAAGCCTCCCGCAGTTTTTGTGGTTCCGCAGCCTGGGTCAACGGACTGCGGCAGGCAATCCAAAGCATCTTGATTGGCGGGTCATCAGCCGCCAAAATCTCCTGGGCTGAATTATTGATATTGATAATCCTGTCTTTCTCGGTGACCGTTCCCGCTGGAGCTTTCATCCCCATGACATTATATTTTATGCCCCAGGTCTGCAGCTGAGCGTACTGGGCACCGCCGCCACTCTTGCCAATATTGCCCGTCATGGCCGCCAACGCATCAATACTACGGACATTCTGTCCCCCGTTGACATGACGCTGCATTCCATAACCAATCCAGATACTGGCTGGCTTAGCTGTGGCGTATTCCTTGGCCAGCTGTTCTATGATTTCTTTCTTTACACCAGTTTTTTCCGCTGCCCATTCCAGCGTAATATTTTCCCGCAGATAGCGGAAAAATTCTGCATATCCCTTTGCATGAGCAGCCAGCCAAGCATGGTCGACCAGGTCATTATCCAGAATATATCTGGCCATACCCAAAGCCAAAGCACCATCCGTACTGGCTTTTATCTGAATATACCAATCCGCCTTAGAAGCGGTCTGGGTAAGGATTGGGTCGATGACCACAATCTTACAGCCCCGTTTCCTGGCCTCCATCACCAGATGCATAGAATGCACAGAACACCAGGAGGGATTTGCCCCCCAGATAATCATATATTTGCTGTTGACCATATCTTCCGGATCGTTATTCCAAATTGTACCGAAATCAAAGGTCTGTGCATCAATCCCGGCCGGCCAGCAGGGCGTTCCCGTCGCGCGGGTAGTATGGCCAATGCTGCTCATCATGCCTTCAATACAATAATTCAGCAGATTGAAATTACCAGAATACTTATCCAGACAGATTGGCAGGGTATTACCATATTCTTTTTTGATGTCCAGAATCTTCTTGGCAATAATCGTAAACGCCTCATCCCAGCTGATTCGTTCCCATTTGCCGCTACCCTTCTTGCTCTGCTTCATGGGGTACTTGATCCGATCGGGACTATAGACACTGCGGGTATAGGAAAAGCCTTTTGCGCAAAGACGGCCTCGGGTATAGGAATTATCCTTATTTCCCTCTACACGCTTCAATACACCATCTTCCACGGTAGAGAGAATCGAACAGGTGTCGTAGCAGTTACGGGGACAAGCATTGTGGACCACCTTGCTCTCGCCCTTTGCTCCAGCCGTCTGAAAGGGCGAACCCGAAAGATCCAGGGCTGCTCCCAGCCCCCATGCAGTTCCTGCTGCCAAACTCCCCTTAATAAAGGTGCGACGGCTAAACGATTTTGTGTCAAATTTCATGGCTTACAGCCTCCTTCTCCCACCGCATAAACTGATATAGCGCGCCTGCCACTGCCCGGCAATATTCCGAAGCGCTGCCTTTTTCCACTGCCCGCAAGTGCATAAAGACCCACAACAGCAGATGTTCCTGCAAAAAACACCGATACTGTTCTGCCGCCTGCCCGGCCAGTGCCTCCCCTTGATAGCGGCTGATTGCTTCCAACAGGCAACTCAGGAAATAAAATTCAAACTGGGCATGATCATCGGGAATCCGATTACGCGCCGCCAGTGTTAAGCCCGCTTCCTCATATGCACCGCGCACCGCCATGGTTTCTGCCTGCATAGGCAAATGATCCGCGTTGCGATAATAGGACTCCAGGGGCGGTGCCAATAATTTCTGCGGCCCCACAAATAAGCGATTGAAATCGTATCGCCCCTCATCATCCAGGGATGGTACCAGCAGGCTGATACGCAACAATTGACCGATCTGCTTGATTGCGTCCTGCCCGGCGTCCACATCACCAGCATAAAACGCCGCCAGCTTCCGGTAAATCACCGCCTTCTGCCGCCAGTTCCTCATTTCCTCCATAACATCACCACCTATACATAGCAAAAGTTAATATGCTCATTGAAAATAATTATATTACAGATAAAGTCGGTTTATCCTGTAATTTTTACCAAAAAATCCCCCCTTATCTGTCAAAAAATACAAACCACGAACAACACATAAAAAAACGGCTTTAGAAGTCCGAAGCTGCTTGATCGCAGCTCCAGTCTCCTAAAGCCGGTAAATAAAATCACTACATCGAATGCCGAACAATCCGCAGAGCTTGACAGGCTACATAAAAGCGAACCCGTACATCTGCCTGATTGAGATTAACCCCCAGCACACTTTCGATTTTCTTTAAGCGGTTACGCAGGGTATTCGCATGTATAAACAGGCGTTCCGCCGCTTGGGTCAGGGATTCATTTTCCTGAAAATAAATCTCCAAGGTTTTTAACAGTTCTGTTCCATTGACATTATCATAATTCATCAATACCCCCAGTGCTTCCTGAGCAAAATCATCCAGCTCCTCAGCACGGATATGAGAGAGCAGCTTCAATACACCCAAGTCATCATAACAGGTAATGCCGTTCTCAGGCTGGCGAAAACGCCCCAAACTCAGCGCCTGCCGTGCTTCCTGAAAACTGCGGCAGATTTCTGCCACGGCATAATGAAGTCTGCCTATTCCCACGGAAAAAGGCGGTATCGTTGGAAAAGCCCCTTTGATATCCGCCATGGATTCAGCCATAATCTTAGCCACATCCCCCTGACTGCGGGGCGGCGTGGAATCATCGGGAAAGAGGATGACCAGCTGCATCCGCAGAAGCATCAGCATCGGCTGTACAAACCGCATGGACAGTACCCGCATCCACTCCTTATCCAACTCCGCCAGCAGCAAATCCCGCTTATCGCCCTGCAGGGGGCGATCAAATTCTACTACGACCACATGATGAGGCCGATCCAGCCGCATATTCCAAGTTTTCCCTAATTGGACCACCTCTTCCGAGGATGAAAAATTATGATAGAGAATATCGTATAAGAACTGCTCCCTATGTTGACGCACCATGACCTGCAGTTCCTGCTCATGCCAAAGCAGAAAAGCCAGTTGCTGTCCCAGTTCCCAAAACAGCAGCCATGTCGCCTTTTCCATACGCGCCTGGACAGATTCCGTCGCCAGCCAGCCCCAAGGTTGGCTATTCTGTACCAAGGATAAAACCGTTCCCCCCTCAAAGGGACGAAAGTCATTTTGCAACAGCGCCTGCCGTTTAAGGCGCAGCAAAGAAAGCTTCTCCATCGGAAAACCAGGTGTAATGCCCCGCAATTCTCCCAAACGATCCAACAGCACCATTTCCAGCCCTGTGCAGCGATGAACCGCCAATATTTTCCCCGCTATATCCCCTGCTTGCCAGAGTTCCTCTTTATCCTTCTCCATTTCTGTCCTCCCGCCAAAAACACATTGGCTGTCGTGCCTTGATAAACTTCAACGAAGGCTGCGTATAACGCACCAAGGGATAATCCTGCCAGTTGATATCTGCGTTTTCTATATCACAAAGCCGCAGTGCCTCCACAGGACAGGCCTCCACACATTGCGGCTGCCTGCCTGCCTCCAATCGGTCCTGGCACATATCACATTTGCCCACCTTCCCTGTATGAGGCAAAATCCGTGGAGCATGGAAGGGACAGGCACCTACACAACGGCCACAGCCAATACATTTGGTACTGTTATGCACTACAATGCCATTGCGGCGCTTTTCATAGCAGCCTACGGGACAAACCCGCATACATTCCGGAGAAGCACAATGATTGCAGGACATGGATAAAAAGCCCTGTTCCCGGCTGTCTCCGCCCCATTCATCCACATGCCGAAAAGCTTGCGGCAAATCCGGGTGCTTATACTGGCAGGCCTTTTCACAGGCCCGGCAGCCCACGCACCGGGATAAGTCCACCTGAAATCCCAGCTGTCGCGGCTCCATAAAAATCCCCCCTTACCGTACAATGCTCCTTCTATGATACCACATCGCACAAGATTTCAAAAAAAAAATTACAAGCCTCCGCCCTTTTCCCTAAACAGCTTTCCATGCTATGATAAAAGAAATAACGATCCAAAGGAGAATACAAATGACCAAGATACTTTTTGTGTGCCACGGCAATATCTGCCGTTCCACCATGTGCGAATTCATCATGAAGGAACTGGTACGAAAAGCCGGCAAGGAACAGGACATTTACGTAGAATCCAAAGCCTGCCGTACAGATGAACTTGGCAGTGATACACATCCGGGTACAAAGGCAGCACTCCGTGCCCACAACATTCCCTTTACCAAGCGAAAAGCCCGCCAGATTCAGCGGGCTGATTATGATGAATTTGATTATATCATTGCCATGGATGAAGAGAATATGCGCGACCTGCAACGCCTTACCAATGGTGATTCTGCGGGAAAATGCCAACTGCTCTTAAGCTTTGCCGGCGAAGACCGGGAAGTGGCCGATCCCTGGTACACAGGCAATTTCGAAGTTACCTATCAGGATGCCAACAAAGGCTGTCGGGCATTGCTGGCTCAGCTCATTTGATCCACTTTTCCAAGGGATTGATTGCACCATAGAAGGCCAGGATATTCACTGCCCCTTCGGCTAATAACCCCGGAGCTGATGCCAGTCCGGCTGCCAGATTGTCATAAAGGATTACCCCAAAAGCTGTATAGCCTCCGGCCATCACCAGACAGGCCAATGTCAACGCCAAAAGCGTACGCGGTGCAAGCAGAAAATGAGGATCCGCTCGATTGGCAATGTGCAAAAATGTTTCTGCCATGGCCCATTTAATCAGGAGAGTGGGCCCTATCCACAGGGGAAAACCACCCATCAAATCTGCCAGCATTGACCCCGCACAGGCCGCAATCAAGGCTTCCCGTCGTCCTGCCAGACACAGCAGAACCAAAATCCCTGCATCACCTAAGTGGGCATACCCCAAGGGGATGGGAATCTTAGGCACAAAAGTTAACAAGAACACTACTGCCGTCATGGCCGCCGTAAGGGTGATTTCCCGCGCCGACCAGCGGCTTTTTTTCATACTTAAAGCATGCATAAAACTCCTCCTTTTACAAAATATGAACACATTTTACCACCATAACCTTTAACTTTCAAGGATATATGTAAAATATGTTCCACTCAACTCGCTACATTTATCCATTTTATATTGACTTCCTCCAGGTATAGTTGTAACATTGTAAACATCATAAAAAGAAAGGATTGTAGGTCTTATGCATTATCTGGAAAAATTAAGCGCTTTTATCTCCAAGTATATGGCGGTATTCGTTATCGTCATCGCCGCCATTGCCCTCTTTGAACCACTGAGTTTCAAGTGGGCTGCCCCCAAGATTACCATGCTCTTGGGTATTGTCATGTTCGGCATGGGCATGACCTTAAAGCTCTCCGATTTCAAACTGGTATTCCAACGTCCCCGGGATGTCTTTTATGGCGCTCTGGCTCAATTCACCATTATGCCATTATTAGCCTATCTTCTGGCTTTGGCCTTCAATCTGCCGCCAGAACTAGCTGCAGGTGTCATTCTCGTAGGAACCTGTCCGGGCGGAACCTCCTCCAATGTCATGACCTACCTGGCCCGTGGGGATGTGGCCCTGTCGGTATCCATGACCATGACCACCACGATACTGGCCCCCATCGTCACACCTCTGTTGACCTGGTGGCTGGCCGGAGCCTGGGTCGAGATTTCTCTCTCTGCCATGATGATGTCCATTGTACAGGTCGTTATTCTGCCGATTGTATTGGGCATCATCATCAATTCCTTCTTTGAAGCCCAAGTGCAGAAATTCATTAAGATCCTGCCCCTGATTTCCGTCATTGCCATTGTACTGATTGTCGGCGGTGTAGTTGCCGTAAGCGCCCAGAAAATCATGGAGACGGGACTTCTGATCATGACCGTGGTAATATGCCACAACCTGCTGGGCTATGGCACAGGATTCTTGCTGGCCAAGGCTCTCCATATGGATATCGCCAAAGCAAAAGCCATTTCCATCGAGGTGGGGATGCAAAATTCCGGATTAGCCACGTCACTGGCTATGCTTCATTTTGGACCAGCCGCCGCCATTCCCGGTGCCATCTTCAGCGTTTGGCACAACATCTCCGGCTCCCTGGCTGCCAATTATTTGTCCAGTAAAATGAACAAGGACAAACTACCTGAAGTACAGATTGCAAAATAACGGATAACACTAAAAAACTGTTGCGCAGAAATGTGCAACAGTTTTTTGATCATGAAGATATATCAGCCAACAGCCAGTTTATTGCTTTTCTTTAAGAATTTTGCAGGAATAGGCTTATCTAATTTCCACACGATATTGATGGGCTTTTCTCCTTCATGGCTTACGTAATTAGCCCGCCCCAGATAAGTATACGCCGCGGCGCCACCGGTCATGTTATCCTTTTTGAACTCCCTCACAAACAGAAGGATTTGGGTCCCCTGTTCCTGATGATGAAGGTAGCGCTGCCCTGTAACAGAGCCCACCGTCGTTACACTCTGACTCTGCCAATGAAACAACCATTCATTCAGTGAGTAATCATCATACATGGTTGTGGGCGAATACTCCCTATCGGCCTTATTCAAGGTTACAAAGAACAAATCCGTTTTCTTATCCGCCAGCCATTTAACGCCTTCTCGCACAGTATTGGGCTTGTCAAAATCCATCGCCACCAATATCTGATCCCGGGTATAGGTACAATGCAAATCCAACGGACAGGCAAAGCCGATATTCAAGGGTTCATCGACAAAGTCAATACCATCGAGCTGATAGCGCAAAAGCTCCTGCATTTCTGCCACAATATGGGGACTATTCGCCAATGCTAAAAAATTCTCCCGGACTTTCTCGTCACGCCAATCCCTTGCATATTCTCCCCAAATCGTTACATAAAACATTTGCAGCATCCGACTCTCTAAAGGAGAAAGCCAGTTAAAGTCCATATCTGCCAACTGCGGCAGTATATTCAGCAAAAATTTTATCCATCGCTGAGAATCCGCCACTGCCAGCTTCTGAAAGACAATACTCAAATTTACCTGCAGTTCCAATGATTCCGGTTCATAGTCTTCTTGCACGCCCGCGCGGACACACATGCGGGAAAATGATTGCCAGCTCTTGTGCCGATATAACTGACGGGGATCCATATGGTGGTAATGCAAAAAATTGGCCAGCGTCACAGGCAATCCACTATCTTCCGCAAAACTAGCAATATGCCCTGCCATCCCCCGCAAGGTATCATAAGCTCCTTTGATATTATCCAGAATATATTGGGCCGCCTGTTTTTCCAACTGAATATAACAGCCCTTGGGGGCGGAAACGAAGCCATTTTCCACTTCTTGCTGCACACTATGGGAAGTATTAGCCAGCAGCGCCGCAAATTTATGGGTAAAACTGTATTTTTTATTGGCCTGACCGATAAAATCCAACACAGTCAAACAGTCTTTATCCGGCGAAAGTCGTAAACCACGTCCCAACTGCTGCAAAAAGATGGTCAGCGATTCGGTGGGCCGCAAGAACAGCACCGTATTGATTTCGGGAATATCTACACCTTCGTTGTAAATATCCACAACAAAGATAAATTTCAACTCCCCCTGAGCCAGGCGTTTCCGTGCGTTATCCCGATCCACCTGAGCGGATTGCCCCGTAAGACATAAGGAGGGAATCCCCAACTGATTAAAATAGTCACTCATAAAGCTGGCATGTTCGACACTGACGCAAAAGCCTAGCCCCTTCACCAGCAACACATCTGTCACATAACGTTGTAGGGAATTAACGATTAAATCGGCCCGTCTTTCCGCCACCTTACCACTGAGACTATAAACATTGCTGAGGGCCTGCTTATCATAACCGCCCGCCGTCCATTTTACCTCCGTCAAATCCACATTATCGGTAACACCGAAATACTGAAAGGGACACAGTAGTTTCCGTTCGATGGCCTCCGGCAGCCTTATTTCTGCGGCAATTCGCTCACCAAAATAAGGCAATATACTTTTTCCATCCAATCGCTCCGGCGTAGCCGTAAGGCCCAACAAAATCCTTGGTTGATAATAATTGAGCAATTTTTGATAACTATCCGCCGGGCCATGATGAATTTCATCCACCACGATAAAATCGTAAAAATCCGGGCTGGTCTTGGCCGTAAAATCCTGGGAATTAAAGGTTTGGATAGAAATAAAAAGCTGATCCAGCGCCTGCGGAGTATATTGCCCCACAAAGAGCTCACCAAAATTGTTATCCTTCAGCACCGCCTGAAAGGTGGCAAGGCCTTGCGTTAAAATCTCCTGCCGGTGTGCCACAAAGAGCAGACGGTTCGACCGGCCTGGGTTCTCCCGGCAAAAGCGGGCATAATCAAAGGCGGCGATAACCGTCTTTCCTGTACCGGTGGCGGCCACTATGAGATTGCGATATATCCCCCGCACGCTCCGCTCAGCCGCTAATTTATCCAATATCTCCTGCTGATAAGAATAGGGACGCACATCTAGCGTATAGCGGGTGGTGTTACCTTCCTTATAGTATTTCTCATCCCGTAATGCCCGGTATAGGCGCATTTCCTCAGCCGCTGTATAGGGTTCAAATTCCCGGCTTTCCCAGTAACTGGCAAAGGTAGCCCCAATCTTAGCCAGCGTCTCCGGCTGATCCTGAGCGGTAATTTTTATATTCCATTCCAAACCGCTGGACATAGCCGCCCGAGAAAGATTGGATGAGCCAATATAGGCAGTAGTATATCCCGTATCCCGATAAAACACATAGGCTTTCGCATGCAATCGGGTCCGCTGAGTATCATAGCTGACTTTGATTTCCGTATTTACTAATTTACTGAGCTCTTTAATCGCCTTGACATCCGTAGCCCCCATATAAGAAGTAGTAATAATTCGCAGTCTGCCACCATTTTGCGTAAAGTGCTTTAACGCCTCAATCAACAGCCGCAAGCCGCTCCATTTAATAAAAGACACCAACATATCCATGCGATTGCAGCTGGCAATTTCCTTTTTCAGTTCCGTATACATCTGAGGCTCATGAACAGCCCCAGTAAACAAACTGGATTGCGCCAAGGATGTCTCCGGCCGATCAACTGTCTCCCTGCCCTTCGTTCCCAAAGACAAAATACTGTTTTGCCGATCGTACAAAGCCAACAGTTGCTGCCCAGCCGGATCCACCTTCATTGCAGAAAAATCTTGTTCTTGCGTCTTTTCCTGAACGGTGGCAATAATCTCGTTCACCAGCGCCAGCTGACTGGCAATATCTTCACTGTGCATCCGCACCGCTTTGAGCCCTCGCTCAACTATGGCAGCCACATATTGCGCTAAAATTTTGGCTGCCTCTGCCTTATCAATTTGGACCAGTTCTTTATATTTGTGTGGTAAAGCCGCCAGCTCCTCTGCCAATGAATCACTGACTACTTTTTCATACAATCCATCTTTCAGCATAACATTCCATCCTTCTGCCGTATATTCTACGCATTTCTTACTGCCCATTATACACCTTCTAATTTGTCAAATCCTCCCCACTGGCGTTATAATGAAGAAAACTCTTTGCGAAAGGTGGCTGAATCCATGGCCCGGCGCGAAATCGACCTTAACCGCTGCCTGTTTCACTATACCAATATTACCTGCAACCGCTGTCAGGAAATCTGTCCGCAAAATGCAATCCACAACCGCGAAATCGATCGCGAAAAATGCAACGATTGCGGCCTTTGCACCGCTGTCTGTCCTACCGGAGCCCTCCAGAGCAGCACGGATTACGACAGCGCTCTGACCGCGGTCCAAAACCTTACGCCCCAGGTACTGATGTGCCAAAAAGTCGCCTCAAATGCAATGCCCTGCCTGGGCGCCATAAATCGCCGCCTGCTCTGGGCATTGGCTGAAAAACAGCCCTTGGCCATTGACACCAGCCGGTGCTCTGCCTGCAATCCAGCCGTACACAGCTGGCTGGAGCAGGAAATTAAAGCCTGCAATCAGGCCCTGTCAGCTGCCGGCAAGGCTCCCATCAAGTTGGTCCATGTAAAGGATACGCCCCCACCCCCACCGAAAGTAGCCCGCCGTTCCTTTTTCCGCTCCTTATTCCATGCGGCCTCAGACACCGCTACAGAAATTGCTCAGGCACAAACGGAACGGCAGTTCGCCTTTGACCCGGTAATCTGGCTCTCCAAACAAGCCGTAACCCCCTGTCCGCTCTTTCCCAGTCTTACTTTGCACTCTTCCTGCACGGCCTGTGGCCTTTGCACCATGCTTTGCCCGGAAAAGGCCCTGCAGCTCGATACCACAGACACAGACAGGAAACTCCGTTTCCACCCCTTAAAATGCACCGCTTGCAGTCTTTGCGTAAACAATTGCCCACAGGGCAGCTTAAAGCTCCTGCCACGCTTTAATGGTTTGACCGAATTCCCGCTGGAAGCTGGACATCCCCCTATTTCCCCGGCCAATTCTGACAACAGCTCCGCCTTTAACCTGCAGCGGGGCTGATTTCCCCTAAAAAGGAGGCGCTGTATGTTTTTACAGGAAAATTACCAGGTCACCCGCCATATATGTCCCCGTAACTGTTACGACTCCTGCCCCATGCTGGCCTTTACCCGCGGCGGAAAAATCGAATACATCACCGGAGACAAGACCAGCGGCACCTCTGAACGGTTATGCAGCAAGCGGGAGGATATTCTCGCCGCAGTCTACCACCCGCAGCGACTGCTCTATCCTCAACGGCAGATAATCCGCGGTTCAGGCAACTGGCAGCGTATTTCCTGGGAAGAAGCCATCGATACCATTGCCCATAAAATCTTAGAATTGAAAAAACGCTACCATTCCACCCTCCCCCTCTGCCTAAACAAATATTCAGGAAATTTCGGTCTGCTACACTATGCCGTGGAAGGAATGTTCAACAGCCTTGGTCCCACCACCCAAACCACCGGTACGCCCTGCTTTTCCTCCGGTCTGGATGCTCAGCTGTTGGACTTTGGCCGCAACGTCACCACAGATGTCCGTCAGTTGCTGAACGCCCGTCTGATTATCCTCTGGGGGGTAAATCCAGCCTGGACCTCCGTCCATACCATGTCCATGATCTATGCGGCCAGAGAACGGGGAGCCAAAGTAGTGGTCATCGATCCCGTATACACCGAAACCGCCCGCAAAGCCGACTACTATATGGAACTGCGTCCCGGCAGCGATGCGGCCTTGGCTATCCTGCTGCTGCAAAAGCTGGCGGCCAAAGGACGGCTCACGTATAATTCCACTAAGACTTCTGGCGCTGACACGCTTATAGCCGCCGTGCAAAAAGCCCCTACAGACAAACTTTTATCCGCCATTGGCCAACAGGATTCTGCCCTTACCTTTTTAACCGATTTGATTGCCCAAAACAGCCCCATGCATATCTGGTGCGGCTATGGTCTGCAACGCCATGTGCAAGGCGGGCTCACCATCCGGCTCATCGATGCACTGGCCCAACTCACTGGCAATATCGGCATTCCTGGCGGTGGCGTGAACTTTGCCGACAAGGGCATGAATATCTTCCCTTATAAAATCATGCAAAAGCGGTCTGACACGCGCTTTGTCAACATCAACAACTTCGCTTATAGCCTGCAGCAGCTTACCGGGATTCCTGTACGCTTTCTCTGGATAGCCTGCCGCAATCCCCTGCGTCAGGACGCAGGACTGGCTGACCTTCAGGAAATCTGGTCACAGCTGGAACTTGTTGTAGTTGCCGATAAAGTCATGACCCACTCGGCCCAAATGGCCGATATTCTCCTGCCCGTAACCACCGAATTTGAAGAACTGGATGTGTACGGCGGCTACTTTTTCCATCATGTGGGGCTCAACGAACCCGCTATCCCGCCCCGAGGTGAAGCCAAGACCGACCTGGAAATTGCCCGCCTGCTGACCCGGCGCCTAAATGAGCTGGCTCCTGGCAGCAGCAGCTTTCCATCCCAGCATCGTGATGAAGATTTCCTGGCGGCGGAATTCACGCCTGCAGTCTGCAAAAAACTGCATATTCAAAAATGGCAGGACCTTTACCATGGTCCCGTCCTCTATCACCAGCAAACCATTCCCTGGGCCAAGGGGAAATTTTCCACTTCAGACGGCAAATTCCACTGCTGCAGCCTGCCGGATGATATAACCCATCTGTTTCCCAGCCAGGAATTTCCCTTTCACCTCATTACCCCCCATTCCCAGAATCATATCAATAGTCAAAGCGCTGTGACCCACCACCTGCTGCCGGAGTATCCCATCATCCATATTCACCGGCAAACCGGCGAAAAACTGCATCTTAAGGATAAGCATCCAGCCATCCTTTGGAACGCTCTTGCTGAAATCCCCGTCAATGTCCACTTTCGTGATGACCTTTCCCCCGATATCCTTCTGAGTATGCAGGGCGATAGCCAAAAGGGCGGCCTTAACCTGCTAAATGCCGGCCATCCCACCGATTTAGGAATGAACGCGACTGCTGCTCCCGGCATTGCCTTCTATGATGTCTTTGTAAACATTCGCCCTCAATAATAGCAAAAGCCCGGAATAACGATTCCTTGCGCGAAAACATCCTATCCGCCAAAAATCGCTATTCCGAGCTTTTACTCTATACACATACTTTTATCGGTTCTGATACTTGAACCCCAACCAGAGACATAATAACCATACGGGCAGGATATAGACTGCCAGAGCCATACCCTCAATCTGTGTCATCAGCCCCCAGATACTGAGCAGGAATGCTATGCAGAGATAATTAATCCATGGGTACAGCGGGGATTGAAATTTCGTATCCTTCCCCTTAGCTTTGCAATAAGCGCGAAACTTCAGATGGGTGATGACGATGGTCAGCCAGCTGATGGTGGCCGCAATGGTGGCAATGGACATCAGGAACATGAAAATCTGTCCCGGAAAGAAATAGTTCAGGGCCACGCAGATAAGCGTAATTCCCGAAGAAACCAGAATGCCCCGCACGGGCACTCCATGGCCGGAAAGTTTAGAGAGGAACTTCGGGGCCTCATCTTTAGTCGACAGACCATAGAGCATACGGCTATTGCTGTAGATGGCCGAATTATAGACCGATACCGCCGCCGTAAGCACCACAAAATTGAGGATATGAGCCGCTGCAGGAATCCCCACGCTCATGAAAATCTGCACAAAGGGACTGGCTTCCATGCCCACTTCATTCCATGGCCACAGAGCCATAAGCACAGCCATAGTTCCCACATAGAAGATCAGAATGCGCCAGATAACCTGATTGATGGCCTGTGGAATGGTCTTATCGGGATTTTCCGCCTCCCCAGCGGTAATGCCAATCAGTTCAATGCCGCCAAAGGAAAACATCACCACCGCAATGGCCAGACACAAGCCCCATAGACCATTGGGCAGAAAACCGCCGTATGACCAGAGATTGCTGAGATTATCCGGAAAGGGCTGCGGATTCCCCACCAGGATATAAAGCCCTAAGACAATCATCAACAGAATGGCCGTGATTTTGATAAGGGCCATCCAGAATTCCGTCTCACCATAAAGCCGTACATTAATGAGATTCAATGCCGTGATGGCGACCAGGCAGATAAGCGCCGCAATCCACTGGGGAAGATCCGGAAACCAAAATTGCATATAGATGCCCACTGCCGTAAGCTCCGCCATGGACACCAGCACATAGTTAAACCAATAATTCCAGCCGGACATGAACCCGGGAAACCGCCCCCAATATTTCGTGGCATAATGACTGAAAGAACCCGATACAGGTTCATCAACAGCCATCTCTCCCAACATGCGCATGATGAAGAAAATCATGATGCCGCCAAGCAGATAGGCCAGCATCACTGCTGGCCCTGCCAAGGCAATCGTGGAAGCTGAACCATAGAAAAGCCCGGTGCCAATCGCGCCGCCCAAAGCAATCATCTGCAAGTGACGGTTCTTTAGCCCCCGCTTTAACTTACCATTCTCATTCATAAGCTTAGTTCCCTTCTAAAAAATAAAGTACCTGCCTATTATAACATCAACAGCAGGTACTTTACAATATTACAGTTTTATCTCAATAACGCTGCCTGTCTTTTAAGGCTCGTTCCACTTCCCGCTTAGCGGCCTTCTCATGCAGATCCTGCCGCTTGTCGTAATTGTGCTTACCAGAAGCCAAGGCCAGTTCCAGCTTAGCCTTGCCATTCTTGAAATAAATCTTTAACGGCACCAGCGTAAAACCCTTTTCTCTCGTCTTCGCAAAGAGCTTGACAATTTCACTCTTATGCATCAGCAATTTCCGTGGCCGCAACGGATCGTGATTGAATATATTTCCCTGATCATAAGGAGAAACATGCATATTCTCCACGAAGATTTCCCCGTTTTTAATCATGGCATAGCTGTCCTTTAAGTTGGCCTTGCCCGCCCGCAGGGATTTTACCTCCGTACCTTGCAGGGCAAGTCCGGTTTCAAAGGTTTCATGGATGAAATAATCGTGACGCGCCTTGCGGTTTTCGCAGACGATCTTCATCCCGATATTCTTCTTGCCCATAGGATCACCTCAACTGTTATTTGCTATTGCCAGTACCGCCCTCGGTTTTACGATGAGGACGCGGCCGGCGGGAACCGCGGGACTTCTTGGCTTTCTCCTTCTCGGCCTTAGCTGCTGCCGAAGCCAGTTCCCGTTCCTTTTTCTCATGATAACCAGGAGGATCCGGCCAAACGGCACTGTTAAGTCCCGTCACATAGACACGATGGTATCCTGCCTCCTTATCGCTGCGGCGTTCTTCCCGATTACGGCTGCGCCCGTCTCCGCGGAAGGAACCTGCCCCTGCACGGTTATCCTTATCCGCGCGCTCCGCCTTGCCCTGACGACGCTGGCGGTCCGTCTTAGCCTTACGGCCTTCCCCTTCTTGCTTTTGCGGCTGCGAAAGCTTCTCGCCGGAAGCACCACGTTTCTTGTGCCCATGACGTTTCTTGCCGTTTCTTTGCTCTTTTTGCTTATCTTCTTCTTCCGTCAGCATGGGTTCTGCAATCAGTTCATCTTCCAGCAAAGGCTTGTTCTGCTTTTTATTGCGCGCAATTTTAGGCTTCTTATCGCCCTTGCCCTTCTTGCTGCCATTGCTCTTTTGGGCAGGCTTTTCCGGCACATACTGGCCATTATCTTTTAACACAAAATCCAAATTCCGTTCCTCCACATTGGCCCGCGCCAGAATTACCGCAACTTCATCCCCCAACCGATACTGCGTGCGGGTGCGCTCACCAATCATTGCATATTGTTCTTCCACATATTCGTAATAATCGTTGGTCATGGTGGATACATGTACCAAGCCCTCTACACCGTTATCCAATTCCACAAAGATACCAAAGGCCGTAACCCCACTGATAACCCCAGTGAATTCTTCCCCCACGAACTGGGCCATGTATTCAATTTTCTTCATGTCCGTGGTTTCCCGTTCCGCCTCGATTGCTACCCGTTCCCGCTGGGAAGTATGGTCAGCAATCTCGGGCAGGACAGCCTTTAATTTAATCTGTCGCTCCTTAGGCAGAGAACCTGTGGCAAAGGTTTCCCGCAAGAGCCGGTGTACAATCAAATCCGGATAGCGGCGAATCGGCGATGTAAAGTGAGTATAATAGCGGGCGGCAAGACCAAAGTGACCTAAACTCAACTCACTATAACGAGCCTGCTGCATGGACCGCAGGGACACCGTGCTGATGATCTTTTCCTCTGGGCGGCCCTCCACCTTTTCCAGCACCTTCTGCACATCCATCGGCTGAATCTGGCCAGCCTCATCCCGTTTCACGTATAGACCAAACGTAGCCAGCAAATTATTGAGGCGTTCGATTTTTTCCTCCGAGGGCTGCTCATGAACCCGATACATAAAGGGCAGATTCTTCGTGTCCATATGGCGGGCCACCGTCTCATTGGCAATGAGCATACATTCTTCAATGATGGATTCAGCCAATGAACCTTCCCTTTTAATAAGGGCCACAGGATGACCCTTTTCATCCAGTTTGACCTTCACTTCTGGCAAGTCAAAATCAATAGACCCGCGACGATGGCGCTTAGCTTTAAGTACGCCCCGCAGTTCTGCCAGCGTTTTCAGCATAGGCAGGATATCCTCATTATCCGCTACAAAAGGCGCTTCTTTATCCACCAGTACTTTGTTGACAATATTATAGGTCAGACGCCGATAAACATGAATCACCGTCGGCAATATCTCATAATGAAGGACTTCCCCTTCCGGGCTTATCTGCATCTCACAGGCCATGGACAGGCGGTCAACCCCTGCATTCAAACTGCAGATGCCATTGGATAGTTCCTTCGGCAGCATAGGAATTACCCGGTCGACCAGATAAACGCTGGTTCCGCGGGCATAAGCCTCCCGGTCCAGTGGCGCATGCTCCCGCACATAATGACTCACATCCGCGATATAGACCCCCAGAAAGAACGAACCATCCGGATTTCTGCGGGCATAGACTCCATCGTCCAAATCCTTGGAATCCTCGCCATCCACCGTAACAATCTGTAAATCCCGGCGATCTGCCCGGCCAGCATATTCCTCTGGGTCCGGTTCCGTTTCCGTAGCCGCAGCTTCTGCCTGCACATCCTCGGGAAAACTTTCCGACAACTCATATTGACGCATGACGGAAAGCACATCGACGCCAGGATCGCCCACTTTGCCCAATACTTCGATGACTTCGCCCTCTGCACTACGGCGGCCACTGGGCCATTTCGTGATTTTCACCACGACCTTGCTGCCCGTCTTTGCCCCCTTGAAATTCTTCTTCGCCACAAAGATATCCTGAGTCAGTTTGACATTATCCGGTGTCACAAAACCGAAGGTCTTGCTGCGTTCAAAAGTGCCTACGATTTTCTCGTTGGCCCGCTCCATAATGCGGATAATCTCCCCTTCCCGGGAGCGCCCTTCTTCCTGAGCAGGCATAACTCGGGCTACCACCCGGTCGCCATTCATGGCAGAGCCCACGGCATTGGCCGGTACAAACACATCCGTTTCCGCTTCCGTTTCCCGCACATCGGGAATGATAAAGCCAAATCCCTTGGCGGTCATGGAAATGCGGCCCACCACTAAATGCATACGGCTGGGCACCCCATATAGGTCACTGCGATTCTTGATAATCGCACCTTCCTCTTCCAGCTCTTCCAGGGCGCCAGCAAAGTCCACCAGTTCTTCATCCGTCAGGCCCAATGCTTCGCCTAAATCTTCTTCTGCCAAGGGCTTATAAGCCTCATTGCGCATATAGGCGATAATTCGCTCTTTTAAGTCCATATTTTCTCCTTACAAATATCTCGATTTACCTGCTCGCATTTTGCAGGAAGGCCGCAGCCTCTTCAAAAACCTTCTCCCGTTCGCTGGCCAAAGGCAGTAAATGCCCCGATTCCTCCAGCCAGACAATTCGCGCCTGCCCCTTCACATGGGACAGAATATAATCCGCACTGACCGGTGCGGCCGTATGATCATCACGACTATGCATGATGAGCAGCGGCGCCATCACTTCCTCGATGGCGCTCTTCGTCTTTTCGATAACCTCAACCAATTCATGGATAGATACCAAGGGCATTTTCCGATAGGTGTTGTTGGCCGCAGGCGGCACATTCTTGAGCCGACGTCTGGCCTTCGGCACATAACCTCCATAACAAGCCTCTCGCGGAGGTAATGCTGCCAGCCCGCGCTCCTCGGGAATGAATATGGGAGCAGCCAATGTCACCACATGTGAAACGACTTCTTCCGTGGAAAGCAACAGCGCAAAGAGTCCCCCCATAGAATGACCAATAACGGAAATATCCGCACAAAAACCGGAAAGCACGGCATATCCATCCCGCACCGAGTCCATCCAGTCTTCCCAGGTCATATGACTCATATCCTCCACAGTAGTACCATGACCTGCCAGCCGCACCCCCAGTACCGTAAACCCCTGCTTATTCAAATGCTCGCCCAACAGCAAAAGTTCAGCAGGCAACCCCGTAAAGCCGTGAATAAGGAGCACACCTTTTTCCCCGCCGGGCATAAAGAAGGGCTCTGCTCCCGGTAATATCATCCTTCCACCCCCATAAGCGAAAATATCCCTGCTCCGCTTAGAGAACAGGGATATTGCCGTTATTAGCTTGTCATTTTGGCAATCACCATGGTGATAATGGCAAACAAGATGGCAAGCACCACCGTCACCCGCGCCAGCAGAGCGTCCATCCCCCGGGCTTTACCGGAGAACACGGTGTCAGCACCGCCGCCCATGCCGCCCATACCGGCGGACTTTGCTTCCTGTCCCAGTACCGATGCGATGAGGCCAATGGCCACCAACGCATCAATTATCATCAAAACGGTAAGCATTTGATAAGCCTCCCTTTAATTACAGTCTCCACTCAATAGTAACATAAATTTGACCTGTTCCGCAAGTTTTTTCGCAGTAAATCCCCGAAAACAGCAGCTCTTTTCCTGACTGCCGGGCACCTGCAATTATCCCTAACAAAAAATCCTCATTTCCCAAGAGGAAACAAGGATTTATCATTTCAATATGGTGACCCAGGAGGGACTCGAACCCCCGACCCTTTGATTCGTAGTCAAATACTCTAATCCAACTGAGCTACTGAGTCATTGGCTAACTGCTTTCGCAATCAACAAAAACTATTATAGCGGTTACGAAAGCATCTGTCAACACTTTTTTATCAATCTTCTAAAGTCATTCCGGCTTCAAACTCTACGTCTTGCTCATCCTGTTTATTAATCAGGCGATTCAGCAGCGGCACCGTAATAGCCATAACAGCCGTTACCCCCAGCGTTACAATACCAATCTGGGTGAACACATCCGAGTACACCCCCAAGGTAAGCACTGGATCCGTAACATCCTTAGGCACAGCAGTGAGACTTGCCACCCAACCGCCAATAATGGAAGAGATTGCTGTCGTCAGGAACCATGCCCCCATCAAGAAGCCAATCAGTTTCTGCGGCACCAGCTTAGAAATCATGGACAAGCCCAAACCACTGATTAACAGTTCGCCAATAGAACTCAGGAAATAAGAGCCCACCAGCCACCAGGCAGAAACAATACCTGCCTCATTGGCAAATCGTGCCGAGGAACCCACCAACAGGAAGGAACCCGCAGTCAGAAGCATGCCCAGGGCGAACTTAGCCGGCATGGACAAATCCTTGCCCTGACTGCCAAAACGAGAGTAAAGGAAAGCCAAGATTGGGCTGGCCAGCATAATCCAGAACGGATTAAGGGTCTGGAACACCTGCGCATCCGGGATGGCAATCCCCATAATGCTATGTTCCACATTCTTGATGGCAAAGAAATTCAGAGAAGTAGGCATCTGGTTGTACAACGTGAAGAACACAATGGCCTCCACAATCAAAATCATCGCCGCAATCATATGACTGCGGGTAGCACCGGAAGACTGAATGATCATTTTGATGAAAACGCCATATACAAAAATACCGATAATCAGCAGCAGCCAATGCGCTACAGACAGATGACTGAGCAGCCAGCTGGAAATGAACGTCATGACGATGACACCGGCAATGGTTACCGCCAGCTTGGTGATGGACAATTTTTCAGCCCCGGCAGCAGAGTCAATTCCCCGTACCAGATGACGGAAACTGAGAAATCCACCGATTGCCAGCACCAAACCCATGGCACAGATCATGAAGCCCAAATCCAGGCCATACTTAGCACCGATAATCGGCACCAGCAGCATGGAAATAAACGAACCAATGTTTACCGCCATATAGTACATGGTAAATGCACTATCCAATTCTTCCTCTGCGCCTTCATAAAGCTTCGATAACAGCGAAGACGGATTGGCCTTGAAGATACCATTACCACAGGCAATAGCACCTAATGCCAGGAAGACCAGGTCTTTATTGGTTCCCGATATCCCCATCATGAAGTAGCCAATCATCAGGACCACTGCGCCCAATGTAATGGTGCGCTGGGTTCCCAATACCTTATCTCCTAAAAAGCCGCCAATGGATACATAACCGTATACCATAGCGCTAAAAGCACCAAACACCACGAAGGATTCTGCATCTTCCATGCCCAGGCTTCTCACAAAGAATCCTGCCAACACGGCCTGCAGCCCGTAAAAGCCGAACCGTTCCCAAAATTCCAGGAAGAAAAGCATATTGAATGCCTTTTTACGGTTTACCGGTTGCGTTCCCACCATAAAACATTCTCCTAACTTCTTACAAAATACACACATCAAACCACAAACGATATGTTTTTTACGAGTAGACATTATACCATAAATATCAGTATCTGAAAACCAATACAAATTGCAAATACTGTTACATAGATAACTGTACAGTTTCCCCTTCTATTTTTCAAAGACATATGTCCTTTATGGCATTTATTGTGAAGAATTAATCCGTATTTATCTCTCATTAAAGTACATTATGTTATAAAATTAACACAAAAAAAAGCATACGTATGTAATTTCGTATTTTCGCCATGACAACAGCCTAAAAAGTCCACGATATGTATACACACATCCCACATTAAAATTGACATTTAGAGCATATTTGTTACAATAATAGCGGATAATTAGTGCTCACTTTACAGAGAAAGAAAGGTTTGAATATGATGTATATCGTTACCTGCCTGATAACCACAGAGGAGAATAACGAATTCTCCATTATCGGCGCTACTGCCGACAAAAAAAGCGCCGCCGCCATGGCAGCAGAAATTTACAAGGACTATAACAAGGTCGCATCCTTCCAGAATATTGAGATGATTACAGAATGGCTCGCCACACGCAGCAGCTATTCCTTCCGCAAGGACAAAAGTCATCGCCTGCAGCTGGCCATAACAGAAGTCAATGAAAAGAATACCGCACCGGATAAACAGATAGTATTCTCCGCCGCCGCTGAACAGGATGAACTCATGCGCAAGGTCAGCGAAGCCCTCTTCGAAGGCAAGCACACCGCCCAACAGGCAGGTGACGGAAACACAGCCACCTGCCCCTTGAACTAAACGCATCTCCATCCGTTCCACCGATTCCAGCACCAAAAACAACAGGCAGAAAAAACTAAGCCCGGTAATGGACAGTATCGTAAAATACTGCCCATTACCGGGCTATCTCGTATGCAAAATCTGGTGCGATTGGCGCGATTCGAACGCGCGACCTGCCGCTTAGGAGGCGGACGCTCTATCCAACTGAGCTACAACCGCAACACTACAAGTATAACAGAAAATACGTCAAATGAAAAGCCTTGCCGCAAAATCAGCAAGGCTTTTTCTTAGGACTCCCGGCGACAGATATCTGCACCTAATCCCACTAATTTATCCACCAGATTATCATAGCCACGATCGATATGGTGGATGTAACCCACCTGGGTTTCTCCCTCGGCCACTAAGCCAGCCAAAACCATAGCCGCTCCCGCTCGCAGGTCAGTTGCTTTCACCTGACACCCCGTAAGAGTCTCGACCCCTTCCACCACAGAGGTCCGTCCATCAATCTTGATGTGAGATCCCATGCGTTTAAGCTCATCCACATGCATGAAGCGGTTTTCAAAAACCGTTTCCGTCACCATGCCAGTGCCCTCGGAAATAGCTAGCATGGCCATGAACTGGGCCTGCATATCCGTTGGAAAGCCGGGATAAGGCATGGTCTTGATATCCACAGCCTTAGTGCGTTTAGCACAGGTAACCCGGATGCCATCCACGTCCTCTTCAATGGTCACCCCTGCTTCCTTAAGCTTGGCAATAACCGGCTTCAGATGTTCACTGATGGCGTTTTCGATATAGACATCCCCCTGAGTCATGGCAGCAGCTACCATATAGGTACCCGCTTCAATGCGGTCAGGAATGATGGTATAATCCCGTCCTACCAGTTTGGGCATGCCCTCAATCTTAATCACATTCGTACCTGCACCGCGAATCTTTGCCCCCATCACATTGAGGTAATTGGCCAAATCCACGATTTCCGGCTCCTGCGCCGGATTTTCCAGCACCGTAACGCCCTCTGCCATGGAGGCTGCCATCAAGATATTCTCCGTAGCACCGACGCTGGGGAAATCCAAATAAATTTTTGCGCCCTTGAGGCCCTCAGGAGCCGTAGCCTCAATAAAGCCATGCCCAATCCTGATTTTAGCGCCTAAAGCTTCAAAGCCCTTCAAATGCAAATCAATGGGACGGGTGCCAATGGCACAACCACCGGGCAGCGAAATCTTCGCCTGACCACAGCGGGCCAAAAGCGGCCCCATAATCAAGAAGGAAGCCCGCATCTTACGCACCAGGTCATAGGGTGCCTCGCAACTGCCGATTACCGTACTATCCACATGCAGCTGATGTTTTTCCGCATCGAATTCCGCCCGTACGCCTAATTTATTCAAAACCTCGGTAATGGTATGTACATCCTCCAGAGCTGGGACTTCATCCAACAGGCTGGCCTGTTCCTGCCCCAAAAGGGTAGCCGCAATAATAGGCAAAACCGCATTCTTGGCCCCGCTGATTTTTACATGTCCCTTAAGTGGACGCCCCCCGTGTATAATCAACTTTTCCATTAAGTTCCTTATCCTCCTAGTAGTCATGCTCTCTAAAAAGCACCAACCAATAGTTTACCATTAACCGTAAGGCTTTACAATAGGTTAGTTTTACTTTTACGCGGAAGCATTTTCCCCTTAACGTTCCACGTTTATCGCTGCATGAATCACATTGTCAATGATGTATCCCGTAGCAAATTTCGTCTCACCGGGTGTCACCGGCTTTTTTCCCAGCCTGTCAAGATTGCTGACCGGTTGCTGCAGCAATGCTGCTTTCTGTGCCTCCTGTACAGCATCCTTGCTGGCCGGTTTCTGTACAGGTCCTGGTGCAATGACGATCTCGTTATTCTTTCCAGCAGATTCCAGCTTTTTCAGCTGGTCTTCCGTAGTCTGTTTATGGTCTGCTTCACTCGCTACATCCACACCAGACTGTTGCAGCAGCATCAAGGTCGTAACCGGCACAAGACCACCGCCGCGAATATCCAGATTCAAAGGGCCAACTGGCTGCGCCACCGGTACCTTATAGGGAATGATCAACGTTTCCTGCGCTTTACGGTAGGGCTTAATCGTTGTGGTGAACTTCACCGTGTCCCCCGGCTTTACCGTCTTCTTGTCCGGTATTGCCGAAACGATGGATGCGGTCTTTCTGCCGCCATCCACATCGATATTCACCTGTACATCAATGATATCCGATTCCCGGTCCGAGTTCTGGCAGATCGCACTCATGGCCTGCATAAGCTCTGCCATGGCAATCTGCCCCACATCCGCATTGTTGTAGTACATATTATCCCGAGCCACAACGCCGTTCTTCACCGCGTCGGTACGGATTTTGAAGCCAACCTTTGCCGTACTGCCGCTTAGATTATCACTGGTCTTCGAGAGCGCCGCATAGGCAATACCACCGGACAGCTGGGGTAGGAAATCCTCATCATAGGCAATGCGTGCTCCGTAGTTCTCACTGCGGCCCAAACTATTATCCTTAACATTGACCTTTATGGGCACAACAGACGGAAACTGGCCTAATGTGCCGGCAATTCCCGTAGCCCTGTCCTGACTGATACGGCCTATGATATTGCCGATATTGGCGACCTTCATTCCATTGCTCTGACCGCTGATGGTCCCCACCACCGTTGCATCCGTCATAAAGTAGTTCACATTACCCCGATGCAGGAAGGGATGACCAAAAGCCAAAATACGCTTGCCATCCACAGCAGTAACCGTTCCCGTAGCACCTACGGCAAAATCACCATAGGTAACCGCTACGCCTACTGCTGAACCTGGCTCCAATGTTGCATGATATTCCGTTTTATTCATATCTGCTGCAGCAGGTGCCCCCATGGGCAGGAATGTATAGCTGTCCTGCGGATCAATCTGACGCTTCAGGAAATCCAAGCCTGCCTGATTGAACCCCGAAAAATACATCACATCCTTAGGCTCTGTCTTTGCTGCCGGTTCTTTTGAAGCAGCATCTGCAGCCGGCGTATCTGCTGCTTCAGCCTTCTGATTCTCTTCCTGCGGCTTTTCCTGCTTTTCCGCCTTGGCGGCTGCCACAGCCGCTCGCGCCCGATCTAACAGCTCATCGCCATAAATCTTATGATCCGGATTCTTCGCCCGTTCTTCCTGTTTCTTTTTCTTGTCTGCCGCAGCTTTTTCCCGGGTTTCAGCAGCTTGCTTGATATTTATTGTGGAAATATGAGTCTTATTCTTCTTATCGGGCATGGACCAGAGGGGCAGCATTTCATCAATGGGCGTGATAAAGAAGGTATAGGGCGTCATGTTCTTGATTCCTGCCGCCACTGCACCGATCAGATACCCGTCCACATAAACCGGACTGCCACTCATGCCCTGCAGAATGCCACCGGTCTGCTCAATCACAGGCCCCGAGGCCTTAGCCATGATCATGGGTTGAGACCCCTTGCCATTGTCCATATTTCCGACAATATCCACCTGGAAATCCCGCAGCTCACCGCTGCTGTCAATCACCGTATAGGCTGTCCCCACCATACCTTCTGTCACCTGATTATGGTTTAGGATCGGGTCCATGGTCCAGCCAACCGATGGAGCCGCCGTCAGCATGGCAGCCACGCCCAACGCCACCATTTTCCTTATATATTTACGCAAAATAATTCACCTCATTTGCTCGTCATAATCACTATCTTTTCATTATATCGCGATTATAGGGGTTTTTCTATAGGTATAAGGTCCTATTTCATTCATTTATTCGTGATGACCAGTGCCGAACCCACCGAGCGCTCCCGGCCATCACTGGGAGAATTTTGCAGCAATCCTCCAACCACCAGCGCACTGGAACCACCGCCATCAAGATTCATGGCATCCTTTGCGCCCATCTTGACCAACAGTTTTGCCCATGCTTCCAGCGTCAGGCCGCAGCTATTGGACTGACGTCCATCTACTACCCCCAAGAGATAATTGCCATTCCGCAGGATGGCTACTGCACTGCGGGGTGCTCGTCCATAGCGGATATCCGAAGGGAACTTTTCCGCGCCTGCAGTCACCATGACGCTGCCATTCTGTACCAGCCGGGGACCTGCCCCCATGATTTCTACAGCCTGATTCCATGGAGCCCCCAGTTCCTGGGATATCACTGCCCGATCACCGACCTGCACATCAGCAAAGGCCTCCGCCGCTGAACCATGCACAGATACTACGCAGCCGTTCTTAGGGATTACCGAATTGCCGTTGTTTATGGCCGTAACCTTGCCATCTACCACTGTATATTCCCGCCCAAATTCATTGGTTTTCGTGCGGCTGCCGTACCAATGATTGTAGAGGGTCAAATTATCTGACCCCCGCTCAGCATCTACACCGGATACCGGTTGGGTAGCATCCCCCAAGGTCACATACCCCGCATAGGAAACCTGTCCCATAAACGGTCTGCCATCGGCGCCAATGCCCAGGGCCGTACGCCGATAATAGGTAGTCCCCGCCATATCCCCATCGATTTTCACCATGCCTATGGCATCGCCATTGCCGGCAAAATAAGTGGCATTGACCGCCGCAATGGCATTCGTCATATCCGACATACCGCTGGTAGTCTGCAGCCCTGGCACATGCCCCCGGGCCAGCACCGGTTTAATTTGATAAAGATCCTTGTCCGCCTCTATAAAATACGCAGAAATCTTCCCCGCGTTATCCCAATAAACATATTCCCGACGAGCTAATCCCGGCCCCACCATCTCTGTGTAAAGGCCGTCAAAATTAAGGGACATCACATGTCCACTGGAATTCGGCTTTTTCATTGCCACGGACTTGCTGCCTGCAGCATTCACGGCCCCTTTCCTTGCCGGACGTGTTTCCTCCCCCACCGAATCCGGCAGGACATCCACAAATACCCGGGCCGGATTTGTCAACTTCTGCACATTGTAATGAAGACCGGCTTTCAGCCGCACACTGACCAGCAGATGACCATTCTTTTCGGTAAACTTCACCGATTCAATCCGGGAACTGGAAAACTGTTCCTTGGCAAGCCGTCTCTTATCCGCATTGAAAAAATCCAAAGTCACCAGGCGTTTATCCCCGGAAACTGTCACATTATAGCGGGGCATAGATGACCAGTCAAAAACAATCCGGTCATGTTCGGCTCCGGAATGGTAACGCACCGAAGTCAAATCCGCCGCCTCTGCCCATACTGGCGTCCCTAACAGGGAAATTGCCAGCGTCAATGCTGTAAGATTACGCTTATTCAAGAACAAATTAAAACCTCCCTAATAGCAGAAACCGGGACGGTTGACACAACCGTCCCGTCACCTGTTCATTTTATCACATTTTGTGCTGCATTACGACTCTCAACCTGCGGTTTTAACTGTTTGTACATCATGTCAGCAATACCGATACCGCCGCCTGCCGCCACATTCTTCATCAGTTCATCATCCCGCATATCCTGAAAAATCTTCAACGCATGAGATTCACCAAAAAGTGTATTTTCTGGCACAGTAGCCCGCATCTGTCGATACATCATATTGAGAAACATGGCCTCAAAGCCTTCACAGGCTTTCTTGAGTTCCTGATCCCGTTTTTCAGCAGCTTTAGCCTCCTGAACCGCCTTAGCTTCTTCAGCACTTGATGCCTTATCCACACGCCCTTTAAGCTCATCCAGAATCTGGGAAAATTTCGCCGACTCCGCCGCCGTCTGGGCTGAATCATAACTGGTATTGCTCTGCTTATCCAGTCCTGATACCGCTAATGGTGCGATCTGCATTTCTCTCACCTGCCCTTTATCCGCTTAAATCAATTGCAGTTCCGCATGAATTGCGCCTGCAGCTTTCATAGCCTGCAGGATGGATATGATATCCCGGGGAGTCGCCCCCACTGCATTGAGTGCCCCCACAATATCGTTGATATTCGCCGTAGCTGGCAGTACAACTGTACTCGCCTTATCCTCGGTCACCTTTACATCGGTATTCTTCGTCACAATGGTGGTACCATAGCTGAAGGGATCTGGCTGATTGGCATTTTCATTCTTCTGCACCTGAATGGACAGCCCGCCCTGGGTAATGGCAATCTCATCTACAGATACATCGCCCCCCATGACAATGGTGCCTGTACGCTCATTAACCACAATCTTGGCCACGTTATCCGGCATAACTGGTAATTCCTCAATTGAAGAAACAAAACCAACCACGTTGCCCCGATAGTAGGCAGGAATATTGATGTCGATGCGGCCAGGATTTACCGCCTGGGCCACACCGCCGTATTGCGAGTTGATTGCTTCTGCCATACGGCTGGCCGTGGTAAAATCGGGACTGGAAAGGGACAGGGAAAGACGTCCATTATTCCCCAAATCATCTTCCACGGTACGCTCCACAATGGCTCCATTAGGGGTCATACCTACCGTGGGGAAATTTTTTGTAGCCGTGGAGTTGCCACCACCCCGACCAGCCATAAAGCCGCCGGTAGAAACCGCGCCCTGGGCTACCGCATACACCGTGCCATTGCCGGCCTTCAAGGGAGTCTGCAGCAGCGTTCCCCCTTGAATACTGTCCGCATCACCAATGGAGGATACGGTAATATCGATGGTATCCCCTTCCCTTACAAAGGGGGGCAAAGTCGCCGTCACCATAACCGCCGCCACGTTATCGGATTTCAGGGAGGACTGGTTCACAGCCACACCATAAGCCTTCAGCATATTCACGATGGACTGCACCGTTTCCACGGATTTATTGGAATCACCTGTGCCGTTAAGGCCTACCACCAATCCATATCCCATAAGCTGATTGGATCGGACCCCCTGAACCTTGGCAATATCCTTGATTCTCGTCACCGCATTATCCGCTGAAGCCAGGCTGGGCACACCGCCCAAAACCAACGCGCCAGCCAATAAGCAAGCCAATATCTTCTTCATAAAAACCTCCATATCCCATCAGAACAAGAAGTTGAATATCTGCGTAAGTATCCCCTGCCGCTGCTTTGCATTCAGCGGCCCCTTGCCATCGAAGCGCACCGTTGCAGCGGCGATTTTCGTCGAAGGAATGGTATTCGCAGCCGTTATGTCCTCAGGACGGCAAATTCCCTTAAAGGTAATCTTGTGTTCATTCTTATTGTTCCAGATCGACTGGGTTCCCTCCAACACCAGATTGCCGTTGGGCTGTACATCCACCACAGTCACCGTCACATTACCGGTGGTGGTATTCTTGGAAGCAGCCGCCCCATTAGCCTTGAAGGAATCGGAACCGCTGACGGAAGCCGCCTTGATAAAATCAAAGATGCCAACACCTGCATTCAAGGAATTGCTGCCACTTTTATTATTGGAATTGGAGCGCGTATCCGATATGGTAGTGGACTCACTGATCACAATCGTAAGGATATCCCCCACATCCTGTGCCTTACGGTCCGCAAACACACTGCGGGTATGTCCGCCATCCAAGGCCCATAGGGATTGGGCACTCGCCACCGGCGCCATGGCCAAAAGCAGGCCCCCTGCGGTCAGGGCTAAAGCAAATTGCTTTTTATTCATTAACTTCATCGTCATTACCTGCCTTTATCTCAATCTATCTCCACCGTAGTGGCATCAACAACCTTTCCCTGCAAAATGCGGGAGGAATTGGCATTGCGTACTTTTATCCGGCCACCCACGCGGCCCTTCTGCATGGCAATCCCATTGGCACTGACCTGTATACCTTTGAATTTCTTGATCAGCTTCACCGGCGAACCCGAATGGATTACTACGGGATTCTGCAGCATGTTCTGCTCCAGCGGCTGGCCCATATGCACATAACGGATGGGCACCCTACCTTCAATATCTTGAAAACTGGTGAGATATCTTCCCTGGCCTCCGGTTACTTCCCGCTCTTCCACCCGCACAGCACTTTCTGCAATGTTCTTTTCCAAGGGCAAATCCATGCCTGCCACCAGCACCTTTTCAAAGACCTGCACCCGGAAATAACAGATTACACGCCGATAAAGCTTTTCATCGATATAGAGACGAATATGCACGGGCTGCACGCTGCCATAACGAATCTGCCCCGGAAGTGCTGCTTCATAGCGCAATTTTCCCACTGGCAGGCGCAAATCCCTCGGCCCATTGGTCAAGGTCAGCACATGGCGCCTGTTTTCCCCGGCTTTGTAGAGCTCCAGCTCCAATTGCTGCCGGGCAATGCCTGCCATTTTCTGTGCGGTGATGACCTGGGGAAACGCCTCCGCCTGCATGTTGCCACCATAAACGGCTTCTGCCTGCGGCGAAAACATAAAAATCAACAGACAGAAGAAGCCACTCCATAGCATACAGAGTATGCTGCGAATGGCTAAGCGGCTTCCCTTAATATTCATCAGCGTTTCAAACCATTGGCGATTTCCAGCATGGAATCGGATGTCGTAATGGCTTTGGAATTGGACTCATAAGCGCGCTGGGAAACGATCATATTGACCATTTCCTCGACAATCTGTACATTGCTCATCTCCAGCGTTCCCTGAGTCAAAGTACCAGCCCCATCCGTACCGGGATTGCTTTCAATGGGATCACCAGAAGCCTCCGATACGATAAAGAGATTCTTGCCAATGGCTGTAAGACCTGCCGGATTGACAAACCGAGCCAGCGTAATCTGTCCGACATTCTGCTGGGTACCGCCAGCAGGCGTTTCCGAAACGGAACCATCTCCGGCGATGACAATGGAATCCACCGGTGAATTTTCCCCAAAGGTAATGCCGTCCGCCAACAGATAACCATCAGAGGTTACCAGCCGCCGCTGAGAATCCAGCTTAAAGGCGCCATCCCGGGTATAGCCCGTCGTACCATCCGGCAGGGTAACGCGGAAATAACCTTCCCCCTGAATCCCCACATCGGTAGGATTTTCTGTTGTCTGCAGCGGCCCCTGGGTAATCACCCGCTGGGTAGCAGCGACCCGGGTTCCCAAACCGATCTGCAGTCCCGTGGGGTACTGATTGTCCTGTCCGCTCTGGGCTCCGGCATCCCGCAGGGTCTGATAAATCAAATCCTGGAACTCAGCCCGAACCTTCTTGCCGCCATAGGTATTCACATTGGCAATATTATTGGAAATAACATCCATATTAGTCTGCTGCCCCTTCATCCCCGAAGCCGCCGACCAAAGCGCTCTCATCATAATGGTTTCCTCCTTACACCACGAAAACGATACTATATATATCGAACAAAACCCGGCAAAGCTTAAATCAAATTTAAGACAATCTACCCACGTCGTTGACCGACTTGTCCAGCATAGCATCCTGTGTCGTTACCGCCTTCGAGCCCGCCTCATACATCCGATAATTATTGATTAGTTCCACCATTTCCGATACCACATTGGTATTGGAGCGCTCCAACATCCCCTGCTGTATCTCACCTGCCGCCGGAGCCGGCTGCGCCCCTTCCTGAGGATAATAGAGATTATTTCCCTGTTTCAGCACAGCCCGCCGATTGTTGAACTGGACAAACTGCAGCTGGCCAATCTGTACATTATCCGCATAGACTTCCCCCTGACTTCCCACCATGATGCTGGTGGTATCAGGTGGAATAGTAATTCCCTGACCATTACGCCCCAAAACCGTCTGACCATTCACCGTCTGGATCTGCCCATTGGCCGATTTATAAAAATTGCCATCCCGGGTATAGCGCACACCATTTTCCGTTTGAATCGCAAAATAGCCATTGCCAGAAATGGCCAAATCCAAAGGATTCCCTGTGGTTTCAAAGGCCCCCTGGCTATGCTCTGTAGCAATCTCATCAATATAAGAACCCAGTCCCAAAGTTCCCACAACAGGATACTGTTCGCCCACATGAAACTGCTTGAAACTGGTTACGTCATTTTTATTGATCCCATCGTTGATGCGTTTAATCAGCATGGGATGAAATTCCCGGCTGATGGCTTCATCCCGCTTGAATCCTGTGGTATTGGCATTCGCCAGATTGTTGGCCAGCGTATCCGTACGCTTGGCCTCTGTAATCATACCTGCGCCTGCCGTATATAGACCACGCCACATAATTGGTCACTCCCTTAACATCTTCCATACTTTTCCTTGCATGTATATTTCGCGTAAAAAGGCGAAACTCCTTTCGAGATTCGCCTTTTCGCATAAATTATTTTTTCAATGACCGGTCTTGATATTCCGCGCCCTGCCATCAAATTTGCTAAAGCTGTCCAATGCCATACCACAGCCAATGGCCACACAGCTCATGGCATCCTCCGCCAAAGCTGTCGGTATGTCCGTTTCCCGGCGGATAAGCTCATCCAATCCGTAAAGCATCCCGCCACCACCGGTGAGAACAATGCCGCAGTTCATCACATCGGCAGCCAGTTCCGGCGGCGTTTCCTCCAGCACCTTCTTAACACAGCTGACAATTTTCGTCACACTGTCATGGGTTGCCGCTGCTGCCTGCTCCGTGGTAACCTGCACATTTTTCGGCAATCCCGATAGCATATCCCGGCCCCGTACATCCATGATTTCGTTGCGGGCGCCAGTAAAAGCAGCGCCTACCCGCATCTTGATTTCCTCAGCAGTACGCTCGCCAATCATGATGTTGAATTCCTTCTTGACATAAGCAGCAATATCCTCATCAAACTTATCACCAGCCACCCGCAGGGATTCACTGTTTACAATACCCCCCAGGGAAATCACCGCGATATCCGTGGTGCCGCCGCCGATATCCACCACCATGGAACCACGGGGTTCCACAATATCCAGACCAGCCCCTAAAGCTGCAGCCAAAGGTTCTTCAATGAGCTGGGTATGACGGGCCCCGGCCTGTTCTGCCGCTTCCTGCACAGCCCGTTGTTCCACCATGGTACAACCAGAAGGAATACAAATCATGATGCGGGGCCGGAACACGAAACGGCGCCCCACAACCTTTTCGATAAAGTGCCGCAGCATGCTTTCCGTAATGTCATAGTCCGCAATAACCCCTTCCCGCAAAGGGCGAATCGCCACGATATTGCCAGGAGTACGGCCAATCATCTGGCGGGCTTCCTCGCCGATGGCCAGAACCCGATTCGTATCCCGGTCCACCGCTACCACTGAAGGTTCCCGCAGCACAATGCCCTTCCCCTTCACATACACCAATACATTTGCAGTACCCAAGTCAATACCAATATCCAATGACATACCAAACATTTATAAAAATCTCCTTCCGAAGTCAAACGGACAAAATAGACAATTTATAATATATAATAAAACCATGCCAATTACAACAAGCAAAGGCATAAAATCCGTGAATATTTTGCGCATCGAAGAAATTTACACATTTTCCCCACATTTACAACATTTCCCTAATTTTGCGAAAAATATTGCTTTTGTTTCTTTATAATTATTTGTTGACACTAGGTCCTAATAGTGCTACGATTAACACGACTTAGGGATATATTTCACATTTCAATCAGGGGGTAATAACAAAATGAACAACAGAAGAAAAATCGTCGTCATTGGCGCCAGCAACGTTGGCTCCGCAGTAGCGAACAAGATTGCTGACTTCCAGCTGGCTACGGAAGTAGTCCTCATCGACCTCAACGAAGACAAAGCTTGGGGCGAAGCTAAGGACTCCAGCCATGCAACGAGCTGCATCTACAGCACGAACATCAAATTCCACCTCGGTGACTATGATGACTGCAAAGATGCAAACATCATCGTTATCACCGCTGGCCCCTCCATCCGCCCGGGCGAAACGCCGGACCGTTTGAAACTGGCTGGCACCAACGCTAAGATCATGAGCTCTGTAATGGGCGAGATCGTTAAGCGCACCAAGGAAGCCATGATCATCATGATCACCAATCCGCTCGATGTTGCTACTTATGTTGTTTCCACTCAGTTCGATTATCCGCGCAACCTCATCCTGGGTACTGGTACGATGCTGGAAACCTATCGTTTCCGTCGCATCCTGGCCGACAAGTACCAGGTGGATCCGAAGAACATCAACGGTTATGTTCTCGGTGAGCACGGCAACGCTGCTTTCGTTGCTTGGTCCACCACGGGCTGCGCTGGTTTCCCCATTGATGATTTGGATGAATACTTCCATCGCACGGAAAAACTCAGCCATGCAGAAGTTGAACAGGAACTGGTTCAGGTTGCCTACGATGTCATCAACAAGAAGGGCTTCACCAACACCGGTATCGCCATGGCTGCTTGCCGCTTCATCAAATCCGTACTCTATGATGAGCACACGATTCTGCCCTGCTCCGCTGTACTCGAAGGCGAATATGGCATCAAAGACGTTGCTCTTTCCATTCCTCGTATGGTTTGCGCTGATGGTATCATGCGCTCCTTCGAAGTTCATCTTACGGATGATGAACTGGAAAAGATGCACAAAGCCGCTCAGAGCGTTCGTTCTGCTCTCGATGGCGCTGGCATCAAATAATTCCATTTGTTTGCGCAAAAAATCCCACTGGACAATGTCCAGTGGGATTTTTCTATGCTGTTTTCAGCACGTATGGCAAACATCATAGATGCCAGCTTTTTTCAGCGTATCCACCACAGTTGCCCCAATATGCGCCACCGTGTCTGCCACTTCAATGCCAACACCATTCAATGCTTTAATCTTATCCGCCGCTGTGCCTTTACCGCCGGAAATGATGGCACCGGCATGACCCATGCGTTTTCCCGGAGGCGCCTGACGCCCGGAAATAAAGGCAGCCACCGGTTTATCCGGCATGTTTTCCTTAATCCACTTTGCTGCATCTTCCTCAGCAGTACCGCCAATTTCCCCAATCATCAGCACCGCTTTGGTTTCCGGATCATTCTTGAAGAGTTCCAAAGCATCGATAAAGTCCGTCCCCTTAACCGGGTCACCGCCAATACCGATAGCCGTAGTCACGCCGATACCAGCATTCATGAGCTGGAAAGCGGCTTCATAGGTCAAGGTTCCGGAGCGGGATACCAGCCCTACATGGCCTTTTTTCTGGATATTGCCCGGAATGATGCCCAGCTTTGCTTCATCTGTAGTCAGGATGCCCGGGCAGTTCGGCCCAATCAGACGAGTCTTCTTGCCTTCCAGATAACGGCGCACCTTTACCATATCCTGAACTGGAATATGTTCCGTAATGCAGACCACCAAATCCAGACCAGCATCCACACCTTCCATGATGGAGTCAGCGGCGAACCTTGCGGGTACATAGACCACGGAGGCCGTAGCCCCTGTTGCGTCCACTGCGTCCTTAACGGTGTTGAATACCGGTACACCTTCTACAGTCTGACCGGCTTTCCCCGGCGTAACGCCGGCTACGATTTTCGTGCCATAGGCCAGCATCTGTTTGGTATGGAAGGTGGCCTGCTTGCCTGTAATGCCCTGTACGATTACCTTTGTATCCTTATTGACTAAAACACCCATATTTGACGGCCTCCCTTACTCTGCTGCTTTGACTCGTTTTACGATTTCTTCTGCGCCGCCCTCCATGGTCGGTGCCATGATAACATTGGCAATGGGGGAATCCTGCAAAATCTTGCGGCCCTGTTCCACATTCGTCCCTTCCAGTCTTACCACCACCGGCACCGGCAGGGATTTGCCATCATCCGAGATGATTTTAGCGGCTTCTACGATACCCGCCGCCACAGCATCACAGCGATTGATGCCGCCAAAGATGTTGACAAAAATCCCTTTAGCCTGACCGCCATCCAGCATGATCTGGAAAGCTTCAGCAATCTTTTCCGGTGAGGAATCGCCGCCTACATCCAGGAAGTTAGCCGGTTCACCGCCATAGTGCTTGATGATATCCACCGTAGCCATGGCCAGGCCAGCACCGTTGACCATGCAGGCCACATCGCCCCCCAGATTTACATAGTTGAGACCAGCCTCTGCCGCCCGGCGTTCCTTGGGATCTTCCTCGCTTTCATCCCGAAGTTCTTCAATATCCGGATGACGGAACAATGCACTGTCATCGAAGTTCAGCTTAGCATCCAAGGCAATGACATCATCTTCCTGGGTTACCACCAGTGGATTGATTTCCGCCAGGGAACAATCCTTACCGATAAAGGCATTATAGAGACAGGTCATCAGTTTCGTGGCCTTGCGGACAGCCGGCTGGGGAATATGGATATTATAGGCCATGCGGGTTGCCTGGAAAGGTGCCAGCCCAACCACCGGGTCAATGTATTCCTTGAAAATCTTCTCCGGCATTTCAGCGGCAACCTTTTCGATTTCCATGCCGCCTTCTTCGGAGCCCATCATCACCACCCGAGCAGTCTGCCGGTCAATGACAAAGGAAAGATAGTATTCTTTCTTGATATTAGAACCTGCTTCAATGAGCAGACGCCCCACCTTCTTGCCCTCAGGCCCAGTCTGATGGGTTACAAGGGTCTTGCCCAACAGTTCCGTAGCAAAGGTCTTGACTTCATCAAGGCTTTTTGCCAGCTTGACACCACCGGCCTTGCCGCGGCCGCCAGCGTGAATCTGGGCTTTAACCACTACCACAGGGGTGCCGATTTTCTTGGCATTTTCCACAGCTTCTTCCACCGTGAATGCTGGCAGTCCCTCGGGAACTGCTACCCCATAGGATTTCAATACGGCCTTGCTCTGGTACTCATGAATATTCATCAAACATGCCTCCCTGAAATTGGTATGACCTTTCAGGGATAATATCCTTATCCCTGTCACCGCTTATATTGTATGCTTTTTTCTCGTTTTTGTCTACTATTTATTATTCATCGCGTTATTCGTAAAAATTATCACGATTTATGCCCATTTATGTGAATTTATTCCCAAGTATAGGGTATAAATTCATATGATGTATCTACGCCTTAATCCTTCGGCCAAAGGACAAATACCGTTTGGGCCTCCCATTTTTCTCCGGCTTTGATAATGGGCTGGGGAAAGTTCGGATGGGCCAGCGCATTGGGGAAATATTGCGTTTCCAGACAGAAACCGGAACGCCTGTTAAAGGCCACACCCTTCTTTCCGGGGAGGTCGCCCTCCAGATAGTTGCCCGTATAGAACTGCACTCCCGGCAACGTACTGTAGCAAGTCAGCGTCAATCCGCTGTCAGCAGATTCCGCATAGGCCACTTTCTTGAGACCGCCCTTCAGATAATCAATGGGGCAATGGGGGTCGTAGCCGAACATCCCCGGCTTCATCTCCACACTGACCGGAGCTTCCCGCACCACCCAGTTATGGTCATAGCCATGGCCCATCTGTAGCTGGTCAAAATCATCATCAATATGTTCGCCAATGACAGTAAGCTGGCGTAAATCCATAGGCGTTCCCTCCACCGGCAGAATTCGGCCATCGGGCAGGGATTCGCTATCCGCCCAGGTATACTCATCCGCAAAAATCTGGATTTTCTGCTGCAGGATTGAATCCGCGTCATAGCCATCCAAATTGAAATAACTGTGATTGGTCAGATTGCAGATTGTATCCTTATCGCTGACTGCTTCATATTTAAGGGAAAGTTCATTGTCGTTGGACAGGGAATAAGTCACCGTCACCGTCATATTACCCGGATAACCTGCATCGCCATCCTTGCTATGATAGGTCAGCCGCACACCTTCATAAACCTCCTGGGCCTCCCAAAGTTCGTTATGGAATCCCTTGGAACCGCCATGAATGTGATTCTGATTTTTTGAACCCGTATTCAAATCCAACTGGTATTCCTGACCATTGATTACCGCCCTGCCGCCGGCAAGGCGATTGGCATGACGTCCGACCACGCCGCCCATGCTGGTGGTATCCTTTTCATAGGACAGGGCATCTGCATAACCCAGCAGGACATCCACCTGCTTAGCCCCTCTGCCGAAAATTCGCCAGCTTACCAGCCGTGCACCATAGTTGGTGACTTTTACTTCCGTTCCCTTGGTATTGCGCAACGTATAGAGATCCACCTCGCGCCCATCACTCAGCTTGCCAAAGGATTCTTTCTTGATTATGGCCATGAAAATACCTCCCAGCACCGTTTATTTGTGCATGATTTCCTACAATTCTATACAAGTTCACTTTACTATCTCTTGTTTTATTTGTCAACCACCTGTGAAAATTCAATTTAATTTATCTTTTTCAACGAAGTGTGTTATAATACTGATATTGGTTACATATTTATAAGTGGAATAATATTATACGTATTTCAAGGGGGATTATCATTATGGCAACCGAACAGAAAGCATATGTCTTCTTCAACTGTGATGAAGAAAAAACCGAGAAATCCATGAACATTTTCTACAACCAGACCATCTACAAAGCCACCAAGAAGGCCCGTCAGGAACTGCTGGCCAAGGTGGAAGCAGAAGTTGCTGCCGGCCGCGTAAACATTACCGAAGGCAAAGATGAATCCGTAAGCAAGGCCATTCTGGATGGGGATCCCACAAAGGCCAGCAATTATCTGCAGTATGGTACAATCAAGAGCTTTGCATTGATATAAGCTGGACAAACGACATATGAACACGTAAAAAAGCCCAGATAAACGCGTGGGAAAGGCGTTTATCCGGGCTTTTTTAATTCATTGCACAATGTTTACTTTGCTTTGCCAGTCCAGCTCCCTCAGGCTGTTCACCACTTCATCGGCTAAAGCCAGATCCTGTTGGCCGGAGTTCGGATTGCGATAAGCCACGCAGTACATGCCTGCCCGCTTGGCGGCCATGATGCCATTGGTGGTATCCTCAATAACCAGACAATCCTCAGGCTCCACCCCCAGGCGATCTGCACTAATCAAATAAATTGCCGGATTCGGCTTGCTTTCGGGAAGCTCCCCCCCCGAAAGGATAGAGCGGAAATAGGGACGGATGGCGAAACTATCCAGCACCGTATCCATGACCTTCACATTGGAGGATGTGGCCAGAGCCAGCGGAATCTTTGCGTCATACAAAGACTTGATCAGCTCTACACTGCCAGCTACCGGTGCAATCTCTCCCCCCTGCAGGATTTCCAGATAATGAGCATGCTTATAAGCCGCCATATCCTCGGAGCGGATATCCTGCCGCCCGCATTTTGCTAAGGTTTCGCGAAAGATAGCCCCACTGGTACGCCCCATATAATGAGCCAAATCCTGCTCATTAAAGGGGATACCAAAATGCGCAAAGGTATCCATCTTTACCCGGCTATGGATGGGCTCACTATCGATAATGACCCCATCCATATCAAAAATTACTGCTTTTATCTGTCTCAAGAATCCTGACTCCTCTGCACCAAGCCCAAAAAGGTATCCGTATCCATGGGCTTCGCAAAATAATACCCCTGTATCTCCCGGCAGCCGATGCGGGTCAGGAAATCCATCTGCTCCTGCTTTTCCACACCTTCCACCACCACATCCATGTTGAGACGGTTGCCCAGTCCCACAATGCTTTCCATGATGGCGCCGGCACGGCTGGACTTATCCACCTCCTGCACAAAGGCCATATCGATTTTCAGCACATCCACCGGCAGATCCTTCAGCATGGACAGGGACGAAAAACCGCTGCCAAAATCATCCATCAGCACGGAAAAACCATTACCCCGAAAAGCCCGCACCATGGCGATGAGCTGATGGGGATTTTCCATATAGGCGCTTTCCGTAATCTCCAGCTTCAACAAACTGGGCTCCAAATCGTATTTCTTAATCAGTGCCTGTAAATAATCCAGCAAATCCTGGCTATAGAAATTCAACCGGGACAGGTTCACCGAAATAGGTACCGGAGTAAGGCCTGCATCAATCTGGGCCCGCAGGACCTTGCAGGCCTGCTCCCAGACAAAGCGGTCCAGCCGGACAATAAAGCCGTTGTTCTCAAAAATCGGAATGAACTTACTGGGGGGAATCGGCCCCTTGGGATAATTCCAGCGGACCAGCGCCTCAGCTCCCACAATTTTCCTGGCAGGAATCTCATACACCGGCTGCAATTGAATGAAAAACTGCCCTTCCTGCAGGGCATATTCCATATTGCGGGCAATCATCTGCTCCTCGAGCATCTGATCCCGCATGGCCTTATCGTAAAAGGCATAACGGGTCATATAACGGCCCTTGATGCGATTGAGGGCCATATGGGCGCGGTCACACATCTGATCCACCGGCAACAAGGTGTTTTCCACCGGATAGACACCGGCATAGAACAGCACGTTATGGCTGATGCCCAAGGACTGCATGGTTCCATCCAAACCGGCAATCATGTTTTCCATATCCAGCTTTGCGGTGGGAATGCACAGGGCAAAGTGGTCAGCCTCTATGCGGCCGCAAAGGCCATCCTTCCCCGTCAGTACATCAAAGAAAAAGGCCGCTGTTTTCAGAATCAGATTGCCCGTTTCCATGCGGAATAAATCATTGACCACCTTAAAGCAGCTGATATCCAGATACACGATACTGTACTTGGTCTGATGATGCTCCTGCATCAGTTCCGATGCCTTACGATAAAAGGCCTCCCGGTTATAAATGCCCGTCAGCGTATCCTTTTCCACAAACTGGTGCATTTCCATAAGCTGATGCTTCTGCGCCACCTGAGCCACCTTGCGCCACTCATTTTCCTCCCGGGCCATGACATTACGCACACGGCACCGTACGATGGTGGGATTATAGGGCTTGGTGACAAAATCCGATGCCCCCATCTCCATGGCCCGGGCCTCACTGTCTCCATCATTATTGGCGGTCATGACCACTACCGGAATACCCGCCAGCTGATCATTCTGCTTCATCAATGCCAGCACCTGAAAACCATCCATCACCGGCATCACTAAATCCACCAACACGATATTGACGGGCTGCTCCTCCACAATGGACATGGCCTCCTGGCCGTTTTCTGCCTCCACAATCCGATATTCTTCCTGAAAAAACTGGGTCAAAACCACCCGGTTGATTTCCACATCATCTACAATTAACATTACTGGTTTATCGTCCACAACATCACCCTCTTACTGTGTGATTTTTACATCACGCCCATAGGTATACTAGTTATATTATACTACAGACCCACTGGAAAATCCTTCTCCCACGCAAATAAAAGCCCCTCTTGGCCTGCACGATAAAAGGCACTGACTTGTCTTGCAGGAACAAATCAGCGCCTTTCATCAAAAGCTTTATGTAAATCTTCTTTTATTAGAACCTTGCCTGGAAAACAAGATTCAAGAGGAAAAGAAAGCCCAGTACATAGCTCAGCGCATGTACATTGCGCCAGCTGCCATTCAAAACCTTCAGTAATGGATATGCTGTAAAACCAAAGGCCAGCCCTGTGGAAATACTCCCCGACAAGGGAATCAGTACCACCACCAAAAAGGCCGGAAACCATTCGGAAAAATCCTTAAACTCCATGTACTGCAACTGCTGCATCATCATGGCCCCCGTAATGATGATTACCGGCGCGATGGCCGCCGAAGGCACATAAGCCAGCAAGGGGATAAAGAACAGGGACAGGATAAAGAGCACCGAAGCTGTCAGCGCCATCAGACCTGTACGGCCGCCGCTGGCAATACCAGCGGCACTTTCCGCCGCCGCCACCGTGGGGCTGGTGCCCAGGATACTGGAAAGCATGGTGGTAAAGGCTGACCCCTTAAAGGTCTTGGGGAATTTCGCCTGATTGGGCAAAATCCCCTCCAAAAGGCCCATGGTCTCAAAGACCATAATCATGGACATGGAAAATACCGCCAATAAAAAGGGCAGGGACAACAAGCGGGAGAAATCCGCCTGCATCAACAGTTGAGGATAAAGATGAATATCCGCCAAGTTTACCGTAACCTGACTTTCCTGGCCAATACCCATAAAATAACTCAGCACACTGGTGACCACAATGGCGATAAAAAAACTACCCATCACCTGGCGCAGATAAAGAGCCAGACTCAGAATCAGGCCAAAAATCGCCAACAGTGCAGAGGGATTGTTCAGAGACCCCAATTCAATAATGGAGTTGGTCCCTCGGCGGATCAGCTCCGCCTTCTCCAAGCCAATTTCCACCAAGAACAAGCCAATCCCCGCCGTGATGGCACATTTCAATGATGGCGCCACCGCACCGCTAAGACGGGCGGCCCATTTGGAGCAGGCCACAAAAGCAAAAATCAGTCCCGAAACCAAAGAAATAGCTAGTGCCTCCTGCCAGCTGAGTCCCATCTGCACACAAATCGTATAGGTGAAGAAAGCATTGATGCCCATCCCTGGGGTCAGCACAATGGGGGCATTGGCCACAAAGGCCATCAGCAGGCAGCCAATCACCGAGGAAAAGATTGTGGCAAAAACGGATAACTCCACAGGTATCCCCGCATCCGCCAAAATCAGGGGGTTTACGATGATGATATAGGAAATCGCAAAAAATGCCGTGATGCCTGCCACGATTTCCCTCTGCCAAATCTTTGGATGGTCCAAGGCATGACCAAACATATGCCGCATTCTTCGCGCTCCTCCTTCATTCTATCTTATTTCAAGGATAGTTTATCCTTTTTGGGGCAGAAAAAAAAGGACATCCGTCCAGAAGGAGTCCTTTTTTATTTTTCCAAAATACTATATAATGAAAGAAAACACTTGAAGAAAGGAATGGCCCCATGAAACTGGAATACCTTCTCGATCATATGCCCGCTGAAATCCAGCGGCAGACCACTCATAAAATCTACCTGCCCGGTGAATCCATTGTCCGCAAGGGTGATGAAGCCAAGCACGTCTATCTGCTGACCAAAGGAGATACCAAGGTCAGCAATGAATTTGCCAGCGGCCAGCGCTATACCTTCGGCGCTTTAGATGTACCGGATTTGATCGGCGACCTGGAGGTACTCGCCGGTCAGGCCCTCTACGCCGCCTCCAACGAAGCCAGCTCCACCTGTGAAGTCATCGCCATGCGGGCTGAAACCTTCCTGCAGTGGATGCGCATCGACAACGAATTTGCCGTAGCTGTGGCCCAGCTCTTGGCCGCCAAGATGTACCCCACCTCCAACGAGGCCGGCCGGGTAAAATTCCTGCCCAGCCTGGACAGGCTCCATAGCTACCTCTTGAAGCGTCTCGGAGATATCGAAACGGACCTCTTCATCCTCCATACCAGCCGCCAGCAGATTGCCGACGACATCGGCACCAGCGTAAAAACCGTCAACCGTGGCGTGGTAAAACTAAAGGAAGCGGGACTTATTTCCCTGCTGCATGGAAAAATTACAATGAATAAAGAACAACAACAGGCGTTGAAAGACAACTTTACAGAGGAATAATTATTTGCTATACTTTCTACGGTGCATAATCTGCACTGACCACCATAACGGTAGGCGGCTTGCTCTCCTCGCGCAGAAAGGCGAAAACCTTACAGAAAGCGAGGTCATAGGTATGAGTGATGCAACCATGCAGCTTTTGCTGATTTTGTTGATTATCCTTGCTATGAAACAGAAATAACCGCCCAAGGGACCAATCTTGACGGTTATTTCCAACACATTATTTAGCTATTAACCATCGAGCGCGGGAACTAGCCGTCTATCGGTGGTCTTTTTTATCTATATTTAGTCTAGCACATAATACTTGCAAATGCAAGAAAAAGACCTCCACCGAAGTGGAGGTCTTTTTTATTGCGTATCTGTCTGCTAATCGAAAGATTAGAAGAAGAATTCAACGCGACCGAAGAGGTGGTCATACTTGTCTGCGGGGCCAGTGATGTCTTTGGTCTTACCATAACGGAGGGTAGCAACAATGTTCTTGAGAACCGTGTAGTTGCCGCCGATTTCCCAGCCTTTTTCGCCAGAACCAATAGCATCAAAGGTACCCGGATTGAATGCAGCATTGCTGCCCATGTGACGGTATGCAACCCATGCACCCCAAGTGCCCTTGTTTTCCTGCTGAGCACCCTTGTAGTCAACTTCGATGCTAGCAGCCTTCTTCTCAGTGTCAGCATTGCTCTGAGCATACCAGCCATTGAGAGCTACGTTCTTGCTGAAGGCATAACCAGCTTTAATACCGAAGAGATTCATCGTATCTTCCAAGCCGTTTCTGCTGAAGTTGTTGCCAAAAGCACCATTGGAAACATGTGCACGATGATAAGCGATGCCAGCATTGAGCTTATCCTTGTTGTATTCAACACCAACATACTGGTAACCAACAGAAGCATTCTTCGTGCCAGCGAACGCGCCACGAATATTAGAAGCATCAAAATCGCTATCTCTGTTGAGACGACCAAAGCCAACAACACCCTTTACATCCTTGCCGTAGGAAACTTCAGCACCAGTGAAGGTGTGGTCAGCCCATGCATCATCGTTCCAGGAGGAAAATTTACCCAGTTTAACCTGGAGCTTATCATAATCGCCCTGCGCCCAGAGACGTTTGAGCTGCACACGGTCTTCGTTGTCAACAACACCAGCAGCGCGAGCAGCAGGTCCATCAGACTGTGCACGAGTAGTAGCATCGAGACGAGCCTTTACATGCCAGTTGCTGTTTACTTCAGCAGTCGGTTCGAGACGGAACAAGAGCTTGCCGTCAGCGCCCGTCTGGCTGCCACCACCGTTAGCAGCATTGAACTTCGTCTTGTCATGGGTATAAGTGTATTCAGCTTTGCCGTTCCACTTAACCATATCAGCATTGCGTTCCAAGTTGCTTACGCGAACACCCAGGTTGTTGAGTTCTTCTGCGAATTCAGCAGCTAGTTTGTCAACGAGAGCCTTGTCAGCGCCGGAAGTGCTCTTAGCCATAGCTTTAGCAACCATCTGAGCCATTTCGTAACGAGTGATGTTACGGTTGCCCTTGAAGGTGCTGTCGCCATAGCCTTCGATAACGCCATCAGCAGCCAGCTGGCTTACAGCGTCATAAGCCCAATGATCAGCAGGAACATCGGAGAACGGATTTGCAGCAGCGAAAGTCGTGCTGGCAGCACCAACAACCAAAGCGGTCGTCAGAGCGGATACGAGAGTCTTCTTCATGAGAAACTCCTCCTTCTGTAAAATAGAATTAACATTCGTCTCGAAGGCGGAATAGAAGAATCTTAGAGTGTCCATGTTTCCTCAAAGCGTTTCTATTCGTTTTTCAAGACCTAAGTTATCATAACATAAGATAAAACAATTTGCAATACTTATCGGATTAAAGTTTGATTAAAAATGAGAAATACAAAAAAGGAAGTCAATTCCGACTTCCTCATCATTTCCATATGGTGCTCGCCGAGGGATTCGAACCCCCGACCCCCTCCATGTGACGGAGATGCTCTAGCCAACTGAGCTAGGCGAGCAATATTCTGGTGGGGTTAACAGAATTCGAATCTGTGACCTCCTCGATGTCAACGAGACACTCTAACCAACTGAGCTATAACCCCATATCCATGTCATAACAACAGAGTCAATTATAATCCACACCACGCATCGATGTCAAGAGTTTTATCATATTTAATCGCCATAGACAAAAACTCCTTCAGCAAATGCACCCTTCTATCGGCTTTTATAATGTGGATAGCAAACGCCACTCACCCTGCCTCATACAAAATTACACCATCGCGCTCTATCTCTGCCCGCAGTTCGTCATTGCAGCCACTATCCAAATCCACCACATCAAACATCAATAGCGTCGGCACTATCTCTATTTCATCCACATCCAGAGAAAACATCGTTCTATTCCCGCCAGAAATTGCCAAATCCACATCGCTGCGTTCCCAGTTATCCCCCCGCGCCCGACTGCCAAAAAGAATAACCCTCTTCACACCATATTTTTGAGCCAGCTTAATTATCTCATCATGTACATGTTGTGGTAAATCCATATCCATAAACCTCACAGCCAATTTTCTTCGATATTTCTGCGTAAATCTTCAAACATTGGCAGAAATCTCTCCTGCGCCATTCTTATAATTTCTAGCGCGACCTCATCACTATATGAATGTACTACATTATTCCGCGCCTTCAAGGCATCATGCCAAAGTTCCTCACTATCCACCATCCCCGCTTGATAGGCCATTTTGATAATCGCGTTTGGCGAGCCCAACTTTCGTTCCCCGTAACCATGATACTCCAACCGTTCCTTCATCGCCTTCCACGACTGTTCAAAGCAAATCTCAAACAAAGATACCATTCCCGCCTCAGTTATCGGATCGAAGGGCGGCTCCTTGCCTGCGATTTCCTTCAGATTATTTAATGCCTTGAAGAAATTATTAACCTTTTTATGTACATCGTTACTCACAACAGCCATTTCTCCTCCATCATTTGTTTAAAAATGGATCTTTAGCCACCTTAACTTCCTTTCCAAATGTCCACAAATCATCCAAGCGATACCTGTAAGTCGCATTGGAAAAATCCTCTCCCGTATCATAATAATTGGATTCAGCATTCAAGATACCACACATGGTATTGTAGATCATATCATTGGTATAAAAATCATCTTTTCTTGACAGCAACTGTTGGTATTTATCCCGATTCTTATTCTGATATTCGCTCCCCAGGTAAATAAACATTGGTATACGAACTTTATCAAAAGAATGATCCGATGGCCCATGACCTGTTTGTAAATTCTCCCCATGGTCAGAATAGTACATCATCACCTGCAGGTTAAGATGTTCTTTTCCATAATAATAAACATTATTCAAAAAGTCATCAACGTAACGTAATGCATTGGAATATTCAGCCTCTCTATTCTCTTCTGCAAATACAGTTTTTCCCTTGGGATAGCGTTCTGCATACGCTGAATGTGTACCACGACCATGTAAAACAATAAAATTATTTTCCGTTGAATCAATCTGCTTCAGCCCATCTAGCATACTCTCATCATATTCACCATCAGTATGTATAACATGATCTGCTCGTTCTGCTATCAGTGAAAAGGTAGACGCACTATCTTCGCCTTCCAAATCGGTAATCCAGTAGGTATTATACCCTTTCTTCTTCGCTATATCGATAATGTTCATAGACTCTAAAAGCGACTTATCATTATACCTAAAATCCCGAGATTTTTTAACCTACGGGATCCCCAAATCCTAAGGCCTTGAATATCTCATGTTGTTCCTTGCTAATTGGCTGAACGATACGCTTACCATTCAACCGGGCTACGCGGAGCCTGCGTACCTTCAAGAGCAGTTCATGCATGGTGTAGGTCTTGTAAAGACCGCCACGCAGCATCCGCTGGTGAAGTTCACTGATGAGCAGCAAGGCGATAAAGCTGATGAACAGCTTGTTTTCCATGCGCTCATCGTTATGGACGCGCAAACGATTTAAATCCAGTGTGTTCTTCAGTCGGGAAAAGCTTTTCTCAACAACATCTTTGGTTCTGTAAATTGTCAAGGCGTCTTCTGCATTGTCCACGCTGTCACTTCGTAAGACCATCCCGCCGCCAGTCTGCATCTTCTTCGCAATTCCATCTTTACGGACATTGGCAGTCAGCCCTTCGGATGATTTGGAAGAGTTACGGATGATGAGATACTTCTTGACTTCAGTAGTATATTGCGGATTATCTGGATTTTTCAATGCTTCCCGCCTTAGCTCCGTTATATAAGTGTAGAGCTTGGTTCGCTCCGTAACCTGCCTTACGGAATTCAAGTAGATATGCACATGCAACTTGGTTTTACGCTTGTCTGTATGCCAGGTACGAACTTTGTGGATTCCTTGAATGCCGCCATCCGGCGTTGGGATTGTATAGTCCAAGTCATGAATATCTTTTTGGACACTCTCAACCTGCTTCTTGGCAAAGGCACTGGTAAACGGCACTGAAATTAGGAAATGAACAGGCCTGTCCGGATTTAGCATCTCATCGATGTTCTTACGACTGTAAAATCCCTTATCCATGACAATGCGAATGGCACAGTCAGGAACTAGAGACGTGACTTCTTCCAGGGTAGTCCGAAGTGTTGTGACATCTTTCAGACTGCCACGATAGCTGGTCTGGTAGATTGGAAGCCGTGAGCCTTCACCAAACAACATGCACAAATTAATCTGCGGTAAGTTCTCATGGTCGCGGTTGTACCCCCACTCGCTGGATTCCAACAACTGCGAATACGACGATATGGAAGTGATATCCAATGCGATGTACTCATTTTCTTGAGCTTGCTCAATCCAGGAAGTGTAGAACTCATCCCGCTGATTTTCAGTCATGGCGGTAAAGAGTTCGCTAATCCGTTGGGATGACAGCGTGGAATTCAGCAAAGGCATGGATTCCGTCTGCGACAGCCATTCCTCACAGTAAAGCAAAGGCTCCTGTGACTCAACCAGGAAGCAGGCCAGCGTGAAAATCTCACGAAACTGCACAGAGAAAGCATTCTGCAACAGCGGTAACAGGTTAATGCTGTTTGCCAGTTTCAAAAAGAGGTACATACTGCCGTAACGTTTATTGGAAGCGAGGATATTTCTTGCTATCTCTAAGGTTTCTCGTGGAATGGAGGGGAATTCCTGCTCGATTGGCGTTCCAGCAGCAGCCATACGCTCAAGGTATTCTTTCTTGAAGACAGGCTTACCTGTGACAGAATCTATCTTACCAATGGAAACCTTTTTGTTGCGCGGACGACCATTCTGGTCACGGAAAGACACGGATTCATATAGATAGGTGTACTTGCCAACGTTTTGACGTGAAATGCATGCCATATTTGCGCTCCTCCTTTTTGTAGGTTAATTATATTTTAACCTACAAAAAGGAGGAGCGTAACGGGCACGAACCCTTATATTTCAAGGAAATTTAATGAATTATGCCCGTAGGTTAAATTTTCCGCGGGATTTTAGGCTGTTTTTGAATGATAGTTTTGGTCCATTGAGTGAAGATTATTGGAACAAGATTTTGAAAAAAGTGATGGTTGCTGAACATATCGGCATAGACAAAGGCAGAAAGAAATTTGGTCTAAATCATCGATTTCGACACGGGTTTGCCATGCGTATGCTCCATGAAAAGAAGCTTGACCCATACATAGTAAAGTCTCTCATGAGACAGGCGAATGTGAGTTCTTTGGAGCCGTATCTGAAGCTGACACCAGAAGGTGTTAAAGAGCTTAGAAACAGGTATACTAAAGAAAAACATGATGTTATAGAAAAATATGTGGATGATAATGATTAGAGGCCATCAACATGAATATGGATAAAATAAGGACTATTGAACAGGTTGCCAGGGAGAAATGTGAAAAGTTCTATTTGGGGGAGGCAAGAGCGGTAGTTAAGGACCTGATAACCTATATGGATTTGGCAGATGGTAGTGACAAAAGTAAGAGGTATATACAGGAGATAAAACGATGCTATGCAAAGTTTATTATCAGTATGCCGCTAGATATTTGTCCGAATATGGTTACAAGGAAATACTTTTCACATTTGGTGGAAGAGCTTGAAGGAAAAAATTCGCCAAATAAACCGGGAGTGGGAAAGGTTTTGGTTAAATCATTTACTTCCTTTATTAGAAGAGGTCTGTATAATAAGCTGGAATTGTCGGAGTGGAAAGACGCTGATATGTTGAAGAGGATAGAGGACGAATCTTTTCGAGGAGTTTTTTTGCTTAAGTATATCTTGAATGAGAGCGTCCCAGTTTCCCAAATGCGTATAATACGCTTCGAAAGCAAATACCATAAAAGAGAGACGCAGCGTTTGTTGGTGTTTGATACAAGAAGTACGTTCCTGCAGGACTTGCAAGTTGAGTTGTTTTTTGCTGTGAAAAAGTTCAATACATTTGTCTATAATCACGAAGACCAAGCTATTACTAGACGATTTGAAGAAAGCTTGGGTAGCTTGACAGTGCCAACAAATATAATGGACTTTAATCCTAATACGTTCCGGCAGCAGATGTTGTTCTTCTACCGCCATACTTCTGCGGAAGAAGTGGGCGTGATTAAAGCCTTATATCTGCATGTCATAAAGAACATGCAAGGGCCAGATACGCCGTTCACTATAGAAAACGGGATGGATATTGGTTTTGTCAGTAGATGCGACGTTGTGAAATGTTTAGAAGAAGGTTATCGTTCTATAAGACTTTCTTCGTTTAAAGAAGTGCCTTCTTTCGACAATTGGCTTGTAGCGACAGATGACCAGACTGGGATATGCGGCGATATCTTGCGGAAAAATCGCCTCATCCAAGTTTCTTTTCAAGATATCTCTTTGAAGTACAGGAATATTTGCAAAAAGTGGTTTATCAGTGACAGGGAAATTGTTCTGATAGAAAGGGCTAATTGTTTGCGTTTTATCAAGAGATTTTTAGAAGAACTAGAAAAAAGGCATAAGAAAGTTCGTCCCCTGCGGGATGAAGGTGTTGAAATCACATTTCAAGATATTACATCATATCTCTACAAAGACAAGGACGACAAAGTGAGTGAAAGAGCAAGAGCTAGCATTGCGAGATTTCTGTCTTATTTGAAACACACAGGTGATATGTCAGTGGACGCTGCTTGTTTCAAATATTTTCCATCATACCATCGAGTAGCGTCAAGCCACGATGATTTCGAGGACTATATTCCTGAAGAAGATTACCAAATACTAGCGAAAAATCTTCATGAAGAAAGCCGAAAAGAAAGTGCATTGCCTGTTCATAAAATAACTTTTGCGTTATTTTGTATTATGTCGCTGATGGAGCTGAGACCTTCATCGATAATGGCTTTGCGTTTGTCTGATATTCAGGAATGTGGGAATGGTGAATATTACATCAATGTTGCTACTAAAACTAGCAGGTCTCATCAAAAAACCTATAGTATCCCCCCCATTGTATACCAAGTACTTCATAAAGTCATTGAATATACTGCAGTTTACCGGGAGAATGTTCCCTGGAACATCAAGGATATGTTGTTCATATCCCCCAGTGGGAAGATTTTTTCAGCCGATTCTATTAACTGCGTTATGAAGCGTGTATGCGAAAAGAATGGAATAAGGAAATATACACTTAGGAATCTTCGCAAAACGTATATGACAAGTGTGGCTCAGTCTATTCGAAAGAGTGGTGGCTCTGCATTTGGTCTGGAGCAACTGTTTGACCACAAGCATCTGGAGACTACATTCATATCTTATATCCGGATTAGCAAGGAAGAGATTATGATGACGATTTGCAGTAAGAAATCCATCAAGCTGGAAGATAAAGTGAGAAAAAACATAAGGCAAAATATCGAGATGGACGCAAAACAGCTTGTTTCAGATAAGGCTGGATACTGCCAGAGAGAAGAATGCAATATGGACGGCATGGCGGATTGCTTTGTCTGTAAGTATTTTATAACGTCGCTGTCTTTTTATGACAGTTTTGTGCTGAAGCGTGAAAAGATAAAAAAGATGCTGGCAACGGAGGGGTTTGGTGAGGAACTTTTTGAGGGGTATCGCCTCATACTGAAGATTATTGATATGTATATCGCTGTGATGAACGAAATGAGGGAGGCATAGTATAGAGAGGCGGGATAGTCATGAATGAAGACCTGAAGAAATTAGTAATTCCAACACAAGGGAACCCTGTGCTTATCCGAAAGGATTTCCAGAATTTGATTGATACGGGATTTTTTACCATCAATGGAGTCATGTTCAGTTTCGGAGAAAACGTCTGGAACATAACTGACAGTCTAAATCCGGAAATACGAGGCGACTTGAAAATAAAGCTGGATTTCTCATCAGTCGGCAACAAGGACGCAAAGCTCAAATTGAAGCTCTGGATGTATGTGCTCTTAACTCCATACAAAAGTGGCGTGAATAATAAGATGAAAACTATTTACGACAAACTGGTACATTTGAAGAAATGTTATTCCTTTATGGAATCTCAAGGATGGGAAGGTTTCTTTGTTCAGCCCAAACTGTTTATGGTGGAGGAGTACAGAAATTGGTTAAAAGGGGAATATCTATATAAAGGTCAGCATGATTGTTGTGGCAGGTACGTTGCATTTTTGGAGTTTCAAGAGGAGGTATGGGGGCTAGTTCAGAAAAGGGAGGTCATAGATGTCTTAAAGAATTTCGACTCCCAAAAGCTTCAGGCCGAAAGGAAGACTCGGATAAGAGACGCTATCCCTCCTGAGTTCTACCAGCGGCTGCATGACTTATGCATGAAGACCATGGAAGACGAAACTGTGAAATTGGATTATCGCATTACAAGTGCAGTGATTGTCATGTTCAGTCAGACTGGGCTGAGAACTGGTGAGCTCTACTATATAGAAGCACAGCCGATAAACAGGGTTATGAAAGAAGACCAGTTTGGCAAGAAAATCGAGGTAAGGTACATTTATGCTCCTATCAGAAAATCTGTAAGGGAGAGAGATACGGTTACAGAAATGGAAAAAATACCACTCACGGATGATGGGGAAAGAGCATTTAATATCTTAATGGATATATGCAAAGAAAGGAGAGTGCAGAATGGACAAAACATGCTAGTTGTCTATCCCAAAAGGGGGAGGGAAGCGATGGTGCGGACTCGTTTGTATAGTTCTTGGGCGTTGAAATTCTATGCTCACTATCACAATGAGCTGGATACGCTTAATACACATGACAAATATCAAACATTGTCCCACAGGCGTATCGAAAGTCTGCCTGGCGAAGAGTGTGGTCGTATCATAGACGAATATGGTGAAGACGCTATACTTGTTTTTCCTACACCCACACATTTTCGGAAGACATACGCCACCATTCTTTATCAGAATGGCACACCCGCGGAGGATATCTATAAACTGCTTAACCAAAGTAGCCCAAGAGTGACTGAGGACTATTATATACGTCCATTTTTCAATCAGAAAGACTTTGCAAAGTCGAAAGAAACATATTCCGCCGTTATAAAGCATGATGCGAAGATTTTGGGAAAAAAGAGCACCAATTTTATCGAACGCTTAAAAGAGTGCATAGAGAAAGAAGAGCTTGCCAACATATGCAAATCTGACGATGAACTTGTGGAGATGATGTCTAATATTCACCCGCTACATGCAAAGGAAGTAGGATTCTGCCTAATGTCAGATATACAGCCATGCACTGTTAGAAGCGACGAAGAACGTCTCATGTGTGCCTTCAACACATGCCCTAACATTGGCTTCATGTTCTACGATATAGTCGAGCACTACCAGCAGATGAAGCACCACGAGAAGGCTATAGAACTGAATGTTCAGGAAGGTCATGATATAGCAGCCGAAAAGGAATTAAAAATGATTAGGTATCTGGTGAAGACATATCTTGAGCCAGAGATTGCTGAAACGGAGAGGGAAATTCAGACACATGGGAAAGAGCAGATTATTAGCTGGTATCCTGTCATGGAACCCATTTTGGAGAAATTTGGAGAGATTAAGTCTGAAGTCATGGCTTATGCAAAGGAGGTTGTTGCGTGATGTGTGTTGTTAAGGATAAAGAAGAAACTCGTTTGATGGAGATGTTAAAGGAAGCGGGTTGCTCGGTAGGGGCGTTATATAGACTCAGTGTTGAGGGAAATCTCAAAGGTTGGCTTCTGGAAATGCAGGCTATCTATGACAGTAAGAAGGCTCTGCGGGATGAAGCGTACAAGAAGTACAAGGATAATAAGTTGACTATGAGCACATTTGTAGATGAGGCTTCCTTCAGCCGTCCAACTCTGTATGGCGACAATTTGCTGAAAAAGTATGCTGAATTTCTGGTCCGAAAAAGCAGTGAGAACGACCCCATAAAGAAGATGGAACAGGCTATAAAGAACAAACAGGAGGTAGAACGCTACAACGAGGCTCTTGTCCGTGACGTCATAGAGCTGCTGCATAACAAAGAGGACTGCGACAAGCTGGCCGAGGAGGTGGATTTTTTGAAAAACCAAATTGCCTACTTGAAAAAACAGCAAGGAGTAAAGGTCCCTGCTTTTCCCATGGAACGGCGGGTTGTGACCACGCCGAACAATTTGGAAGGCGTATTTCCTGTAGAACTCCATAGGGATTGAACTTCATGCGAAATGTTGTAAGAATAGTGCTTTCTAGCGTGAAAAGGACTACTCTTTTGCATGGAGGCGTTCCCGGAGAGGCTTTCTTTTTTAGAGCCAAAGCGTAGACAGGCAGGATAATCCCTGTCAAAAAAAATATTTGATGTTATCACCGTTAGCATGATGAAAAGCTAGGAGGTAATCAGCATGACAAGAAACAGAGCAAAGAATTTGGAGCGTGACGCCATTAAACTTTCGGGGGCTTCTTGTATAGAAGGCTGTATCCCTGAGGATGATTTCAAAAAACTGATAGACGGACTTTCTGAGAAAAGCCAGCAGGATGGAGCTCTTCCTATCCACAAGATTGCGTATGCGATGGTTGCGGTCGTATCACTGACGGGGATGAGAACGTCATCCATACTGGCACTGCGTCTGTCTGACATATCTGACATCAAGACAATCGGGAGAGGCGTATATGGTATTACCATTGTCACAAAGACCAGCCCATACAGGGTAACCTATGTCATTCCTTCGATTGCATACAACATTTTCCAGAAGGTCATAGAATATACAGCTGATTATCGAGAGAATGCTCCACAGAACATAAAGGAAATGTTGTTCATCACCCCGAAGGGGAAGGTTACCGCAGATGCTGTCAACTGCATTATGAAGGATGTGTGCAGGGACGTCGGCATAAAAGAGTATACGCTTCGGAATGTACACAAGACGTATAGGGTGAATTTTGCCATGTTGTTTAGGGATAGTATAATGGCTGTTGGAAGCACAACTCACTACTATCTTTCTCCTACTGAGCTTGGAGGGCGACTAAGCCTCAATCAGGAAGACGTATTCCATATGGAACTCCATCGTGACTGAACCAAACTAATGGCAAAAGGAGCAGGCTTCTTAGTGATGAGAAGAGCCTGCTCTTCCTTTTGGTGAAGTTGAAGCATAGACAGGACAATCTCCACCAAGGGAAGAATAGCTTACCTAGCCAGGGGCTCCTACTCAACATATTTCTTCTATTCCTTTTTCTCTAGGGAGGGCTACTCCTATCCACTCTCATCTTTTCTAAGTAAGGATATCACATCCAAGATATTACTCTACCCTATACTGTTAAGTAATTTCTCCTAAGGGGGGCTATACTATAACTTAACACTACTCAAACGAGGAATAATATATGAATAATATTTATTTTAGGTATTCTTACTTAACAAAATCAAAAGTTAGGTATCAAGATGTAGAGAAAATGATCGCTGCTATTGTTTCAGTGCCAATGGAGGATGGCGTGGAATTTCAGGTCAAGCGAATCTCGGAGATTATGGATGAAGCTGAATATCCTGGCATACGTGTAAGTATGGAAACAAGGTTTGATGGCGTAAGGACACCACTTAAAATTGATATCTCCACAGGCAATGCAATTACGCCCCGTGAGGTACGGTACAAATTCAAGCTGATGCTGGAAGAGCGTTCAATTGATATTTGGGCGTACAATTTGGAAACTGTTCTGGCAGAGAAATTGGAAACGGTGGTATCCCGTTCGATAACCAACACGAGAATGAGAGATTTCTACGATTTGCATATGTTAAGCCAGCTTTACGGTCAA
>NZ_JAILPX010000103.1 GCF_024699275.1 Selenomonas sp.
GAAAGCTGCTAGAGAATACGCTGAAAGACGCGCCGTTGGCCTGCCCGGTGCATTCCGTCAAAGAGTGCTAACCTTGCCGAGCGGGTCGTTTAGCGGAGACAGAAACAGCACGCCCCCGTTCACCCCTGACAACGCATGAACGGGATACCTTCAGCACGAACTATAAAATTTGCAATACGGGTAATGGATGCGAACCTCAATCGTATGTATGGATAGAAGATGAGAACGGAAAAACAGGAAAAGATGGAGGCGAGCAACATGAAACGGTATTACATCAATCAGTGGAATCAAAAAAGCTACCGGCATAACCGCAGACGCAATATCCGCAAGGCTGGGAGATACTCACGCCCCATATGCATCTCGCCGTTGGTGGCGACTCCTGTTGCGACCTATTGTGCCTAAGCCCTGAATATGGTAAATACAAAAACCCCTTTGCCAACCGTACTGGCTCAAAGTCCAGCGGTTGGGAAACGGGTTTTTGGTTCGTGATTACGACGCGGCTTTCAGAGAAGTCTCCAAAATACGCCCCCGTCGGTAGTACGTACCAGAATCTATTGCAGCCAATTCCCTGATATGGTAAAATGACAAAAAGAAGGAGCGAACTACATTGCTAGTCGCCGTTAGTTAATCACAAACAACAGCAAAATACTAATGCTTATGACTACTTGACTTTGACGGAGTTGGGTGGTCTTTTGCATTTTGTTTAGCTTTTTTCGCTCAGGAGCCAGTCTGCGGCAGCGGACTACGGTCAAAAAGCAAGCACCTGCGCTAAGGCAAGCATCGCTGCCGAGTAGCAGGCAACAGCCTAGTTGCTCTTGCCTTTTCGGTAGCAAAGTCATAGAATAAATATAGGTAAGAAACAGGAGGGACAGATATGGCAGCATTTCGCATCAATCGGACAAATGACGCGGTGTTCAAGGCCGTTTTTGCCAAGCACCCGCAGATCACCATCGACCTGATCAACGCATTCTTTGAATTTCAAGGCACGGAGCTTATCGTTGACATTGAATTCATCGACCGGGAGCTGGACGCAGATGAATACGAGGGCAAGGAATCCCGGTTGGACATTCTAGGCCGCACGGCTTCCGGCACCAAGGTCAATATCGAAATGCAGGTCAATGCTCTGGCTGCCATGGGCGAGCGTTCTGTCTACTATTGGGCCCGCAATTACGCTGACCTCAGGCGCGGCGAAGAATATGACCAGTTAAGCCGCACTGTGGCCATCAACATTTTAGGCTTTAACCTGTTTGACGACCATAAATACCCGGATATGCACAGCTGCTTTGGCATCTATGATGTCAAGACCGGCTGTCAGCTCACGGATAAATTGGAGATACATTTCCTTGAATTACCGAAGTACAAGGGCAAATGCATAAAAGATATGACCCGCATGGAGAAGTGGGCGGCCTATTTCTCTCCCAGCACACCTGATGAAGAACTGGCAGAAATCGCCGCTAGTGAAGAAGCAATCCAAGAAGCGATGGAGGTGGAAGATGTGTTCACCAAGGACGAAGTGGCCAAACGGTCGTATGAAAAAGCAGAGAAATTCCGCCGTGACCAGGCTGCTCAGTTAAGATATGCCCGCAATGAAGGCAAGGATATTATGCTCAAGATATTACAGATGCTGAAAAACAAAACACCTGATGAAGAAATCTGCCGCCACACTGGTTGCACCTTCGATGATGTTATGCAGGTTAAGGCATTACTCTAACGCCAGAGGTGGAAGATGTGTTTACCAAGGACGAAGTAGCCAAACGGTCGTATGAAAAAGCAGAAAAATTCCGCCGCGATCAGGCGGCGCAGCTGAAATATGCCGCAGAGGAAGGCCGAAAGGAAGGTCGCGAAGAAGGCCTGAAGGAAGGCATCAAGGCCATGATTGCTACATTGAAGGAACTTAACGTGGACAAGAAAACTACCATTGACAAAATCATGACACGTTTCAATCTTAAACTGAATGTGGCGCAAAGATATGTAGAGGCAAACTGGTAATACAAAAACGTCAAGCGGGCGGTTTGCCAACCGTCTGTTTGGTGGTAGGTGGTAGGATAAGAACCGGAATATCATAATATACGCAGCGATAAGGTATGAGAATGTATTATGATAGATAATTCTGATTATATTATATTTGGCTTATGATTTAGAAGTGAGAAACGAGGCAGCGATGTCGTTTCGTTTGCAAAGGAGTGGAAAGTTATGATCAAGTCCAAACAGGTTAAGGCCATTGCTTGTGGTCTGTTGCTGATGGCAGGGGTGTGGATGTCTGGCTCCGCTTCGGCAGAAGTCCGTACCATTGAAGCAGATGGTTATTATCAGATGGGCGATGGCATGGAGGAAAATCAGGCCCTCGCCAAAGAGCGGGCCAAGGTGGATGCCATGCGCCGGGCCAGTGAACAGGCGGCGGTATATATCGAAAGCAGCAGTGAAGTATCCTTGGGACAACTGACCAAGGATGAAGTGCGCTTGTTGTCCTCGGCCATCCTGCAGGTAAAGTCTACGCAATATCATCCGGTAGTAGTGGGAGATTCCATCCAATACCAATGCCATATCGTTGCCACGGTGGACACTGACAGTGTAAAGGGGCGAATCCAGAACGGCAGATTGGAACTGGAAGACTCCCTGCGCAAGTATCAGGAAGAAAACGAACGCCTGCGCAAGGAAATGGAGGAACTGAAGCAACGTTACAAAACGGCTACGGAAGCACAGAAACAGCAGCTGCGGGCAGAAGAACAAAAGAACAATCAGGAATTCTTGGCGAACCAATACTTTGGACAGGGGAATGCCTATTATCATTTAGGCCAGAAGGAAAAGGCAATAAGGCAGTATGAAAAAGCAATCTCCCTAAAGCCTGATTATGCGAGTGCCTATTATATTATGGGGATTGCTTATAAAAAGTTAGGGAATAAGGGGAAAGCATTAGAGTGCTACCAAAAAGCATATAAGTTAAATCCGAATAATCCAGCTTATAGAAATGCGGCCGCAGGAAAGTAATGGGATAAGTTGAAGCAGCAGGACGTCGCTTGCCGACGGGGGCGTGTTTTGGGGAACGGAGCGACTGCCGCAGGCTGGCTGGCGAGGTGCAATATCAATACACCGCGATGTCAATGCGCCGTGGTGACCGGCGCGGGTAACAACGAGGTACGTTTTCTCCCTGCCAGACATTCAGCGAAGTCCCCAAAACATGCTCCTGTCGGCAGTACGCACCAGCAACATTCAGCGAAGCCCCCGTCGGCAGTACGCACCCGTCAATCCATATGTACCGTTTGTCACATGGATTTATGCTTATAATTATATGGAAATAACTTGAAATTTTGACAAAAAAATAGTACACTTATATTTACTAATTGCCTTTTGCCTGTTACAATCAAAAGGTGGTAGAAATCCGTATTTTATGAGTGAGAGGAGGCACGTTGGATGCGTATATTAGAAGCTGTCGGCGCC
>NZ_JAILPX010000141.1 GCF_024699275.1 Selenomonas sp.
CACAGCTTTTTTTGAGTGCTATGACGCTAACGTGAGACATCTCTGGCAGCAGGATTTAAGACTTAAACCGCGAATATTGCGAATAAATGGATAGGCTAGCGAATCATCAAATTTTTGATTTTTCGCTGATGGAAGCAGGAAAAATCGAAATCGTTCTCGTAAATTATATATAGCGTCTATGCTAAATGACTTGGTGAATATCCTGCAGCCGAGCAGTTTTACTACGAAAAGATTATTGGGATTTTTGGGGAAAGAAAAAAGTCAGGCTGACTGCAATGGATGCTGACAGGAGGGATCTATATGAGTGAGAAAAAAATAAAAAATGTGATTATCGTCATGTGCAAATACAGTGTGGTGGTGAAGGGTATCGAGCGCAGGCTCAAGGAAATGGGCTGCAAGGTATCCATCATAACCCAGGACAAAGATAAGATGCCCAAGATGGATAAGGAAAAGGAATCAGCTACCTTTATCTTTTATCTGCCGAACAATATTATGGATGATGTCGTCAAGTTTAACTGGCTCGAACATATCTATGGCAAAATCCATGATTTGGAATGTGAATGTGAAGTAATCGTCATTGGCGATAAGAGTGAACGCGATGATTTGACGGGCAGGATTTTTGGCATGCTCCATGTGGGCTGGCTCGACAGACCCGTGAAGATGGAAGAATTGGAACTGGCTGTAACGGATGGGATTTTCCCCGAAGTCGAGGGGAACAACAAGAAACACATCTTAATCGTGGATGATGACCCCTCGTATGCCAAAATGGTTCGCGAGTGGCTAAAAGATGTTTATCAAGTCAGTATCGTCACTGCGGGGATACAGGCCATTACATTTCTGGCGAAAAAAAGCGTCGATATGATTCTGCTCGATTATGAAATGCCCGTAGTAGATGGTCCACAGGTCTTTCAAATGTTAAGACAGGAGCAATCCACCCAGGGGATTCCCGTTGTTTTCCTGACCGGCGTTGGCGGGAAGGACCAGGTAGAACGTGTATTACAGCTGAAACCAACCGGCTATATTCTAAAATCCACCACAAAAGAAAAGCTGCTGAGCTACTTGCAGAAAAAGATTTGAACAGCAGTGTGCCAGACGAAATGAAAGGAGGATGTCAGACAAGCGTGGGTATTCGAGAAAGGAGGGGGGCTATTGTTGGATGAAATCATGCAAATAAACGAAGTGGTCAATCACTTTGTCTGGGGCCCTCCCGGTCTTACTTTGCTGGTGGGGACAGGTATTTATCTGACGATTTTGCTCGGACTGCCCCAGCTCCGCTATTTCTTCCCGGCATTAGCCGAAGTATTCAGCTTTAGAAAGAAAAGCGAAGATGATAGTGCCATTTCCGCTTTTGCAGCGATGGCTACAGCGATGGCCGCGACGGTGGGAACCGGCAATGTGGCCGGGGTAGCGACAGCATTGCACCTGGGGGGACCCGGGGCACTTGTCTGGATGCTCATTTCGGCCTTTTTTGGCATGTGTACCAAGTTTGCAGAGATTACGCTGGCTGTTCATTATCGCCAAAAGGATGAAAATGGTGCTTGGCGCGGCGGGCCGATGTATGTACTGGAATATGGCCTCGGTGCGTGGGGCGGCGTATGGAAATACATCGGCAAGTTTCTGGCGGTTCTGTTTGCACTGTTTGCGCTGCTGGCTTTCTTGGGGATGGGGTCAGCAGTTCAGGCTAATTCCGTAGCGGAAGTGCTGTTCATGGGCTGGAATGTGGACCACCTGTACAGTGGTGTGATGATGGCAGGTGTGGTTGGTCTGGTCATCATCGGTGGACTCAGCAGCCTTTCCCGTGTAGCGTTGCTCGTCGTTCCTTTCATGGTCGTTTTTTATACGGTGGGCGCTGGCATTCTGATTTTGAGTTATTGGACGCAAATTCCGGTGGTTATCCTCAATGCCTTCCATATGGCCTTCCATCCGGAACCTACAGTGGTCGCAGGTGGTGTAGCAGGCTGGTGCGTGATGGAAGCTATTCAACGCGGCATTGCCCGCGGCGTCTTTTCCAATGAGGCCGGGATGGGCTCGTCTCCGATGGCTTATGCCACGGCGGATAGTGTTCATCCTGTTCGGACAGGCTTCTATGGAATATTTGAGGTATTTTTGGATACCTTTGTGATCTGTACCATAACGGGGCTGGCTATTCTCGTGACCGGTACAATGACGTACTTTCCGGAACTTACGGGGGCGCAGCTCGTGCTCCAATCATTTGAGTTAGCGCTCGGCCCGGCTGGCAAGTACATCCTTTCCATCGGGCTGATGCTCTTTGCGTTCACGACGATATTGGGCTGGTATTGGTACGCGGAAACGGCCGTGACGTATCTGTTTGGTGTACGGTCCAAGGCCGTTATGAAACTGCTGCTGATTGTGATGATTATCGTTGGTGCTTCCGGTCTGCAGCTGACGGATGCCTCTGGCTATGAATTCCTGAACAATATCTGGAATATCTCGGACACGCTCAACGGGCTGATGGCCTTCCCAAACCTGATTGGCCTGCTGCTCCTTTCGTTGACATTGCGACGGATTGTAAAGGATTATGAGGTGCAAAAGGAACAGGCTGTAGATACAGCGGCGAAAAAGCCCATGTCTAAGGAATGGCGGTACCTGCTGATTGTATCGGCCTGTGCAGCTTTGCTGCCGTTGGCTATTATCGCCATTTACAATGGTTCGCGAGATACCGTCCACACGCAGGACGTTTCCTTGCAAACGGTAATGGACCGCGGACAGCTTGTCTTTGGCGTAGATGACACCTTCCCGCCGATGAGCTTTACCGATGAAAGCGGGGAATTTGTCGGGCTGGACATTGACCTGGCCCGTGAAATCTGCGCCCGTTTGGGCGTTAAATGCGTGGTACGTCCCATTGCCTGGAAGCATAAGGAAGAGGACCTTGCTAGCGGAAGAATTGACTGCGTGGGCAGTATGTCCGTAATTCCTCAGGCGAAAGAGCATATGAGCCTGACGGAACCTTATGTAAAAGATAATCTCGTCTTTGTCATTCGTGGTGACAGCAGTATTGTGTGGATGCATGACCTCAAGGGGAAAGTGATTGGGATGCAGGTTGGCTCCACGACATATGATGCTTTTCATGCATCGAACCTTTGTACGGACGCGGTAGTCGTTCCGCTGCCGGACAATATGGCTGTTCTCCAGCAGGTGAAAGAAAAGAAATGCGATGCCGGCCTCGTGGATTCGCTGGCTGCCTGTTACTTCATTCGATCTAATAGCGAGCGGTATTTTGTCCTTCACGACAGCCTTAGCGAAGAGGACCTGGCCTTGGGCTTTCGGAAAGAGGACAAAGAATTGTGCAACAGGGTACAAAAAATTCTTAGTGAAATGAAAGCTGACGGAACCTTAGGGAAAATTTCTCAAAAGTGGTTTGAGAGTGATATTATGATTGTCCGGTAAGCTCTGTCAGGAGGAAGAAGATGGATGCAAAACAACAAGAAAAAATGAATTCCGTCCTGAAGAGAGTAGACATGACCACGATTATCATCCTGTTTTTCCTGATGGTGGTTATGGCTTATTACGCCATGCTTCAGTCCGAAATGAAGCAGAAAATCATTGTCAAACAGGAACTGGTCGCCACCAGGTCAGCCAGTCAGATTAACGATTACCTGTCCACCGGTGTTGACATCATACGCGTGGCATCCTGCACCCTCGATGACATGATTCGCAAGGGGAAATCCCATGCGGAAATGCGCGATTATTTGCTGAATCAGTCAGGCGCCATCGAGCACATCTCGGGGGGAAATTCAATGGGCCTGTATGCGATCGTGCAGGATGATTTCCTTGATGGCACCGGGTGGACTCCCCATGCTGGTTTTGTACCACAGGAACGCCCTTGGTATGGCGGCGCAATGGCCAACATCGGTCATGTGGCCGTTGTGGACCCTTATCTTGATGCGCAAACCCATACCATGATGATTACCTTATCCAAGTCGCTCTGTGATGTCAAAAGCGTGGCCGCGATGGATTTCTCTCTGGGGCATCTGCAGACGATAACGGAGGAACTGGCTGTCCATGGTGAATCGGATATCGAGATTGTCATGGACCGCAAGTATCAGGTGGTAGCCCATTCGGACAAGGCCGAAGTGGGGAAATGCTATCTGAATGAGGAAGGGACATTTGGCCGGGCGCTTATCGACAAGATGCGTTCTGCCGATGAAAAGTATTTTTCGTTCCGTTTTGGTGATGCCGAGTACATTGCCTATACGATGCCAGTGGCAAACAGCTGGCAATGTGTGTCGGTCTTTGATGCGACGTCCACCTTTGCGCAGCTCAGAAGAACATTCGTGCTGACCATCTTCGTGCTGCTGCTGGTGGTTTCCATATTGATGGTCATCATGACCCGTTACGAAAAGAAGACCCGGCTGGCGCAGGAACTCAACCAGAAAGCGGAGAGTGCGGCCTTAGCCAATGAGGCGAAGTCGGCATTTTTGTCGAACATGTCTCATGAAATCCGTACACCTATCAATGCCGTGCTGGGCATGAATGAAATGATTCTGCGCGAGAGCCACGAGCCAAACGTAATCGAGTATGCCGAGAACCTTCGCAATGCGGGCAATACGCTCTTGGGGCTGATTAACGACATCCTCGACTTTTCCAAAATCGAAGCAGGAAAGCTCGAAATCATCCCTGTGGATTATGACCTTTCGTCCATGCTGAACGATTTGGTCAATATGATTCATACGCGGGCGGATGCCAAGGGCTTGACGCTTTTGCTGGATTTCGATCAGGAGACGCCCAAGCGGCTCTTTGGTGACGAAGTCCGCGTCAAGCAGGTCATTACGAACATCCTGACCAATGCAGTCAAATATACGGAAAAGGGCAGTGTGACGCTGTCTATCGGTTTCGAGCACATTCCCGAGGAGCCGAACGACATAGAGCTCTGTGTGATGGTCAAGGATACTGGCATCGGCATAAAGCCGGAGGATATGGAAAAGCTGTTTTCTAAGTTCGAACGCATTGAGGAAGAGCGTAACCGCAATGTGGAAGGCACGGGCCTGGGGATGGCCATCACGATGAATCTGTTGGAAAAGATGGGTTCAGCTCTGCAGGTGGAAAGCACTTACGGTGTTGGCTCGACCTTCTCCTTCAAGTTGCGGCAGCGTGTTGTCAAATGGGAGCCGTTGGGGGATTACAAGGCATCCTATCAGGCACTGCTCAAAGGGCACAAGAAATATCATGAGAAATTCACTGCACCGGAGGCCTTGGTGCTGATGGTGGATGATAACCCCATGAATCTGACGGTGTTCAAGAGCCTCATAAAGCAGACCCGGGTGCAGGTCGATACGGCTAACGATGGTGACGAGGGACTCTTGCTGGCGCAGGATAAAAAATACGATATCATCTTCCTTGACCATATGATGCCGCGCAAGGATGGCGTGGAGACGCTGCATGAGCTAAAGAAACAGGCAGACGGCCCCAACTTTACTACGCCGGTAATCTGCTTGACTGCCAACGCCATTTCCGGGGCGCGGGAGCAGTATATGGAGGCTGGCTTCAACGATTATCTGACCAAGCCCATTGACACCGACAGGCTTGAGAAGATGCTGCTGGCCTATCTGCCCAAAGAAAAACTGCGGGCGGCTGGGCACGAAGAAGTCATGGAGCAGGAGAATTTGGAGCTTCCGGATTGCCTTGCACCGCTGAAGGGCGCAGGTTGGCTGGATCTTAGCATTGGCATAAAGAACAGCGGCTCGGTCGAGGCCTATCTGCCGCTGTTGAAGATTTTCTATGACTCCATTGATGAAATGGCACCGGCTATCGAGGGCTTTTATGCGGACAGAAATCTCAAGGACTATACCATCAAGGTGCATGCGCTCAAGAGTTCGGCCAGAATAATTGGCGCCAAAGAATTCGGTGAAGAAGCGCAGCTGCTGGAAAATGCCGGCAAGGCCGGGAACATGGACTATATCCGGGCGCATCATGAAAACTTCATCGAGACGTATCGGGGATTTAAGGTTCAGTTGGCGAAAGTCTTTGAAGAAGGTCTCTTGGCGGCGGAAAATGAGAAACCCGAGGCGGATATGGAGCTTATGGAAGCAGTCTACGAAGAACTGCTGGCTGCGGCAGAAGAAATGGATTCCGACCGTCTCGAAGAGATTATCGCCGAGATGGATGATTACCGCATTCCGGAGACAGAGGCCGAACTTTATAAAAAGATTAAACAAGCAGTCGAACACTTTGAATACGAAACCATTTTGTCCTTGCTTAATCATTAAAGGGGGAGAAGGGAGATAACTATGGGAGTCTGGATTGTTGTTGTTGATGATGATGCCATGACGCTGACATATGTAAAACGCATTTTGCGGGAGCAGGATATGCGGGTCACCTGTCTGCGTTCCGGGCGGGATCTTTTGAAATATATGGGAAAAAATACACCGGATTTGATTCTGCTGGATATACAGATGCCGGAGATGGATGGCTTTGAAA
>NZ_JAILPX010000049.1 GCF_024699275.1 Selenomonas sp.
CGTTCGGCACCATGCTTTGGAATTTGTAACAGGGAAATTCCTTGCCATCTTTACCAATACGGCGATGGGCAAAGATTACATTGCCTTTGTTGTCAATTGCTACCAGCAATGCCACTATTGCAATAATCGGCAGTATCAACAGACCGCCACAAATCGTGCAAACCAAATCAAAAATTCGTTTGTAAATTTTATTGCGCCGCATAGCCAGATTGTTACGCAGGTGAAGCATAAGGATTTCCTCGGTGAAAAGCACCTGCGCTTCTACGCCCATCATCGGCGTGCCAATCAAATCCGGTACATAAGACAAATTGCGTACATGGGGCTGGACGGTGGTTATGAGCTGCTGTAATTTGTCACGCTCCATCCCCGGTGCCGTGATGATTACGTTCTGTACATGGCTGTTTTCCACGACTTTCTCTGCTTCGCTGATTTTTCCCAGCAACTTATATCTATCTGGTATTTTGTCGGAAATCGGATTATCGTCTAAGAAACCAATGACATGGTACCGATACCCCAAGTCATCTTGAAAGTAGTGTAAGGCCCGTTCAGCCGTCTTGCCTGCACCTACGAAAATCACATCTTCATATAGATGATGATTGTGTTTCAGCCACAGACTGATAAGCAAACGTTCGATGTAGAGTGTTATCAGTAAAACTAACCAGAATACCGCAAAGAACGAACGTGCTGCCATCCAGTCAGTAAAGAAGTACAACGCCACGATATAAGCAATAAGTCCGTAAGTCACTGCATAGAAAATGCTTCTAACGGTATAGATAATGGGCTGCATAGTAGCATAGGCTTTAGCCTGTGCTAAAAATATCAGAAAAGTCACTGGCAACCAAAAGTATATATAGCTTAAATTAACGTACAGTCTATATATACTTGTTGAAATCAATCCGGTCAGTATTACGGAAATATAATCAGCCATCAAAAAAATCATAGGTGTTAAATATAATGGATTATGTAATTTCTTAAAAGTCATGATTCACTCCTATTCATTTTGGGGGTGGAAGAATAATTTGTATGTTTGCTACTAAAGAAGGTCTCCTGGGTACCTGTGCTTTCCGTGCTTTTAACAAATTATAATAACGGAAATCTTTTGCAGTATTTGCAGTTAAATTTGTCTCATTAAAAGGTTTATCTACATAAAACGCACAGTAATTAGCATTTCGATACATCACAAAATTCTCTCTTCATTTATCCGTTTTCATATTACTCAATGCATATTCACAGCATTGCCGTACCAGATTATTGACTGATACCTTTTCATGCTCGGCGATTTTATTCAATTCGTCTAGGAGGCTCTGGGGGAGCCGGAACGTTTTATTGATCATTTCTTCCGTCTGTTTGACTTGAAACATGGAATTCTTCCTTTCGTTCACGCTATTTTTACACACTCCATTATATTAGCACAGATGCCCCCCCCCACAAGACATTGCGCAAAATAATTTTATTTTTATCCACCAAATACGTGTTTTTTATTATCTTTTGCAATAAAATAAGCGCAGGACACATTTTGATATAACCAAGACGATATATCAAAATATATCTTGCGCTAGCTTTGCAGCGATGTTAGAAGCCACTATAAATACGTGAATACAAAAAGACCTCGAAGCCCTTTATTCATAGGCTTTCGAGGTCTTTTTATATCCGCATCATTGTATCGGAAAAAGTATAAGTTTGTCCATTCCTTGCTTATTGGGGCCGCTATAGAAAGTATTCTCCAGAGAAAACCGATTCTTACCGTTTTTTCACGGCTTTTTTCCCTAAAAGAGCTTCTAAGGCCTTCAAGGTTTCTTCCTGATTATCCAAGCGATATGATTCGCCCAGCTTTTGCCAGCGGCCCTGATACAGATAGACATCATTTTCGCCATGATGTTTCGCCATGAGTTCTTTTAGCGCCGTCATTAACTGTTCATCATTACTAGCCGGCATCAGATAGTATTCGGGCTGATAATCGGCCATGGGCCAAATTTTATCCGCCAAGAGCTTAACAGTATCATCCTTGGTATCGGCTTTCCCCTGAATCACCACGGGGCTATCCGGCAACAGTACGTTCATGCACTGATAGAAGAGCCGGGGGAAAACGGTGATTTCCATTTGTTCCGTATAATCCTCCAGGGTTACGAAGCACATGGTTTCGCCTTTTTTGGTGGTGATCCGTTTACATTCGCTTACCAAGCCGGCTATCCGCAGGGTCTGCTTGTCTTTGACTTCACTGCCCAGCAGCGTTTCCAGCCGGGGCAGATGCCCAATTCTGTCTTGATATTGGTCCAAAGGATGGCCGGTTATGTAAAATCCGGTGTTTTCCTTCTCCCAGGCAAGCATGGTGCTTATATCCGCCTCAGCGATGTCCGGTAAGGTCATATCCTCAGCCTCATCCTGCATCATATCGCCAAACAGCCCCAGCTGGCCGTGGGCAAAATCCTTCTGACGCCGCTGGGCCTCGCCCACCACCTTGTCCAGCACAGCCAGCAGTTGATTGCGCTTGACCTTCAACGAATCAAAGGCTCCGCATTTAATCAAACTTTCAATGACGCGTTTGTTTACGGTCCCCATATCCAAACGGGTACAGAAATCCAACAGGGAGGAAAATGCCCCTTCCTTCTGACGGGCTGCCATGATGGCTTTTATGGCAGCATCTCCCACATTGCGCACAGCTGCCAAACCAAAGCGGATATCGCCCTTATCCACACCGAAGGTGATATCGCTGGCATTGATATCCGGGGGCAGGATCTTGATGCCCATGCGATGGGAAAGTTCGATATAGACCGGTACCTTGGCCGCATTATCCATGACACTGGTGAGCATGGCAGCCATGAATTCGGCCGGATAATGGGCCTTTAGATAGGCCGTCTGCCAGGCTACCAACGCATAGGCCGCACTATGGGATTTGTTGAAACCATAATCGGCAAAATGCGTCAGCAGGTCAAAAATGGTATTGGCAAGGCCGGCATCGATGTTGTTGCTGGCACAGCCCTTGAGAAAGTTTTCCTTCTGGGCCATCAGGATTTCATGCTTCTTCTTCCCCATGGCCCGGCGCAGCAAATCTGCCTGCCCCAGGGAGAAGCCGGCCAGCACCTGCACAATCTGCATGACCTGTTCCTGGTAGAGTACCACGCCAAAGGTTTCCTTGAGGATGGGTTCCAGGAGCGGATGCATGTATTTTACTTCCTTGCGCCCATGACGGCCGCCGATGAAATCCTCCACCATGCCGCTGCCCAGAGGGCCAGGTCGATAAAGGGCCACGGTGGGAATAAGGTCGGCAAAGTTTTTCGGTGCCAAATCCTTGACCAAATTCGTCATGCCCGAGGATTCCATTTGGAACACTGCTCCCGTATGGCCCTCACAGAGCATTTTTGCGGTCTTTTCGTCCTCCAATGGGATGGTGTTGATGTCCACCGTTTCCCCGCGGGAGGTTTGGATATTATTTAAGGTATCGCTGATTACCGTCAATGTGCGCAGCCCCAGGAAGTCCATCTTCAGGAGCCCCAGTTCCTCCACATGGTCCTTGTCAAATTCCGTAACCAATGTGCCTTCCGATACGGACACCGGCAAATAGTCCGTCAGGGGCTTCTTGGCGATAACCACGCCGGCAGCATGGGTGGAGGAATGACGGGGCAGGCCCTCCACTTTCCGAGCCAAATCGATTAAGCGCTGCACCTCCGCTGAGGATTCATAGAGACTGCGCAGCTCGGAAGAAGCTTTTAAGGCCTTGTCCAAGGTCATCTTCAGCTCATTGGGAATCAGCTTGGCAATGACATCCACCTGGGCATAGGTCATATTTAAGGCCCGGCCCACATCCCTTACAGCCCCCTTGGCTGCCATGGTACCAAAGGTGACAATCTGCGCCACATGGTCATAGCCGTAGCGTTCTTTTACATAGTCAATGACTTCTTCCCGGCGTATATAGCAGAAATCGATATCGATATCCGGCATAGTTACCCGTTCCGGATTCAGGAAACGCTCAAAGAGCAAATCGTATTTTAAGGGGTCCAAATTGGTGATGCCCAACAAATAGGCCACGATACTGCCGGCTGCCGAACCACGACCAGGGCCTACGGATATGCCTTCTTTCCGGGAATGATTGATGAAATCCCAGACAATCAGGAAATAACTGTCATAACCCATGCGATGGATAATCTCCAGCTCATAATCCAAACGTTTCTTTACTTCAACAGTGATTTCCGGATACCGGGAGGGCAACGCTTCTTCACAAAGGGAGCGCAAATAAGCCTCATCATCCTTATACGCTTCTGGAATGGGATAATACGGCAGTTGAATATGCCCGAATTCAAAGTCAACCTGACAGCGTTCGGCAATCTTTACCGTATTGCTCAGTGCTTCAGGATATTCCGGAAAAAGAGCGGCCATTTCTTCCGGTGACTTCAGATAATAATCATCACTGTTGAAGCGCATACGATCCGGGTCATCCACCGTCTTGCTCATCTGAATACAGAGCAGGATATCATGGAACTCACTGTCCTCACGCCGTACATAATGGCTATCGTTGGTGGCTACTAAACCAATGCCGTATTTTTGCGCCAATTCAATAAGGCCTTCATTGGCGGTGCGTTCCTCCGGCAAACCATGATTTTGAATTTCCAGGAAATAATTATCCTTGCCGAAGATATCGACATATTCCTGAACCAGACGGTCCGCCTTTTCCTTGTTGCTTTGGATAAGGGCCTGGGGCACTTCCCCGGCAATGCAGGCAGACAGACAGATAATGCCCTCGTGATACTGGCGCAAGAGCTCCTTATCCACCCGGGGCTTGTAGTACATGCCTTCAATATTGGCCAGGGATACCAGTTTGACTAGATTCTTGTAGCCGGTCTGATTTTCTGCCAGTAGAATCAGATGGTAGTATTTTGTGCCATTGACTTCCTGCCGTTCCTGACGGGCGCCGGGAGCTAAATAAACCTCACAGCCAATAATGGGCTTGATGCCCTGTTTTTGGCATTCTTTGTAAAAATCGATGGTTCCGTACATCACGCCATGGTCTGTGATGGCCAGCTGTTTCATGCCCAGTTCCTTGGCCCGGCTCACCAAATCCTTGATGCGGGCGGCACCGTCCAAAAGACTGAATTCCGTATGAACATGAAGGTGACAAAAATCGATGTGATTTGCAGATTCCATAAATATTCCTTCCTAAAGTAAGACGATTACCCTCTAGTATAGCATAAAACCTTGCCCCCATGCAGACTCTTTGTTAAAATAGTGTCAAAGTCAAAGTAAGAGTTTTCGGGAGGTACCCATTATGACCATACACGGAGCCGTTATTATCGAACAGGGGGTAACCTTTGCCCTTATTGCGGTGAAGCAATCCGTTACCATGTATACCGCCAGAATGGTGCAAACCCGCCATGAGCTGGCGCAGTTCTTTCCCAATATGCCCATCATCCTCATGAGTCAGGATAATAATGGCACTCCCCATTATTATGGACGGAAGGATATTGTGGAATTCTTAAAGACTGTACGTTTGGATCAAATCCCCTGGAAAAAATACCATATCTATTAACGGTGTTATTCAGCCGAAATAGTTACACCCCATAAAGCCTTATTTTATACGGTTTTTCAGTGATTAGTAAAAAGTGGAAAAATGCATTTTTAGCAGTTTTGCGGTCAAAATATGGTCATGCAGATTTAATGTTTCTCATGGATAAGCATACAAAAAGACGGGGAAGCCTAAACTTCTCCGTCTATAAAAGATATCGCATTATGTCTTTGAAGGCAATGGCACTACCGCAAGGGTTTTTCCCATAGCTGCCAGCAACTTCAAAATGGTATCCAGTTGAGGATTTGCATCTCCTCGTTCCATCCGTGCTATCTGAGGCTGTTTCACTCCACTTATCTTTTCTAAGTCTCTTTGGCTAAGTCCTTGTTCTTTTCTGGCCTGTACAAGTGAGGTTATCAATGCGACGCGGAGATCACTTTCTGCTATTTCCTCTGGCGTGAAGTGTTCTTTGTCAAATTCATCATCCCATACAGGGAAGCCGCCTTTGGTGTAATTCATGATATACCTTCCCTTTCCTTGAAATCTGCCAATTCCCGCTTTGCTTGTTCAATTTCTCTCTTGGGAGTCTTCTGTGTCTTTTTCACGAAGCTATGAAGGAGAACAAAAGCACCATCTATCCATCCGGCAAATAGAATTCGATCGTTTATCGGCCTAAGCTCCCATATTTCTCCATCAAGATGCTTTGCATATTTATCTGGAAGATATGTGCCGTTTACGGCTAAAGCTTTTACATATTCACGAATCTTAGTCAGCTTTATCCTGCTATCCTTACTTTTGCTGGCTTCTAATTCGTTGATATATTCCATCAGAGGGGATTTACCTTTTCTGTCTGCATAAAAAATAATCTTGTGCATATGCTTAACCTTTCTTGATTATATGATAACACATGAGTTATCATTAATCAACAAATATATTGGGGATGTATGTGTCAAGAAGTTCTCGGTAAATTTTATCTGTACACAAATGTGTGTTATTTATGGACTTTTTATGCTATGGCTTTAGCTAATTTTCCTATCGGGCTGCTACTTGGAGCATCTGCCGTGTTTTCCTAGGGAGTGAGACGAAGCCTGGCCAGTCCGGTAAAAATCTCCTGATTCGTGGCCTTATGACGCAGTATTCCATTGATTTCCGGTTCGATTCGGTCGAGGGTTTTATTGACCGCTCTATAGACTTCCTGTTGCTCCTCTGGATTGAGTTTTTGACAATAGAAGGTAAGCCGCCCGTGGCAGGTGTTCTTTGCAGCATCCAAACCAAAGAATAAGCGCTGGCGGTCTGCAGAGAAATTGCCAAAGGCGGCAATCTGCCCCAGGGTATCGGCAATGATTTCATCCAGCGGATGATTTCGCATGCCGCCCAGCAGCCGCAGGGTTTCATAATGGGCACATTCATGGCGCAGCCGCAGGCGCTGAGAACGAATCAGCCATTCCTCGGTGGTAAGGCCCATCTGAGTGGCGGAAATGTTGCTATAGAATGCTCGGTTCAATAACAGTATCCGGTGGTGAAAACACTGTGGCAGCAAAAGCTGCATGGTAAAGGCATTGACGGTGGGCGGCAGTTCCCGTAGTGTGTTTTTGCCGTTTAACAGAGCGTACATCTGTCGAAAATCTTGATGGCTGGACGTGGTGATTACAGGCAGCTTACCTCCCAAAGTTTGGATGAAATCCAAGGTCATGGCCGGGAGGTTTTCCCAATGCCAGTTCGTTATGGGCAACAGGAAAGCAGCTTTTAGAAAGTGAAGTACTTCCTGACCGTTAGCTTTTTGCCATTGGCGGACAAAAGCTTCGTCGGTCAGTGGCATTTGGGGCCATGGGTCAGGCAACTGGTAAGCATGAGCAAGATATGAGAGCAAAGGATATCGCCTTCTCTTTCTTTCGGCAATCCCTAAACGGTATTGCCGCTTTTTCTATTGTATAGCTATTCGTTTTTCCGCACCTCCCTTCCTCCTTTGGGAATGGGAATCCGGGAAGAACTTGAGTCAACCATGTTTTTCTGCTAAACTTTGATAGAACATATATCACTTTATGCCAATCAGGAGCCTTAAGATGATGAATGAAGATTACTATAGTCATCTGGTAAAGAAGCTGGAACAACAGCGGGATTTAACCGATGAAGAATTTACTGCCATACTGACTTGCGCGGATGAGAAAACCATGGATTTTCTTCAGCAGCGTGCCCGGGCTGTACGGGAAAAAAATTATGGCCGGGACGTCTATATCCGCGGCCTGATCGAATTTACCAATTACTGCCGCAATAATTGTTATTACTGCGGCATTCGCCGGGGAAATGAACGGGCACAGCGCTACCGGCTGACTGAGGAAGAAATCCTTGCCTGTTGTGAACAGGGGCGCGAACTGGGCTTTCGCACCTTTGTCCTTCAGGGGGGGGAAGATGCTTATTTTACTGACGAACGGCTGGCAGCACTGATTCGTGCCATCAAAAAGCGCTGTCCTGACAGCGCTGTGACCTTGTCTATCGGCGAGCGTGAACGGGATAGCTATGCCCGGCTCTTTGCCGCTGGCGCGGAACGCTTTCTGCTGCGCCATGAAACGGCAAATCAGGCTCATTATGAGTGCCTGCATCCGGCAGAAATGTCTTATAGCCATCGCATGCAGTGCCTGCAGGACTTGCGGGCAACAGGGTATCAGGTGGGCTGTGGCATGATGGTGGGTTCGCCAGGGCAGACCATTGCCCATCTGCTGCAGGATTTGCGTTTTTTGCAGGCGTTCCAGCCGGAAATGGTGGGCATTGGTCCCTTTATTCCCCAGCACGATACACCGCTGGCCGGCTATCCTGCTGGTACGGTAGCCATGACCACCAAGCTGCTGGCCATTATCCGCCTGCTGCTGCCCCAGGTCTTATTACCCGCCACCACGGCCTTGGGCACCATTGACCCTGAAGGCCGGGAAAAGGGTCTGCTGGCGGGAGCAAATGTCTTGATGCCCAATCTGTCCCCCACTGCTGTGCGCCAAAAGTATACCCTTTACGATCATAAAATCTGTACAGGTGAAGAAGCGGCTGAACACATTCGCAGCCTTGCTCAAAGGGTTTCCTCCACAGGCTATCAAATCGTCAAAAAACGGGGCGATCATCTATCATTTACCGAAAGGAGCAACTGAATCTATGGAATTCTTACGTTTTGTTGTCAATATTATCTGCTTTATTGCCCTGTTCATCACATTGGAAGTGGTTTGGACCAATGTGAAAAATCACTGGCATAATAAGAATCTGTTGGGCTGTGCGGAGTATCTGGTCGGTGGTGCTGCAGTTTTAGCGGTGCTCATTGCTCTCAGCGATGCTGCCAACCGTTTTTTTCAGGTGTAAATCCTGGTGTTATTCATAGGAAAAAGGCCGTTGGACTATAAGATTCAACGGCCTTTTCGGATGGCATTTCGTTTATCATGCCATTTATTTTGCTATTCGTGTTCTGCATGATGAGATGGGATGTTTTGGGGGATTTTGTTATCCTGCAATATGTTGGGGCAAGGTCTGGCCTTTATGCCTTTGCCGGAAGAGTCCCCATAAAACGACTGCAAGGCTTACCCCCAGACCGATAAAGATGGGCGAAACCGCCGTATGAATAAAACCGGCTATTACAGCGGTACCTAAAGATAGGACCATGGATGCCAAAGCCCATTGCGGAGACAAGGCTTGGGGCTTAAAGATGGCCAAAGTCAGCGGGATAAATACACCACATCCCCGCAGGGCCATGGACAGATAGTTCCAGAAGAGAATTTGGGAATCCCGATGGGTTATGGCAATGAGAATGGCCAGGAGGACGGAACCTACAACGGAGAAGCGCAACAGTAGGAGTTTACGCCCTTCGTTCTTTATATGCAGTGCGGGCTCCAGCATATCCCGGGAAATCATGGTGCCCATGCCCAGGGAAAGACCGGCAATGGAGCCAATCATGCCCAGGATAATGCCGCCTAACGCTGCCCCACCCATCCAGGGAGATGCATAATGCAACAGATAGGCTGGCAGAGCCAGCATGGCAGGCAGTTCCGGATGAGCCGCCTGCATGTATATGCCCATCATGGCACAGGGAACACCGATGGGAATGGCTACCAGAGAGGCCAATATCAGCCCTGCTGCAGCTGTGCGGGGGGTAGCGGCAGAAAAGATTGCTTGGATATAGGTCTGGGTGCAAATCATGCCCACAAAAACGGAGGCGAGATTGTTTAGAATGCTTTCTGTACCGATGCCGGTAAGACTTAGGAAATCTGCGGGTTTATCGGCCAGTAGTTCCGGCTGGCTAAGCAGTCCCTGCCAGGCAGAAAACCCCAGGGCAAAGAGCGTGATGAAGAGAATGATCATCTTTAAGAGTCCCCCTACGGATGCACTTTTCATGCCGCCAAAGAAGGCGTATAAGATTACCAGAAACAAGAGGATTCCTGCGGCGGTTAAGGAAGTACAGCCTGTCAAGGCAATCAGCAGGCCGATTCCCGGCAGGGTGCTGGCCACCGCACTGAACAAGATGCCCAGGGATGTGGCAAAGCTCGCAAAACGGCCTGCGCCTTTACCATAGTTGCCCACCAGATATTGAGAGATGGTTTCCAGCCCCGTATAGCGCAGGGGCCGGGCGTAAAGCAGTCCCATGATCAGCAGGGAAAGACCGATGCCGATGGTAAACCAGACCGCAGACAGTCCTATGGAACCGGCCAGCTGGGCTGTTCCCACGGTGGCTCCTCCCCCAACACAGGTTCCTGCAATGCTGCCGGTAATCATGGGGACGCCCGCTGAACGTCCGCCCAGGCTGAAACCTTCAGCAGAATGGACTGACCTTGCTGCATACAGGCCACCGCCTAAAACCAGGCAGATGGTCAACGACATGATGGCGAAATGCACCATTGAAAAATCCATGAGAATGTCCTTCTTTCTTTGCGATGTTTTTGGTCATGTACGAAATATAACGGCTTTTTCTGTTCTGCAGAAAGTGCCATAAGAAAAAGCCTGGACGCAGTAAAATCGTCCAGGCATCTTTGCCATAGTTTTTGTTATAGCACGTTCCCCATAACCTGTCAATCAGCTAGCATCAATATCCACATTGGCTCCTTGGTATCGTATGCCCTGCGTTTTGTCAATTACAAGCTGCGGAAGAAAGAAAATTTTTCTTAATGGCGTCGGCGGTCATGGCCATTCCGCTGATAATAAGCGGCTTTATCCTGATACATCTGCTGATCGGCCACACTGATTAAGTCCTGCAGGGTCATCTTTGATGCATTATCATTATGCGCAGTTCCCATGGATACGGACAAGTGCTTGATTTTTTTCCCTTGCCATTGGCCGAAGGCCGTCTTTAATGCCTGCAGAACGGTGGGAATTTCTTCGGGCAGGGCCTCCAGTATGGCCATGAATTCATCTCCACCAGTGCGGTATACAGAACCGTAAGGAGCCAGTACCTGCTGCATGGTTGCCGCAGCTCCCGTCAGCAATTCATCGCCTGCTTCGTGCCCCATGGTATCGTTGGCTGTCTTGAGTCCGTTGATGTCCATGGCTAAAACAATCAGGTTGTCATTGGGGAAAGACTGTCCATGGGTATCGACAAAATCGTTGAAACTGCGTCGGTTCAACAGCCCCGTTAAACTGTCGTGTCTCGCGATATATTGCATTCGTTGTTTATTTCGCTGAATGATGATGATATAAGCCAACAGGCATGTGAAAACGATGGTAATCAAGCCTGCTGCAGCCATAAAGGCGAATAAATGCTGAACAATATAATCCTTGAAGTGCATGGGCGCAATCAATGTAGTATAAGGATAGGCCGCATTGAAGGCGAAGCCGCTGGGCAGGCTGCTGATGCCGCGGTTCAGGATGGACAATAATTCTGCATTGCCCCGTTTTACCGCAAAACTGCGGCTGTACAGGTTTTTTAACTCGATGCTTTGCAAATCCGCATAATCCGTGTGCAACAACAAACGGTCTCGCCGGAAGCGATTGAGGATGCAGCCATCTACTTCACCTTTTTTGACTGCATTCAGCATTGCCTCGAGGGTGTCATAATAAATTACCTCTGCAGTGGGATAGTATTCATGGATATAATAGTCGCTGATGGAATTTCCACGGATGGCGGAAAAACGCTGAGGATTAAGATGTGCATAATCTCCGGTGTAAATCAGATACATTCGGGTGTTGATTACTTCGCTGCTTAAATACAAACCGTTTTTATCTGCCTGAGCCACGTTGTTGTTGACGGGGAAAGCCATATCAATCTGGCCGCTGGCAACGGCCTGAACCAAATCGTCATAGCTATTATAGGGAATATAGGAAAAATGGATTTTATCCTGGATGTTCAGGTTTTCTGCGAATGACTGCAGGATATCCTTGATAATGCCGTTTACCTGCCCATCTTCCATTTTGTCGGACAGGGGCAGATAATTGTCGATATAGCCTACGGTAATCTGGGGATGCGCGTTAAGCCATTGCAGCTCTTCGTCCTGTACACTTGCTACTACAGCGCGCTGAGAGAAGTATTTGTTTGCCAGGTCATTCGTAAAATTGGGGTTGGTGGAATTGATCTTTTCCAGCGTCTGATTCAAATCCTCCAGCAGGTCGGGGCGGTTCTTATTGATGGCCAAATAGTAATCGGCTTTGCCAATCGGAACCAGCGGCACCAGATTCTCCTTGTTTTCCACAGCATTATCCGTATCCACCGTGGCATCGGTTCGATGTTCATAAAGGTCCCGGTAGCGTTCTTCGTTGCCGGAATAGGCAGTTATCGTAATCTGGCGGTTGCCGAGGGCATTCCAATGCTCCAGAATACCTTTCATATTGGTATTCTGATTTACGCTGACAGTACGCCCTGTAAGGCCGTTGATTCCCTTGCCGGCTATGGGATGACCGGCATAGGTGTAGATATAATAGATTTCGGCTCCCATGGGATAATCCGGAAATAAAATCCTGCCCTCCCGGTCCGGCGTTTTGGAAATGCCGGCCAGGACATCGATTTCTCCCTTATAGAGTTTATCCAGAATGGTGTTCCAATCGCCATAAACATAGGCATAATGCCAATTGGTATAGTAGGATATCTTTTGCAGGTAATCGTAAGCCATTCCTGATTTGACGGTATCATCATCCATGCCTTGCATAAAGCAGGGAATGTTGACATAGCCAACCCGAACATATTTGGGTAAATTGGTGTTGATGGCAGCAGCAACGGCAGCCGGCTCTTCCTGTGGAAGGTTACCTATTCCCAAGTTCAGTATCGTAAATGCAATAAAACAAAAAAATATTCGCAGTATTCGCGCAGCACAGCGGTGATTCCTTAAATTCCCCAAATTCAGCCCTTCGTTTCCCTGTGTAGTATAACGTTATTGGCTTAGTTTTGCCGCAGGCAAAACTTACGCTTGGCGTTTCTACAAGGCAGGAATCTTTGCTTACCTCTTGATTGGTTATTTGTGTCCCCCTGATAAGTTAGGGGAATTTTCCTGCCTCGTCATAGCGGATGTTTTTAATTCCAACTATATATCTATTATTATAAAGTATTCTTAACCTTTATACAATATTAAAGGCTGCGTGAAAAAGGACCCGGTTTCCTGCTGGCTGTTCCTAATGAACAATAGGCGGGAAACCGGGTCCTTTTGGGGTATTATTTCCTAATGGGCAGTACCAGAAAGTCGTGGTCGGCTTTGCCCAAGAGCGCTTTACTGGAGATAATGCCCCAAGGGATGATGGAGAGCCAGCCGATAAAGAAAAATACCACCGACAGGGGGGTGATTAGGATTATGCGTATGGTTTCGCGGAAGGGTCTCCCCTGCTTGTGTTGATTTCCATTAATATTCCCTTAAATTTCCCGTAAGAATCTACCCCTTGCAAGCCTGAGCCAACAGTCGGTGCGGAATGATGGCCGTGATGATGCGGTGCAGGAAACTTACGGTATCCGGAGTACAGACTGCTGTCCCGGATTTTGCGGCTTTCAAGGATTTTTCGGCTACGTGTTTGGCGTTTGTGGCACCGGGCATATCTTGATAAATCTGCCGTTTATCCGTTTCCCTGGCCTTGGCCACAAATTCGGTATCCTTAATCCAGAAGGGGCAGACGGCCGTAACGTTTATGCCTAAATCTTGCAGTTCTACGTGCAGGGCACGGCTGTAGGATAGCAGGAAGGCTTTTGTGGCTGCATAGACCGTTAGATTGGGAATGGGCTGAAAGGCAGCACAGGATGCGACTTCCAGGATGATGCTGCCCTTGGTCATCAAGGGAATGCAGATTTCGGTAATCCCCATGGCTGCCAGGGCATTGAGCTTTACCATTTCCTGCAGTTTTTTGCGTGAGCATTCCCGGCTTAAGCCGATACAACCAAAACCGGCGGCATTTACGAGATAGGCTATTTGGCAGTTGGCGGCCGCAAGCGCCTGCTCCAGTACGTCTAAGTTTGTCTCCTGGGCTAAGTCCAGCGGGAGACAGCGGCAGGTCGTGGTAAGGGTTTCGGCAAGCTTCGTTAAACGGTCTGCCCTTCTGGCAACCAGCCATAATTCATCTAACCCCTCCCTATCCAATAACCTGGCATACGCTGCTCCCAAACCGCTGGAGGCACCGGTGATAAGGGCAATTTTCTTTTTCGGATTCATCGAATTGGTTCACCTGCTTTAACTACGCGAAATCAAAAAACGGCAGTTCTTCCCTGCCACAAGGCTTTATCCATATATAGCCTTCGTCTTTTTGAGGAAACATCCGGCCTGATTGATAAAAATTCATTTATAAGCTGTCTGTATTTGCCTTACCGATTAGTTATCATCCAAATAGCGAATAAGGTCGTAAAGCAGGTTATTATTACACCTATACGGCCCATTTGGGATAACTGCTGAGAGCCGAGCTGATACTGGTCGAGGTCCGTATAGAAGACAGCTGGCTGTTTGGGATTATAGTGGATGATTGCAGTAATTCCAGGCCACGAGCATCCCTTCTGTGGCAGCTGTACAGTTATGGGTAAGATAGCATGTCTTTTGGCGGGCCACGTTGGCAAATCTGATTTTACCATAAGCAAACCTGGAACACGGCATTGTAGTCAGAGGAATGTGACAGCTCTGCCGTCTTTTTTGCTATCCATATCATGCAAAAAATGCAGCCTGCAATTAAAGCAAGCTGCATTTTCCTTATGTAAGTTAAGCAATCAAAGCTGAGGACCAGCGGAAACGAGAGCTTTACCAGCTTCGTTGGTGGTGTATTTATCAAAGTTTTTGATAAAGCGCTGAGCCAGATCTTTGGCCTTTTCTTCCCATTCAGCAGGATTCTTATAGGTATCTTTCGGATCCAGAATGTTGGTATCAACACCTTCCAGTTCCGTCGGTACCTCAAAGTTGAAGAACGGAATCTTCTTCGTGGGAGCCTTTTTGATGGCACCGCTATGGATAGCATCGATGATGCCGCGGGTATCTTTGATGGAGATACGTTTGCCGGAACCATTCCAGCCCGTATTTACCAGATAGGCCTTCGTGCCGTTGGCTTCCATTTTCTTAACCAATTCTTCTGCATACTTGGTCGGATGCAGTGCCAGGAATGCCTGACCGAAGCAAGCGGAGAAAGTCGGCGTCGGTTCGGTGATGCCGCGTTCCGTACCAGCCAGTTTAGCCGTGAAGCCGGACAGGAAGTAATACTTCGTCTGCTCCGGAGTCAGGATGGAAACCGGAGGCAGTACGCCAAATGCATCGGCGGACAGGAAGATGACGCTCTTGGCAGCCGGAGCAGCGCTCTTGTCGTTGACAAAGCCTTTAACGGTGCCTTTGATATGGTCAATGGGATAAGAAACACGGGTGTTTTCCGTGATGGTCTTATCGGCAAAATCAATCTTGCCCTTTTCATCCAGGGTTACGTTTTCCAACAGGGCATTGCGTTTGATGGCGCCATAGATATCCGGCTCGGATTCCATATCCAGGTTGATAACCTTGGCATAGCAGCCGCCTTCAAAGTTGAATACGCCTTCATCATCCCAGCCGTGTTCATCATCGCCGATCAGCAGACGTTTCGGGTCCGTGGACAGGGTGGTCTTACCTGTGCCGGAGAGTCCGAAGAAGATGGCCGTGTTTTTGCCTTCTTTATCGGTGTTGGCGGAGCAATGCATAGCAGCAATGCCCTTCAGCGGCAGGAAGTAGTTCATCATGGAGAACATGCCCTTCTTCATTTCACCGCCGTACCAGGTGTTGATGATAACCTGCTGACGTTCCGTCAGGTTGAATACAACAGCGGTTTCGGAATG